>JAURLQ010000076.1 GCA_030831125.1 Gammaproteobacteria bacterium
GCTGCCGCCATTGTTTGAAGCAGAAGTATTGATGACTGCTCTGCAGGTATTGGTGCGGGCTATATTGCTGGATATAAGCAACAGTGCTGAACTGCGCAGACAAAAGCATCTTCCTGTTGTAACCGTACTGTACTTGCGTCCGCTCAGACTGGAGAATGGTTGGGAAATACACTTGTCTGATGACAGCGGTATTCCGGCGCCTGCGAGCAGGGATATTGAGCTGTTACGCCGGAAATTGCCCAGGCAGATTACCCTTGTAAAGTGCGTCATTCAGGGGCCTTTGAGAAATTTCTCAGCAAGTTTGCCCCTGCATCCGGAATATTGTCATTCCACACAGGATACAGACGTAGCGAAGGGCAGTGCCAGAGTATAAAATGCGCCCTCTTCTGGGGGATGCTACCTTGCGTTTATTGGGTTACTACTGGGGCATATTTGGTGTTATTGCCCTGATCTCATCCGCGATCTACAGGCTTTCTTTTCGTGTGCTGGAATTGCAGGATGTGCAACTGGGCGCGCTGCACTGGATTGTGCTGGTTGTTTTCACGCTGTTGATGATTCACAGCGAGGGTTATCGCGGCTTTCATCTGAATTTTTCGCCACGGGTTGTCGTCAGGGCCCTTTATCTTCGGGATAACAACAGGCCTTGGCTCAGCCTGTTGGGACCTGTTTTCTGCATGGGATACTTTCATGCGACCCGGCGCCGTATGTTGACCTCGTTCGGCGTTACTGCAGCAATCGTGATTGCTGTTTTGCTGGTCAGTCGTGCGCCATCTCCCTGGAGAGGCATTATTGATGCCGGAGTTGTTGCGGGTCTTGTAGCCGGAGTGTTGTCACTGCTATGGCACTGGGTTCAGGCAGAATTCTTCAATCGGCCGCCGCAGATTCCTCCCGACCTTCCCCGCGTGGATGTCTGAGAATATCTGCAAGCTGGTTTGTTGCCAGTCTGGTGGAAAAACATTCTTCAATGTTTGCTATGGCAGCGTCTGACAGTTGGTACCACAAGTTCTCATCCTTGTAGAGGCGCAATACCTGGGCAGCAAAGTCATTGGCTGTTTCGGCAATAAGTACATCCTTTCCGTGAGTCAGTCCCATTCCCTCGGCAGCTATGGCTGTTGCTACTACCGGCACACCCCATGACATGCTGGAATTGATCTTGCCCTTGACTCCTGCACCATAACGCAAGGGTGCAACAGAGAGCCTGATACCGGTAAAAATCGGTTCGATGTCGGAAACAAACCCGGTAAAAATGATGTGGGATGTTGCCTTTCTGGTCAGTGATCTGGGTGCGTTTCCTCCCACTACCAGCAAGCGTATGTCCGGGTTGCTGCTGTGAATCAGCGGAAATACTTCATCAATGAACCAGTGCATGGCATCGGTATTGGGCGGGTGATTGAAGCTGCCAATAAAAAGGATGTCCCTGCGGGAATCGAATGCCGCCTTGCGTCCCTGCACATCATGGATGTTGGAGAGCAGGGCAACCGGGACATCCGGTGCTTCACGCGCAAAAAGTGCTGTTTCAACCGGACTCACCACCAGTGTCAGGTCCGCCTTGCGCGCCAGTCCCAGTTCCTGGACCCTTCTCAGTTGTGCTGACTGCATCAGGGCGCTATCGCCGGTGAGTTCTGCCTCACGCGTTTCCCGCAGGAAATGAAGATCCACAGTATCGAATATCACCATTGCATCAGGACAGTACTGTTTTGCGGCATCAAGATGCTTTTCTGCCACATCGGCACGACTGACTATCACGACATTGTACTGGTTGCCGAAGTGTTCCAGATGCTGCGGTATGCTGTGAACATAGGGGCCATACAGGCATTCTATGCCCTTGCCCTGCATCATGGGCGTATTGAGAGGATCCCAGGCCAGATTGTCGGGCACAAAGGTTACCTTGTAGCCGAGGTCCTGCAGGATGCGCAGTATTCTGAACATGCGAAGGGAGCCGGAATCCTGATCCGGGGTCAGTACGCAGGCATCGATAACCAGTGCTCTTTTGCTGACGTGACGTTCCTTTTCATATTCCGGTACGAGGCCATTGGGTCTGTGTCCCTGTAATGTTTTTTGCCAGCGATCCAGAAACTTCTGCTGATTGAGCCGCTGATAGTCCTTTATGCCACCTGTTGCATCCGTTCCACAGGTAATCCCTTCAAAATGCACTATCCGCGCCAGCGGCTGGTAATAGACTTTTTTGCCTGATGCGCGCACCTGGAAAGCAAGATCGGTATCTTCGTAATAGGCTGGCAGATAGAGAGTGTCAAACATACCCAGTTGCATGAAATCCGATTTGGGAATCAGCAGGCAGGCACCGGAACAGTAATCCACTTGCCGGGCATATGAATATTCGGGTTTGTTCGGATCCTGCTCGCGTCCGTAATTCCAGGCTGTACCATCACGCCAGACTATACCGCCAGCCTCCTGCAGTTTTCCTTCGGGATAAAGCAGTTTTGCGCCGACCATGCCTGCATCAGGAAAGTCGCTGAATGTTTGCAGCAGTGCCCCCAGCCATCCGGACTGCACTTCCGTGTCATTGTTCAGCAGCAGAAGATACCTGCCGGATGCTGCGCGGGCGCCGTTGTTGCATGAATGGATAAATCCACTGTTTTCCTGATTGCGGATAATCCTGATGCCATCGATTCCTGAAAGGACCCCGGGCGTATCATCCGAAGAGCAGTCATCAACAACAATAACTTCATAGGAAATATCGGTAGTGTTCTGCAGTATCGATTTGAGACAGTGCCACGTATATTCTGATTTGTTGAAAACCGGAATCACTATACTGATATCGGGCTGCTGAAAATGCGGAAACGCCAGATTTCCGATGGCTTCCTTTTTCGGATGCAGGCTGTGTGTTTCAGGCAGTTTCGGTGCATTCATGTTCAGTTTGAAAACGATGCGGCGCCACACACCGCTGAACCCTTCCTGCCTGTAGAAGTACAGTACCCTGGTGAAAAGTCGCAGCGGTCTGGTGAGCTTCCAGCTACGGCTGTTCATGATTACATCCAGCTCCTTGCGCAATGATGCTATGAGGGCCTTGTCAGCAGTAGTTTGGTTTCGTGCGATTTCCAATGCTGTCGAGGTTTTGTGCAAATCCTGGCGTACAACATTCAGGTTGCTGCGGGTTTCATTGAGTTCAAGGTTGATTTCGTTGATTGCCTCGGCTCTTCTTTTCAACTCGGTCTGCTGTTGCAGTTCTGTTTGCTGCAGGTGTGCAAGAAACTTCTGCTTGTCTGCAAGCTCCGCTTGCAAGACGGCAATCATGGGATATGCCCGGGCCCGGTCTGCCAGTTTCAGCAGTTGGTCATCAGGGATATGGGGATACCATTTGCGATAAAGCCGGACTCTGGCGTCATCTCTGACCGGTTCGTTTCTGGCGCCAAACCCGCCCGTACCTATAAGACGATAGGTGGCAGTACAGTCTGGCAGGTAGATAAAAGTGCCATGTTGTACTGCCTGCAGCCAGAAATCCCAATCTTCATAAACATCCATGTCTGTATCAAAACGACAGCCTTTTTCAATCAGGGATCTGTTGAAGAGTACGGCATGGATGGGTATGTAGTTTTCGGTATAAAGTCGGCCGGCATCAAATTCATTTGCAAATGCCTGATTGTCAATTGTTCCATGCTCATCGAGGGTACGCACAGCAGAATAGGCGGCCAGACAGTCAGGGTGATCAGTCAATGCCTGCATCAGATTGCTGATATGTTGCGGATCGATCAAGTCATCATCATCAAGAAACAGGCAGTAGTTGCCACTTGCAGCATCAAGTGCGGTATTGGCGGCAGAGGAGCGCCCGGGTGTGCTGTTTTCTATCCAGGCTATCGAGAGATCAGGTTCAGTGAAACTTCCGAGCAGAACTGCATGATTGTCGCCATGATCATTGACGACCAATACCTGCAAGGGTCTGAACTGCTGTGACTTTATCGAAGCAAGTGCTTCCTGCAATAACTGAGGTCTGTTTCTGGTACGAACAAGAACCGAAACCAGCGGGTGTTGAGACATGGCAATCAGGAGCCGGAAGCCAGTTGCTGCATATGAACACTCAACACTTCGCCAATGAAATCAAGGAAGAGTGTATCCAGAGAGCTGTTGAAATGCTGTTCTTCTGCGCTGCCTATGAGTAGCAGTGGCAAGCCATGGCTTTTCCTGATTGCTGCGGTTTCGGGCAGATGTACTGGCACCAGGGCTGCAGAAATCATTGAGGATTTTTCTTCCCCGAACAGGATCTTCTGCTGCTCCTTGTTCAGTCGTCCGCACCATGTGCGCTGTTTTTCGTAATCGCTGCCAAGAATGGCAGCTGCATCTTTCGTGGAGATGATTCGTGCGGATTGAGCATTTGTTATGTTGTTGTCATTGATGAATGCCAGTGCAGAGATACTTGCATCAAAGTCATTGCAGATGCGTTTTGCAATGGTTGCAGACAGTGCCTGTAGCGTCGTGCACTGTATAAGGTCAAGAATGACAAGACGGGTCTTCTCAAACAGATTGTCATTGACCCGGGCATTATCCAGGAAGTCCTGGAAGCGCTGTTCTATGTTGTCCTGTTTGTTCCTGTAGACAGCGACCTGTTTCTCCAGCAGGGATATGGCTTTCCCACTTTCATGCGGAATAGTCAGTTCAAGCAGCAGGGTACTGTTACGGATGAAAAAATCCGTGTTTTCCCTGAGGTACTCTGCAACAGCGGCATCATCAAGGGGCGCTGTGGCCAGAGGGGCCTTTTCACTTGTTGCAGTTGACGATTGCGTCGCCATATCCTGATTGCCGGCCCCTGATTTTGCTGTCATATATACACTAATCCATCGAAAACGCTTGTTACAGGGCCAGTCATCCACAAGGGATGTGCAGGGTCCTGTGCTGTGCCTTCCCAGGAAATACCGAGAATGCCGCCCCGGGTTGTGACTTCAACAGCTTCATTGAGGAGGCCGCGCAAACGACCAGCAACCACAGCTGCACAGGCACCTGTTCCACAGGCAAGTGTTTCGCCAGCGCCGCGTTCGTAAACCCTGATCCGGATTGTACCGGGACTCGTCACCTGCATGAACCCTGCATTTACCCGCGCCGGGAAATGCGGGTGGTATTCAATAAGTGGTCCCAGTTCACTGACAGGTGCAGTATCCGTGTCGTCAACCAGCATGACCGCATGCGGATTACCCATGGATATTGCGCTGATTTCATATTCGTTGCCACTAACCATTAGCGGGTAGGTAAGTGCAGGCGCTGGCGCCAAAAAGGGTATATCGGCAGGATCAAGCACTGGAATGCCCATGTTTACTGTGACCATGCCATTACTTTCGAGTCTGGTCTGTATGGTGCCCCGCGCCATAGCAAATGTCATTTCCGTTTTGGATGTATAACCATTTTCGAAAAGAAAACGGGGTACACAGCGCGCGCCATTACCGCAGTGTTCTACTTCACCGCCGTCTGCATTGAATATCCGGTAGGAAAAATCACAGCCGGGCGTGTTGGTGTTCTCGATCAACAGCAGCTGGTCAAACCCGATTCCGGTTTTACGATCTGCCCATTGCCGTACCAGACTTTCTTTGAGGGTCAATTGCTGGTCCAGCAGTTGCAGCACCATGAAGTCGTTGCCCAGGCCATGCATTTTGCTGAATTTTATTTGCATGGTTTCAGTCCAGTGTGCGTTCGAGGCCGATCTGGTCGGCCCAGGTTTCCCGCCTGCGGACCAGTGTGTGGCTGCTGCCATCCACCATGACTTCTGCAGCCCGGTTCCGGGTGTTGTAGTTGGAGCTCATGCTGAAACAGTAAGCCCCTGCAGAACACACAGCCAGCAGATCACCCTGGGCGAGTGCCAGGTCGCGCTCCCGGCCCAGGAAATCGGCAGATTCACAAACCGGGCCGACAATATCCCAGGTTTTTACTGCGCGATCAGCAGGAGGCTTGATGACAGGGATGATATTCATGACAGCCTGATAAAGCGCGGGACGCAGAATATCGTTCATCGCACCGTCAATAATGGCAAAATTCTTGTGGGCCGTTTCCTTGAGATATTCCACTTTGGTCAGCATGACACCCGCATTGGCACAAATGGAGCGCCCGGGCTCGAATACCAGCTTCAGTTTGCGCTTGCCCACTTTCTTGATAATGGCATTGATCAGTTCAGATGGCTCTGGCGGAGACTCCTGCTGATACTGCACGCCCAACCCGCCACCCATGTCGAGATGTTTGATGGTGATACCGGCTTCTCCCAGCGCATCAATCAGGGCCAGCATACGATCCAGTGCATCCAGCAAAGGTGCCATGCTGGTAAGCTGGGAGCCTATGTGGCAGTCAACACCTGCAATTTCCAGAGCCGGCAGTTTGCTGGCCATGGCATAGAAAGCAATGGCATCTTCATATGCAACACCGAATTTGTTGTCACGGAGTCCGGTGGAAATATACGGATGGGTCTGGGCATCGACATCCGGATTTACTCGCAGGGAAATCCTGGCCACCCTGTCCATGCTGTCTGCAACAGCTGAAAGCCGCTCCAGTTCACTTGCTGATTCCACATTGAAACAGTGAATACCTGCTTCAAGGGCCTGCTGAATTTCCTCTATGGTTTTGCCCACGCCGGAGAAAATCACTTTTTCCGGATCACCGCCAGCTTCCAGCACTCTTGCCAGTTCTCCGCCAGACACGATGTCGAAACCGGCACCCAGACGTGCGAGTACATTGAGCACTGCAAGATTGGAGTTGGCTTTGACGGCATAACAGACCAGGTGGTCATGGTTCTGCAGGGGTTGGCTGTAGGCCGCAAACCGATTTTCCAGCATGGCACGGGAATAGACGAAACAGGGCGTGCCATAGGTGGCGGCTATAGCAGACAAGGATACCTGCTCGGCAAGGAGCTGGCCGTTGCTGTTGTAGGTAAAAGGGTTCATCGGCATGACTTCAGTGCCCGGTACCGGAAAACGTACTTGCCGCTGCCGGTGGAACAAGGGGGCCTTTCTGGCCGCAGGAGGCAAGAACTAGACTGCAAAGAAGCAGTAACAACACTTTTTTCATGGGCAAGGGCAGTTTGGTTTGCGTAAAGGCGCGATTATAACGTTCTTGCCCTTGCGCTCCTAACCGAAACTGCTGCAATTGGGCATTGCCCTGATAGCCGGGCCTTACAGCAGGAATTCCGGTTTGTATTCAGTAGAATGAAAAGAGCGGCTTGCAACTATTGTTTCTTCGACACGCCGTAAA
>JAURLQ010000077.1 GCA_030831125.1 Gammaproteobacteria bacterium
AGCAGATTGATGGCTCTGACTACAATCCTTTTGGCCCGAACGCCAACCGTTGAAATTTCGGGTATTGCGGGGGTGGCCGAACAGGCCATCCCCGGTTCCGGCTCTACTTAAGGATAAATGATCTTTCCCTCACTCTGCTCCTGAACCATTACCTCCTCTGCTCCATCCGTCTACCTTGCCAATCCGTATGTTTATAATTTCCTGTACCCCGGAAGCTGTTTGTATAATCATGTAAAATTTCCAGAAACAAGAAGAAAACCATGCCTGCAAGTAGAATCCGCACTGCCCTTGTCGGAAGTTATGCCCAGCCAGAATGGCTGATTGACCGTCACGCCCTCAAAACCCGCCTTCCCGCCCGCATCATCAGTGGTGAAATGTGGCGCATTCCGCCTGAGCTTCTCCACGAAGCCATGGACGATGCCGTTTTGAGTATTCTGGAAGACCAGGAACTTGCCGGTATTGATATTGTGACCGATGGCGAAGTCCGCAGGGAAAGTTACTCTGCACCTTTGGCCAATGCCCCTGAAGGGGTGAACAGGGAAAAATATGAAACCCTGGTTGGACGTGCCGGCAAACCCAACAAGGTGCCTCTGGTTTCCGGCCCCCTGAAACTGGAAAAATCAGTGCATGCCGATGACCTGCGATTCATGAAGGCCCACACCAACAGGACTGTCAAAATCACCATACCCGGGCCTTTTACACTTTCACAGCTGGCTGTTTCCGACTATTACAAGAGCGCGGAAGAACTGGCCATGGGTTACGCTGAAGTGGTCAACCAGGAGATGAAGTTCCTGTTCGCTGCCGGAGCTGACATTGTCCAGCTTGACGAACCCTATCTGCAGGCCCGGCAGGACGAAGCCGCAGCCTATGGTGTAAGAGCTGTAAACAAGGCACTTGAAGGTGTGATTGGTGAAACGGCACTGCATGTCTGTTTCGGCTATGCCGCGATGGTCAGCGACAAGAATGATGACGGCTATTCCTGTCTGCCGCTGGTTGAACAGATCAATGTCAAACAGGTCAGTATTGAAGCAGCACAGCCGAGATCCCTGAATCTGAAAGCAGCCCTTGAAACCCTGGCTACCAAAACCATCATGGTGGGGGTGCTTGATCTGGGAGATGAAACACCCGAAACACCACAGATTGTTGCTGAAAGACTCCGCAAAGCCTTGCAGTATCTCCCACCAGAGAGATTGATTGCGGCTCCCGATTGCGGACTGAAATACCTGCCTCGTGAATCAGCCAGAGCAAAGTTGCGCGCACTGACCGAAGGTACTGCGATCGTAAACCGGGAGCTGGGATTGATCTGATTCCCTTGCCCACTCCCCACTTGCGGGAAACCTCCCCACTCTTTTATCCCGGCTTGACCAAAGTTCATTCATGTTAAGCCGGGATTAATTTACTTTACATATTCCTGCAGGCAGAATCGCGCCGCCTATCGAAAGCGGTATCCACCGCATCAAGGATTCCTTCCTGGAAAACCTGATCCCTAGGTAAGTGCCAACAGAGCGCGTTTACTGATCCACAATTTTTGGCAAGACATATCTGGTCTTTTCAAGGGCGGTGGGTTCGTGCGTATGTGGTGCTTTTTCATTATCTCAATCATTCTCCAGGGGAGAGTTAGATAAATGCGCAAGCATATATTTTGTCGTACCAGGCTCAGCAGCAGCATTGCCACTGCTATAGGAGCAAGCGTTATTCTTGGCAGCAGTTTTACGAACATGGCAACTGCCCAGGAGGTGGAAGAGATCAGGGTTACCGGCTCCCGCATCAGTCGCAGCACCATGGAGACACCAACACCGGTAACCACAATGGAAGCCGCTGAACTTGCCGCCATGGCGCCGGGCAACCTCATAGATGGATTGGCCCAAATGCCACAGTTCTATGCCAACCTGACACCAGATGGTGTCAACGGTGGTCAGAACTCAGGCGGTTCCAACGTGAACCTGCGTGGCGCAGGCACCAACCGCACTCTGACCCTGCTCAATGGCAAACGTATCGTGCCCAGCAACCGTTTCGGGACAGTAGATGTGGGCCTGTTTCCTGAAGATCTGCTCAGGTCAGTTGAAACAGTTACCGGTGGTGCTTCTGCCAGCTATGGTACTGATGCTGTTGCCGGTGTGGTCAACTTCATTCTTGATACCAACTACGTGGGACTGAAAACCCATGCTCAGGCCGGTATCAACGAACTTGGCGATGGTAGTACCTGGGAAACCGGCGCTGCATTCGGATACGAGTTTGACAGTGGTCTGCATATCCTCGGCTCTATTGCTGCCTTTGATGTAGCCCCTATTCGCTCTTTCGAATCGCTCACCGACCGGGACTACATCATGAACCGGGCCAGGATCACAAACCCTGACGCCAACGGACCTACAGAAATAATCCGTCCTTATGTCAGACCGACCAATTTCAGCAACACCGGCGTGATCATCGATACTGGCAAACCCGCACTGAACCGTCTTGAATTCCAGCGTGACGGATCTGTTGCACCGTTGGGATTCAATGGTGTTGGCGCAATGAACAATGGCTGTCTGTGTTATTCCGATGTCGCCAACGGCTACGGCGTGAATTCGGATCCCGATCTGAACAGCTCATACGAGCGCGTCAACGGTTTCCTGTTTGCTGACTATGATCTTGGTGCTGACACAAATGTCTTCATGCAGGGATTGTGGGCACAGAACGAAGCCAATGACCGTCGTGAAAGCATTTCTCTGCTTTCCGGATGGCAGGGGCGAATCTATGCCGAAAACGCTTTCCTGCGTCCTGAAGTGTCACAACTGATCCGCGACAATGGTCGTGACAATGTCGGTTACGGATTCTTCGCACTCAACGTTGACGATACCCCGCTTGGTGAATCCGCCCAGATCACCGAAAACGAAATGTATTCACTGACAACAGGTATCACCCATGATTTCACGGGAGGCATACTTGACGGCTGGAACCTGGATGCCTACTACCAGTATGGCAAGAACGTACAGGATTTTGTCACCATCAATGGCGTTCGTGTTGACCGCATGCCGATTGCACTGGATGCAGTAGCTGACCCGGTTACCGGCCAGCCCATCTGTCGTGTCAACCTGCCCCAGTTCACCACGCCTGCTTCACAGGGAGGCAATGGCGGCCTGTTTGCCGACTGCCGTCCGATCAATACTTTCGGTGGTGTGCAAAACATCAGCCAGGCAGCTGCAGACTGGATCATGGACCGCGACAACAAGATAGCCCGCCAGTGGACCCATCAGGACTTCTTTGAAGTGGTTCTTAACGGTGAAATATTCGGCGGCTTTGGTGCCGGTCCGGTAGATGCCGCTTTTGGTGCATCCTATCGCAAGGAGCAGTTCGACCAGCGCACCCTGAATCCTTCGGATGAATACCCTGCCCTCGTGGACGGCCGCCTGATGAGCGATGTGGGCCTGATGCCCGCTGGTGTTCGTGGTTTGCTGACTGATACTGCCGGTGGTCCTGCAGGTGTGCGTTTCGTACCTGCCGGTTACCTGGGTGATGCCAACTCCAGCTCCGTACTGTTCAGCTCATTGCGCGCCTTTGGCGGCAGCTATCATGTAAAAGAGGCATTTTCGGAATTCAATATTCCTCTTCTCAATGGTGCGCGCTTTGCAGAAACACTGGAAACCTCCCTGGCAGCCCGCTGGGCCGACTATGAAGGCTCCGGTGACATCTGGGCGTGGAAAATGGGGTTGAACTGGACCATCAATTCCGAGTGGCGTGTCAGGGCTACCTCTTCCCGTGATGTGCGTGCAGCTACTCTGCGTGAACGTTATGACCAGACCCGCGGCGGTATCAACGTGCGCAACCCCTGGGATAATGACAACGTGGTTTCTGCAGCCTCACTGTCTGGTGGTAACCCGAATGTGAGCCCCGAGGAAGCAGACACCATTACTGCAGGTGTGGTCTACCAGCCTGAGTGGCTGGACGGATTCTCTGCATCGCTAGACATGTATGACATTGACGTTTCACAGGCCCTTGCCCAGCTGACTGCCCAGAATATCGTCGACAGCTGCCGTAACGGTGATGTAAGCCTGTGCCAGTATGTGATTACGCCGGCCGGCCCGGTAACCAATCCAACCCAGAACGGTTTCCGCCAGATTGATCGTGTGGAAGCAGTTTTCATCAACCTGGCCAACCAGCGGATGAGCGGTATGGACATGGAGCTGCGCTATCGTACGGATGTAAGCTGGATCGGAAACAATTCCGAAAGCCTGAACTGGCGTTTCCTGGCCAGCTGGCTGGAAGAAAACTCCGTCAAGAATCCGGGTGGCATTCGTGATGACCGAGTTGGACAGATCGGTGCTTTCGGCTTTGCCGAATACAAGGTCACATCCAGTGTTACATACAACTATGGTCCCTACTCTGCCTTCCTGCAGGGTCGCTGGATTGATGGTGGTGTGCTGGATCGTACCCGTCTTGAAAGCGCTACAGCCATCCCGGCGTCAGCCAGACCTGCCAATTCCAATCTGGCATTGTGTACCGGTGGTAGCACGATCTGTACGATTGATGACAACAGTGTGCCTTCCATCACCTACTGGGACCTTCGTCTGAGCGGAAACTTCCTGGCTGATGAAAAACTGGAAGTGTATGCCAACGTCAACAACCTGTTCGACAAGGCCCCGATCGTCACTCCCGGCACTGTGGGTCGTACCGGTATCGGTACGGGCATCAGCGGCCTGTATGACATACTGGGTCGTCGTTATACAGTTGGTGTAAATTACGAGTTCTGATCCGTTTACTGCAGTTGCATTACAAGGAACGGGCGGCCATACAGGCTGCCCGTTTTTTTTCATTCCGGATACCGGAAAAATGTCGGGGCACCAGCGAGACATAATTGAAAATCTGATACACAATTATCAACAGGACACCTGAAGAAAAAATTTATATCACCTGGTGAAACAGGGTGCCACCGCCCCTGAAATGGGAGTTCTCCCGGGCATCAGACGAAACCTGTTATAGACCCCTGCTGAAATTTCAGTCATGGGCCTGCAAGTCCATACATTCTTGTAATTGCAAATCCTGCAGGATATTCTCGCAAGCTGATTGCAGTTATCCCCCGGTCTACTTTCCAGCCAGCATACAGGTCAGGAAGAAAAGCCCGGATATCTGTTGCCTTGAAAGCCCTGCAATGATTTCAATTATGGTTGCGTATTGCAGCCTGCCAGGCTGTTCAGGGTCATGAAGTTCAAACATGATGACCCGGGCATCCTTGAAGTATGCAGGTCAGTACACCGAATGAGGAAAGAGCAATGCAGAAACTACCTTCCAGACTTCACCATAATGCTTATGTGGCCAAGGATCTTGAGAAGACCCGTTGGTTCTATGAAGACGTGCTTGGTTTTCCTCTGGTTGCCACCTGGTGTGAGAAAACCCAGCTTTTCGGCAAGGAACGTACCTATTGCCACTGCTTTTTCGGTATCGAAGATGGCAGCGCACTGGCTTTTTTCCAGTTTGCAGATGCAGATGACCAGGCAGAATTCGGACCGGAACTGCCGGTTTCAGGATTCCGGCACATTGCACTCAAGGTTGAAAAAAACCTCCAGCAGTCGCTGCTGCAGAAGCTCAAGGACATCAATTACCCCCAGGACAAGTATTACTTTCTGGAACACGGATACTGTAACTCACTGTATGCTCTGGACCCGGATAACATGATCGTCGAACTATGCACCGATCATCCTGATGTCGAGCAGATCAATGCCGATGTATTGCCAAAAGCCCACAGTGAACTGAAGCGCTGGCTGGCTGGCGACCATACACCAAACAATGACGCCTACTTCCGTCAACAGGAAATCTGAAAAATCTGGTTCAGGAAGCGGTAAACCAGCTTGACAACAATGCACTTACCGCTTCCGGCTGCTCCATGGTCACCATGTGACCGGCATCCTTGACGATCACCAGTTCTACATCAGGAATCATCCTGGCAATTTCCCGGTGCTGTTCAACCGGGCTCCATTCATCTTCCTCGCCACAAATCAGCAGGACATGCTGTGCAATTGTCGGCAGGTAACGGTTCTGATCTTCCCGTGAAAGTGCAGCTTCGATATGTCTGCGATAATCCTGCGGATCATGTCTCAATACCATCTGCCTGATTTCCCCAAGCAAAGCCTCGTCCTGGTGCCTGTCGGGATGGATCATGGGTGGAATCCACTTGTCTGCAAGTGCTTCCATCCCCTGATTCTCGGCAAGGTGAACCAGCGCCATGCGTTCCTCATACTCACCCGACTGAACAGGGTGCGCGCCAACATCAAGAAGGGCCAGTTTTTCAACCCGGCTGCCGGCCAGGTGCACAAGCTCCAGTGCAACCCTGCCTCCCATGGAATGCCCGACAACAGAAAATTTTTCAGGGGCTTCATCCAGGACATGTGATGCCATGTCGCCAAATCTGTCAAAGCTGCGTAAATCGGGAATTCTGATGTCGGCAACTTCTGCAAGGACATTGGCCTGATGATCCCAGACCATGCTGTCAGACAGCAGGCCGGGCAAAAGAAAAAGAACAGGCTTTTCTTTCATGATACTGATATGCATTGGGCCGGCACATTGCCGGCGATGGACGAAATGATAGCCACCCCTGCCGTATCTTCAAGCAGTTTTACTGATTGCAGCTACATGGTTATTATCCTCCGCTGTTGCACTTTACATAACAATAACAGGGTGGATCGCCGGGCCTCTTACAAGGCCCGGATGCAATTTCACCCAATCCGGGAGATGACGACATGAAGTCTGGCAGTATGACGCTGGTCTTTTCCTCGCTTTGCTTTGCCTCTGCTGCCTGTAGCCAGCCTTTGCCTGATATCAGGATCATGGACACTGAGGTCTTTCCTGAAAGCATTTCTGCCGGCGCTGACGGCACAATCTACACAGGCAGTGTCAAGGGAAATGTCTATCGCGCAGCACCCGGTGCCGACCAGGCCTATGCCTGGATCAGGCATAACGAAGACAACGGCATCCTCACCATTCTTGGCATACTGGCGGACGATGCACACAACACCCTGTGGTTATGCTCGGTACCCAATGCTTTCGGGCCCGAGCGTTCGGAAGGTATCAGCGCATTGAAAGCCTTTGATCTTGAATCAGGCGAACTCAAAGGCAGTTATGACTTCCCTCCTCCGGCATCGGCCTGCAACGATGTCACCATTGCTCCGGATGGCTCTGCCTTTGCAAGCGACACGCCCAATGGCCGAATTTTCCGGCTGGAACCACAAGCAAATGCACTGGCCCTTTTTGGTTCTGATCCAGAATTGGTCGGAATTGATGGCATTGTTTTCAGCGAAGACGGCACACTATATGCCAATAACGTGCGAAGCCAGAAAATCTATCGAATAGAATCAGCCCGGGATGGCAACATGGGCAACATTGTCACACTGGATGTTTCACATGAACTGGGTGGCCCCGACGGCATGCGTCTGGTCAGCGGCAATCGCTTCATCCAGGCCGAAAGCACTACAGGGCGACTGAGCATTGTTGATATCGAAGGCAACATTGCCCGCATGACTGTGCTGCGCGACGATCTGCTGTCGAGCCCGGGAGCTACAGTGGTGAACAGCACTGTCTATGTTATAGAAAGCAACATAGGCTATCTGTTCAATCCTGATCTGCGTGGCCAGGAAATTCCACCTTTCATGCTGTACGCCATTTCACTCCCCTGATATTCAACAGACTAGAAGTATCACAATCATGAACATACAACGTTACAGAATGACAGTACCTCTGCTGCTTGGCGCATTTTTCACGCCATTGGTGCATGCCCAGGCACCTGGCCAATCCAGTGCCGTTATCAAGATTGATTGCGACTACGATTGCCTGATCGGCTATGCCAACAACTACATGCAAGCACTACAAGACAGGGATTTCTCCAGCGCACGGTTGGCACCTGATGTCATATTTTCAGAAAACGATGTAGTTATGCCCGTAGGAAACGATGGCATATGGGGCACCATATCCAAAGTGCGTGATGGTGAAATGACCATTGCAGATGAACAGACAGGCAATGCTGCCTGGTTCGGCCTCGTAGAGGAGCATGGCAACCCGGCCTACTATGCAATGCGTATCCAGGTTGAGGACGGATTGATCTCCGAAATTGAAACCATCATCAACCGTCTGCCAGACATGCCTAAACCCTTTGGCAATCCCGATACCGTTATCCATGATCCGGTGTGGGACGATATTCTGCCAGTTGAACAGCAAAGACCCCGAGAACGTCTGGTGGCAGTGGCTGATGGTTACTTCAATACGGTTGAACTGAACGATGGTGACATTTTCACCCAGTTCGATCCTGACTGCGGCAGACTTGAAAATGGCGTATTGACCACTGCAGGCAGCGGTGAAGGGGGTGGCACAGCAGCAACTATCGCTTCAGGTTGTGAACCGCAGTTGAGACTGGGTATCTATAGGATCAACAAGCGTATCCGCAATCGGCGCTATCCGCTGATTGACGAAAAGCGTGGTGTGATTCTCGCCACCGGCTTTTTTGATCACGCCAATACCTTTGACCGTTACACACTCAAAGACGGCCGGGAAATGCAAACGGTGCTGAAATGGCCCAACTCCATTTCCCTGCTGGAAGCATTCAAGATTCGCAATGGCAGAATCTGGCGCATAGAGGCTGTTTTTACCTATGTACCCTATTTCATGCCCTCCCCGTTTGCCGTTGGCAATCCTGATTTCCAGACACGTTGAGCCAAGGTAAACAAATGAAATACAAACAGTTTTTTCCCGGCGTTCTCCTTGTTGTTATCAGTACAAGCTCATCTTATGCGCAGAATCCTGACTGTGATGAAAGTTGCCTGCTGGAAATTGCCGGGCAATACCTCAATGACGTTGCTGATCAGGATGCATCAAAGTTGCCGTGGGGAGACCGCGTTCGTTACACCGAAAACAATGTGGCCATGATGATAGGTGACGGTTTCTGGGGAGCTGGCCCGGGAGTCAATCATGAACAGGGTTTCATGGTGGCAGATGCAAGCACCGGCAATGTCGTCTGGCTGGGGATAACCACTGAACACGGACAGGCGGCTTATCATGGCTTGCGCCTCGGTATCGAGAACAGACAGATAGTGGATGTCGAAAGCTATCTTGGCCGGGAAGGAACGCCTGACCTGTTCAATGCCACAGACGGTTACCGCCCTCATGCCAGCTTTTCTGACACACTGGACAGGAATGAAAGCACTTCCCGGGAACGCATGATTGCGCTGGTCGATGGCTGGTTCAACAGCAAGCAATTGAATGATGGCAAGGTATTCACTACGCTCAGTGGCGACTGTGTACGGATTACCAACGGGGTCAACACTACCCATGGGGATCACTGGACTGCAGAAGTGGCACAAGGATGTGAAGCCCAATTGCTCGAAGGCATTTATAAGCCTGTTGATCGCATACGCGCCCGCCGCTATCCGGTGGTCAACGAGGAAACCGGCGTGGTAGTTGCGTTGTCCATAGAGGATCATGCCACGCGCTACGTCGAGTACATGAGCACCAGTGGCAAAACGCTGAAAGTGGAGGTGGAATATCCCAACGCCAGAGGCATGCTTGAAATATTCAGGATACGGAATGGGGAAATCGAGCGCATGGAAGGCGTTTCGGTATTCCTGCCCTACTACATCCATTCACTCTGGCAGGACTAACCAGGGATTTCCTGCAGGACACCTTTTCAACCCCTGTGGCACCCGGCGACCCAGGGAGAGTCAGCTCGCTCGCTTCCGCTCCTCGCCTGACGCTCCCTGTGCAGCCTGATATATCCCAGTTGTAGGCGTCCTGATTCTATTTCTCTTATCTTCTCCCATATCTGCAGCTATGCCGAAAGAATGAAAAGATCTGAAAAACCTGTTCACGTTAACGTGAGCAGGTTTTTATACAAAATCAGCCAGGAATGTTACTTGGTAGCCGGATCCCAATGCTCATCGGCTTTACCGTCGACAAAACGCCAGGTATCAAACCAGGTTGAGGTATAGGGGTTGCCATTGGCATCCGTGTACTCTCGGGCAATCATCACGGTTACCAGATCTCCTTCTGCAGTAACAGCCACAACAGGCGTTGTCAGTTCGCCACAGTTTTCAGTTGGTTGTCTCGTCGCCGTAAAAAATACCACTACACCTGCCAAACCGGATGCAGCGTTCGGATTGTGTTGGATATAACGGTCGGTAATCCAGTTGCCGGCAGTATCCCACTGGTTGCATTGCAGCAGTTCACGCATGATATGCAGTGCAGCCTGCTTGTTACGGTGTTTGACCGGATCAGCGTCCACAAACAGGGATTCAGGGTCGGCAACTCCAACCACTGGTTCCTGTGCCGAGGCCAGCTGTCCATAGCACAGCAGTGAAGCCATGAGTGAAAGCGAGGTGATGAATTTCATTGAATTTTCCTCTTGTTGTGCAATGAAAATTTATAATGCAGCAGAAACGGATCAACGTACTGCGTAATAGGTAAAAACGGATCGATCCGGATTGGAAAGTCTTTCACCCGTACCCACAAAAAGGGTTTTCGACATCCATTCATACTTGCCGAACGGTGCCTCGAAAAACGGGGTGAATCTGAAATAGAGCCGGCTCTGCCCAGGATTTTCAGGATCAGGAGAACGGTGCAGGTAACCGCGATTGTTGATGTATATCCATACTCCATCATCCGACTGCAGCATGTAGTGGGTGTTGACCTTGATGCCTTCACTGACCTCTTTGAATATTGCATAGTCAGCGCCGCTGTAAGGCACTACACGGCCATTGAGGAGCGGACCACTAATTTCACCCCGCTCGGGCGGAACATAGCCTTTGCCACCACGCGGACCCTTGAAGTCGATTCTTTCATTGAAATACATGGTTACAGTAAAGGCGTATTCCAGATTCAGGGGAGAAATTGCATCGTCTGCCATGATTTTCCACTCTGCAGTTTACTGGCTTGCCAGACTGCTATTGCTGTTTTCCTGCAGTATATACACAGGCAGCTGCCAGCTCTACCCCACTCAGAAAGGAACAATCAGGATCCATGGTAGCACCAGGGTATTGCGGATTTTCGCTACAAAAAAAGGCGGTGCCCGATGGCACCGCCCTGTTTTACGGCAAGAACTGATCTATCAGAAGTCCATGTTCAGGCTCAACTGATAACGTCTTCCCAGTGAATCATGTCCTGCGATGAGACCCTGACCGGTGGTATTTGCCACTATTGAAGGCTCACGATCAAACAGGTTGGTAATATTGAATGCAGCTCTCCATGTCATGCCACTGTCCATTTCACCCCGGTAAGACGTTGCCAGGTTGAAAATGGTATTGGAAGCAATGGAATTGTCATCCACATCCCGCCCTTCTATCCAGTTGATGTTGTACATTACGCTGTCGTAGTAGATGCCCTGCAGCATGACACCCCAGTTGCCAATGCTGTAATTGGTAGACACAACACCGGTGAATTCAGGTCTGGTCTGGCCACCTGCATTATCCTGTGTGGTCCCTGCAGCTGTAGTCGTTGAGTTTTCACCCAGATAACCCAACAGGGCCCTGACAGTCAGCGACTCTGCTTCAGTACCAAAAAAATTGTGTTCCAGACGATACTGCACTTCCATGTCCATACCGCGAGTCTGTGCCACATCCGCATTGATGTTCTGGTTGAGAATACGTGAAATCGGACCTGTTGCCTGGCCATCACCAGTAGGTGGCAAACGCTGGATCAGTGCACATACACCCGGATTGTTGGTGGCAAAACAGTCATCAACAATACGTTGTGCACCGTAAGGGGCTACAGCACCGGCAAGATTGATTTCATACCAGTCCAGTGAAACCTGGAATCCATCAATCCACTCTACAAAAGTTGGCTGCCAGACAAACCCTGTAGTGATTGTTTCACCCTGTTCAGAACCCAGTGCCGGGTTGGAGGTGGCCAAAACAGTAAGGGCATTGTTGCTTTCATTGCCGCGAAAAGGGTCAGTTACATTGCCGCCACCGGTACCTGTCAGGAATATCTCGGCAAAGTTGGGTTCGCGAATGTCGCTGGATTTGGTTGCGCGCCAGCGAATGTCGTTGGTCAACTGCGCATCCAGACCGATCTTCCAGCTTTCCTGGCGACCTGCCGCAGAATACTCCGAACTGCGGTATGCCATGGATCCACCAAAGGTCTTACCGGATTCCCATTCCCAGATCGGAACGTTCAACTCACCATACCATTCCCAGACATCCCTTGCTCCACCGCCGGCACCAATGGCAGTGAAGGGATGCAGTGAACGGTTACCGGCACCGGCAAAACCATCCGGTATTGCCCGGATGCCAAGTGCAGGTACGTTCAAAAGTCCACGTTCACCATAGGCAGGACGGTTATTCTGGGTGAAGGATTCATCACGCCAGGTAAGACCAGTAGCAAGAGAGATGGGACCTGCGCCCCACCCTTCATACACCACACCAGTAAGCAGCAATTCTGCGAAATCCTGTTCAAGAACACGCACCTGCTTCTTCTCTTCATCCAGTATCCAGTCTTTGGCAGCTTGAGTGGCATTACCGGTACCAAAAGGATTCATCGGCACACATTCCGATGGATTCAAGGGGCCAATTGGCGAGTCTGCCTCAACGCCAAGAGGGTCCAGGGCACTAGGCAGTTTCTTGCCAACCATGAATGCAGCCAACTGTTCAGCTGTTGGATTGGCAACGGAAATGTTACAGACAATCTCGCCGGTAGTGGGATGACGAACCGCATCCAGTGACATGAAGAACTTGTCGATACGTGGCACATTCAGGACACCTGTCTGAATGGTGGATTCACCATACTGGTACTGACCATTGAGATTCCAGTTACTGTCAATGTCAAAATCAAAACCGATGCGATACTGCTGCGACTCCTGGATGCTGCGGTCTCCGCGGTTGTCGTAGATGTTGACCAGACCGGGGCCGTCAATGATGCCGGCTGTGCTGACACGAATCATATCCAGATTGAGTCTGTCCATTTCTGCGCCAAGTTCTGCTGGCAGGAAGGCGTTGTTGCGGAAAATCTTCCATGAATACAGTGAACCGGCAATGGCGATATTGGCATGTTGACCATAGGAGTTGGACTCGCTGCGGCCAGCGGATGCCTGTGCTGTAATGCTCAGACGCTCATTCACGTCATATTTCAACCCTGTGAAAATGGCGCGCTGGGCAACATCACGACCGGAAGGACCCCGGAAATTGGCCTCATCATAGTATTTGTATTCCTGACCACCACTCTGGCTGAAGGTGGCACCTGCTCCGGAAAGCGATACATAGTTACCAAAAGAGTATGGTCGTATTCCTTTACCGTCATCCGTAAATGTGTAGTTTGTGTATTTGAACCCGCCTCCTGAAGTAATGATCATGCCTTGCGGGGAAGTACGGGCATCAAACACTTTGGGGGCATGTACACGGATAGGCACATTCGGTGTTGCTGTTGCAGAAATATATGCCGGGTTGCGGACAAGGCCCCAATCCTGCCAGTTGTCAAAACGTTCACTGGCATCACTGTCAAAACCCACCTGATCTATCTGGCGTGCTTCGACTGAACCGATGAGATGCAGACGTTCATCCATGAAGGCTTTGCCTCCAGCCACAGATACAGTGTAGTTCTCTCCATCCATGCGTTCGGTAATACCGGTGGAGAAATTGGTTTTCAGACCTTCGAATTCGCGATCAAGTATAAAGTTGACAACACCTGCAACAGCGTCTGCACCGTAGGCAGCCGAAGCACCACCGGTTACCACGTCAACCCTTGACATCAGTGCACTTGGAATCATGTCAACATTGACACTTCCCTGAGCATCAGCAGGCGCAACACGGGTACCGTCAACCAGCACCAGAGTTCTGTTCAGACCCATGCCGCGCAGATTCAGATACGAACCACCTGCAATGGTACTGACACCACCTGTGCCACGCTGGGCATTGGGAGTGTCGAAAAACTGCGGAAGTTCATCAAGTTGTGCTGCTACTGTTGAACCGGGATTGAAATCGTTCAGTTCACCAACTGTCATTGCAGTAACAGGTGTGGGAGCACTCATACCGTCAACAGCACGGATACGAGATCCAGTGACCGAGATTTCCTCAATTTCGGAATTGTCCTGCGCGTATGCAAGGCCTCCGGCAAAACAGCCATACAACGCTGTCATTACCGAAATGCATACTCTTTTTCTTTGATACTGACCTAGTATGAATTTCATGTTATCCCTCGGATTTTTATAATTTTAAATAAATTATTTACAGCCATATTTCAGGAACTGGAATTTGGCCGGAGGGCATCATATAGAAAGTTATATCTGGATATAACAGGTTTAATAATAATGAATTGCTTTTATTTTTATAATTTAATTATTCGAATTTATTCCCACTAGCGCTTTATAATAGCGGGATTATTTTACATGGTTTCAGTTTGAAATAGAGTGAACGAGCAAGGGGCAGCGCCGCAAAGCAAATTCTATTTCGATCGCTGCCTGCTGCAGCGCGGGAACAATTTCCTTTTCCATTGCTTCCAGGCTCTGGCGGGCAAGCGAGGTTGAGCATGACAGGGATGCGATAACTTTTCCCTCTTCGGAATACAGGGGTACGCCTACAGAAACAACACCGAAGTCGAGTTCTCCCTGGGTAGAGGCGTAGCCCTGCTTTCTGATATTGGCAAGTATCCTGCGAAGCTCATTTTTGGAAGTGACTGTAGCCTCGGTAAGCGGCACTGGATCCAGATTCCTGAGATATTCATTGAGCTTTTCCTTTTCCATGTGCGCAAGCAACACCCGACCCGCAGAGGTTGCGTAGGCCGGGAAACGCGTTCCAACACCTGCAACTATCCTGGTAAGCAGTTTTGTGGACACATAGACCATGAAAAGAATGTCCTGTCCTGACAGTACTGCCAGGGCCGTACTGTTGCCGGTCTGGTCCCTGACCTTCTGCAGACTTGGAGTTACTACTTCCTCAAGATTCATGGACTCAATATAGGCGGAACCCAGACTGAACACTTCAGGACGCAGCAGAAAAAGTTTGTCTTTCTTGGTGACATAACCAAGGTGGCCCAGTGTATTAAGACAACGTCTGACCACTGCCGGATTGAGATCCGTGGCAGCTGCAAGTTCACTGAGAGTCATCCCCGGTTTTGATTTGCTGAAAGCCCTGAGAACAGAAAGGCCTCTAGCCAGGGAGTTGAGGTATTCTCCGTCTTCGCGCGGATTTTTCTGGATCATTGTGTTTGTTCATCCTATGCAACAACGAAGCTGCGGAAGAAATTCTGCTCCAGCCACAGCAATAGACCAAATATTGCACCAAGGCTGCAAGCCAGGCAAAGACGGGGCGGTTCGCCCCTGCTCTAAAACCTGTTCAAAACCTTCACTATCCATGATTCAGCCGGGTTTAACACCACTGACAATCGCGTAATAACCGTAGCTGGGTTGCCAGGCAATGTCCGTGAAACCTGCTTCAGTCAGCAAGTCTTTCAACTGTGGAAAGGTGAATTGCTGACCTTTGGTACCCATGGCCATGAGCAGAGAGAATACAACAGCATGAGAAGGGGCAGTCCCTTGATCATCCAGCAACATTTCATGCAACAGTATCCTGCCTCCCGGCTGCAGGGCACTGAAACTGCTTCTGGCAATATCCAGGCAAGTCTGATGACTCCAGTCATGGAAGATGTTCGAGAAAAAGTGGGTGTCATATCCAGCAGGCCATTTATCCCTGAACATATCGACCACTACGGTATCGACACGATTTTCAACGCCTGCCTGTTGAATGTATTCCCCTGCTATTTCGCAGATCGTGGGCAGTTCCATTACTGTGCAATGCACGTCTTCTCTGGACTGTGCCAAGGCAATGGAAAAACAACCTGATCCACCTCCTATATCCAGCATTCGTTTTGTCTGACTGAAATCGAAAGTTCTGGTCATGCCATTGGCAGCAGTTACTGAATGGCTGTGCATGAATGCTGTCACCGTACGTGCCATCTCCATATCCACGTGGCCGCTCTCCCAACCGTCTGCGGGTCTGTTCTTCTCTGCGTTGGCTCTTTCCATGTTGATGGTTTCAAGCAGGAGTTTGTAAGGCCCGAGTGTCTTGCCTACTCGTGTAAACAGGCCGCCCCAGTAAAAGGGGCTGTCTTTTGTCATGTAATGTGTGGCAAGTTCACTGAGAGAATACAGTCCGTCGTGATGCAGCAGATAGCCCATGTGCCTGAGCATGGGCAGCAGGGCATTCAGCCCCCGCTCATCAAAATTCCTTCTCGCGGCAAGGCCTGATGGAGAATCGGCACTTTCATGGAGAGAATCAAAAATACCCAGATCAATGGCAACTGCCACTGCGGGGACTTGGTACATGGTCATCCATGTATCCCACACAAAAGTGTCACTAACTGGTGGAAGTTCAGGCTTCATTAAAATTCCTCTATATCAGAAATATACGGCACAAGCAGCGCAGCAATATAAACACGGGCCATGCAAATCGACAAATTGCAAAAAAAAAGGATGACCCTGCAGGTGCTTATTCCAAATCAAATTAATTCCTTATATGAGTGGAAATCGACTTGAGCTGACCACTGATCTGTCTTACCTTTGCATGGCTTGTGGGGGATTGCACAAAAATTACCGGATGTTCATGCCCTGTGTTGCCTGTCGATTCAGTCGGGCATTCCTGTGACATGAATTTGCCGGATAGTTACGGCTTTGTCTGCCACAAACTGTCACCTGTTTGTTAATGCGGTCAAGTGCCGCCCACACTTTGTAGGAATAAGATGATGGCATTTTTTCAATGGTTGGAAGACACCGGTCTGGGTGTCTACATGAGAGAAGATCCATGGGGTTTCGCAATAGCGTTATCTGCCCATTCCATCGGCATGTCGATGGCGCTTGGTGTTGTGATCGTAGCTACCCTGCGTGCACTCAATGTTCTCAGGCAGATCCCGCTGCAGGCCCATGCGTATCTCTATCCTACAGCGTGGGCAGGGTTCATAGTCAACCTTATATCCGGTCTTGCGCTATATGTGTCCCATGCCACCGAGTACAGCTACCAGGTTGTGTTCATGCTCAAACTGGGCCTGATCATAGCTGGTGGATTCCTGTTCAAGGCGATGATCGACAGCGCACGCGACTTCGGTGACGACGCAGGAAAAACCAAAATGATGGCTGCACTCTCTTTGAGCTGCTGGATACTGGCCATCATTACCGGCCGCCTGATGGCCTACTTCTAACAGTTGGGGGAATAGTTATGAGCGACGATTTTCTGGGTACTCTTGCAGATTCCTGGCTGGGACAAGTTGCCAACGGGCAGTTCTGGATGTGGCCTTTTCTGGAAAACCTGCATTTCATCGGCCTCAGCGCCATGGTGGGCGGCCTGTTGGTCATCGACCTCAGGGTTATTGGCATTGGACCGGCAAGATTTATTCCGATGAAGCCGGCCCTGTCCCTGATTCCCTACCTGATGGCCGCCTTCGCGATCAATCTTGTTACAGGCACCATTTTCTTTGTGGCCGCGCCATTCAGTTACTATTACAACCCGGCCTTTCAATGGAAAATTGCGCTGATAGCAATTGCCGGTATAAATGCCTTGTGGTTCTGGTTTGGTGAGCACAGCAAACTATGCGCCATACCCGAGGACGAGGATACCCCGATTGCAGCCAAGATGATTGCCGGCATATCACTGGTACTTTGGGCTGGCGTAATTATTCTTGGGCGCCTTCTCCCCTATTTCTGATCAGGCAATGCCCTGTTCAAGTGACCTGAAAAGCCGCTGCAGATGCAGCGGCTTTTTTTTTGCCCCACAAATCAATATCCTGTCGGTAACAGAGAATCCTGATTTCCACGGAAAGAAAAACGATGATCATTCCCACACTCGAACATGTGTTTACTGCTGAAGGCAAACTTGCCCCCCCCATACCGATCGGTCCCTGCCCGGATGGCGAAAGAAGAATAATTCCGATACTCGAAGGATCCTTTGAAGGAGCATCGATACGAGGCACTTTTCTGGAACAGGGTGGTGCAGACTGGCAATCGACCCGTACCGACGGCGTTACCCAGGCAGAAGCAACCTATGCCATCAGGACTGATGACGGCATTGTCATCCAGGTAGAAAACTTCGGTTTACGGCATGGCCCCGATGAGGTGATGAAGAGGCTTGTGAGTGGCGAAGATGTGGATCCGGCGGATTACTATTTCCGGACAAGCCCGCGATTCAGGGCGCCCGCAGGAAAATACGACTGGCTGAACCGTAGCATTTTTATTGCCTCGGGTGCCCGCTACAAATCCTCGATCAAACTGTGGTTTTTCCGTGTATGCTGATTGCAATTGCCACAGTCCGACAGCTTGCCTGATGTCTGGCCGGGCGCGCCTGTAACAGGCTTGAAAGCCGGGATATTCATATGCATGAAGAAAAAACGGGAGTTACACATCATCGCCTGGTGTTGAACCGTATCATTTTCGGTTATGAGGCTGGTGCCGGCAGGATATTTGATGTAACCCTGATCATTGCCATACTGCTGAGCGTTCTCGCAGCAATACTCGATTCCGTACCGGCTATCAATACCCGCTTTCACGGCTTGCTGTATGTAATGGAATGGATGTTTACCATTTTATTTACACTGGAATATGCACTTCGACTTTACAGCACCAATTCCATACGCAAGTATGCACTGAGCTTCTACGGACTTGTCGACTTCTTTTCCATACTGCCTACCTACCTGACCCTGTTGCATCCGGAGGCATCTTTCCTGATCGTGATCCGCGTGCTGCGCGTGATGCGGATATTTCGCATCCTCAAACTCATGCGTTATATCGAAGATGCAAACGTGCTTGTAAGGTCCCTGTTGAACGCCCGCCGCAAGATCCTGATATTCCTGATCTGTGTAATGAGCATCAATATCGTATTCGGATCAATGATGTTCATCGTTGAAGGGCCGGCCAACGGATTTGTGGATATACCGTCCAGCATCTACTGGTCCATAGTCACTGTGACAACAGTAGGTTACGGAGACATTGCCCCACAAAGCGAGTTGGGCAGATTCATAGCCTCTCTGGCCATGCTTACAGGCTATGCAATTATTGCAGTACCCACGGGTATTGTGTCTTCTGAACTGGTCAATGAATACAACCAGGAAAGACGCAGTGAAACACACGACTTTTCATTGGAGTGCGGCGAGTGTTCCCGCAAGGGGCACGACCGGGATGCCAGACACTGCAAGCAGTGTGGCGCCCCGCTCGATACGCAAGATCATCCAGATTGAAATCCGGCCAGATCGACCTGGTCCGGATTCAGTCCTCGGAACCGGAAGGCCCTGAACCGGCGAAAAGACGAGTTCCGTCTTCAAAAGTAACCGAACGGATGTTTCCGGTACCTGGGCCACTTCTGGCCTGCCAGCCATTGATAACCAGCACTGTGCCGGGAGGCAGATCTGCCTTGCGCCAGCCTCTTCTTATCAGACTGTTGGCAGCACTCGTTTCCATGGCCCAGTTCACGACATTGCCATTTTCATCCTCAACATCAAGATAGATCCAGCCATGTGGATTGCTCCATTTCATTTCAGTAACCTTGCCTACGATTTCGACAGGTATGTCAGCATCGTATTCAGCTGAAAACGAATGATGGGCCAGGGCTGCTTTACCTGACAACAAACAGCAAATCGCAAAAATACTGGCAGCTGTCTTTTTCATTTCAGTTCTCCTGTGCCTGCGCGGCTCTGTATTCATCTCGTACATCTCTCAAATGCTGCAGGTCGTTGTTGTCTTCCAGACACGCAACTTCCAGCAATTCGTCATCATCAGCTCTGATAAATGGCATTTCAATGGTCCAGGGCCTTGTGTAAGCCAGCGGATCGGATACTGTCGCACGGTAAATTATTTCGGTGTCACTGACAGGTGTGAAGGTTTCAACCACTGACTGGGCATGCGTCAGAACATCTCCGGCCTCATTGAGCCAGGTCTTGCCATTGAAATTGCTGCTTCGGACAACCAGTGTGTCTCCTTCCCAGTGTCCAATGGAATCTCCCATCCACAATCTTATATTGTCCACCAGATGTTGCGACCTGTTCATGTCGATATGCCGCCATGACATACGTTCATGCAGAACCACCACAAATCCGTCTACCTGCAATATATGGAAAGGTGATGGGACATAGTGGGAACGGGGTACGCCTGCCACAAAACAGTGTGCAGTAGGGTCATCATAACCACGATGGGGCAGATATCGATCATCAGCCTCGACCCTTGCCCAATCCTGATAAGGCAGAATTACTTCAGGTGGATCGATGATTACCCCCTGGGTAGGAGGTGCGCCTCCCCCGCCAACCTTTTTCTCCAGACCGTAATTCGCACCTCCCGACCTTGCTGAAAAATACCCGCTGATATCGGGAGTACCATCGGGAAGGCGACGAATCTCTCCTGTTGGTTCAGGGAGTGGCAAATCAAGAACCGCATCGGCATCGAAAGCCGCAATACCTGGCTGGGGAGGAGCCGGATACCAGGTTCGTTCATCCCTTTCAAAGTCGCCGTTGAGTTCTGAGAGTTCTGCCTGGCACTGGTATTCCAGCAACCTTTCCCTGTCTGTCTGTCTGTGCAGGTTCATACGCATGACCCAGGGCCGTGTGAATACTTCCGGGTCTTCAACCGTAACTTCATACTCGATGGTGTCGGCATCCAGCATCCGGTAACGTTCTGTAAGCTGCATGGCAGTACTGTGGAAGTTGCCGGAGGAATCGAGCCAGGAGCGATCATTGAAATCCTTCACAGTTACTATCAGTTCGTCACCTTCCCAGCGCCCCCTGGAATTACCCATCCATGATTCTATGCCGTCGTACAATGCGGGCTCACCATTCGTATAGATCAGTCTGAACACCTGATTCCACTCGAAGGTAATGGCCACATTTTCGTCTGTCTGGAATATCTGGAATGGAAAATCCAGATACATGATCCGGGGAACTCCGGGGAAAAAACAGCGATTGTAGGGATCTGATACTGCCCTGGAGGCAAAGTTTGCATCACGTTGCACCAGTGCCTCCGGGCGATAGGGCAACGCTCCCCCTTCCACAACTCCCAGGCCCGCAGGCAAACCATATCTGGCCCCATGATCCTCAATATTGGCAAAAGCAGAGTTGCCAACCATCCAGATGCCCTGCAGGTCAGGCATGCCGGATTCTGTTCTTGGCAGGTTCTGGGCGTTGGCTGAAACCGCTGGAAAAATCTGAACCAAAAGGCTCAGCAGGAGCACAAGGCCCGGGCAGGATCTGGAATTCATACTTCCCCTTGTCATCATCAACTACTCTATTCAACCGGATATGGCTTTCAACAGCACCTGTCCGTTTTGTCGTTCAGTGGTGTTGCGGAGTATAGCCTCAGAAAATCCGGCAAAGCTGATCCCCACATTTTTTCCATATTTCCACTTCAGCAGGGATATTGCCTGCCCCCAGATGCAATGTTAGGCTTCCGCGACAACTCAATGAGGGGGTATGCGTAGTATGCGAATTTCATTCACCAAAATAGCCGTTACAGCAATGGCAGCCGGTCTGATCACACTGTCAGCTTCCGGCCAGGAAGGACATCCGGCAAAAGGCTCATGGATAGGAGAGTGGGAAGGCAACACCATCAATGGTGAAAGCCTGCTGATGATCATGAACTGGGACGGTGAAAATATCTCCGGCATCATCAATCCCGGCACCGACAACATAGAAATCAGCGATGCTTCCCTGAATCCTGACAACTGGTCCATTCGCATTGAAGCAGGATCGTATGTGCTGGAAGGGGAATTTGCCCGTCTGGAGCTCCCGAACCGATCCATTTCCGGTACATGGCGCAACGGTAATTCAAGCGGCGACTTTGAAATCGTCAGGCAGTAAGACATGAAGTTATCAAAAAAACTAACAGGTATTTCCGCCGGAGTTGCTTGCAGTATCCTGTTACTGCAAAGCGGCGCAACTCTGGCCCACCACCCGATTCAGGCCAAATTCGACCCTGATGCCAGCATCAGCCTGACCGGGGTGGTCACTTATGTGGACTGGCGTAATCCGCATGCCCACATTTTCATGAATGTACAAACCGGCAACGGTGTTGAAAACTGGGCAGTTGAGTTGGAAAGTCCGATCATTCTGAAACTCAACGGCTGGTCCAGTGAAACCTTGCAGCCTGGTGACATGATTGCTGTTGACGGCATTACTGCAAGAAACGGAACGCGCCAGGTCTGGAGTGAAAACCTGACCCTCACAGGCACCGGCCGTGAAGTCTATTCCGTCGCGGATACCAGGCCTCCTTTGCCCCTGGCAAAACGCCCCGCTCCGCGTTGGCCGGATGGACAGGTTGCTCTTGGCGCCAATGACGGCAGTGATGGCTACTGGAGCTATCCAAGCGAAATTGCGCTTGTTGAAGATGGCGTTTCCGTGGAAATGGACGAATACGGCATGCTTGCAGATATCAATGATGCATCACGCGTTGCGCCAATGCAGGACTGGGCACTTGAGTTGTACAAGAACAGACAGTCCCGGTCGCTGCAGGATGACCCGGTTTTTCTCAATTGCAAACCACCGGGTGGCCCCAGGCAATATCAGTCCGTGCTCGGTTTCCAACTCATTGAAGACAGGGCAAACCAGCGTATTTTTGTGACCTTTGGCAGTGGCAACCACAACTTCAGGATCATTTACCTGGATGGCAGGGAACAGACTGGTCTGGTCACCGGTGACGATGACAACCCCCTTTACTTCGGTCGTTCCAGTGCTCACTGGGAAGGGGACACGCTGGTCGTGGATACACGTGGATTCAACGAAGACTTCTGGTTCAGTAACGGTGGCTTACCCCACACCGATCTGCTGTCCATGGAAGAGCGTTTTACCCGTGAAGACGCCGATACCCTGCGGTATGAGGTCAGCATTGACGATCCGGGTGCCTATACCCGCTCGTGGAATGCCAGCTGGACCATGCAATGGGTAGGTGGTGAAGAGCTGCCAATCCATTTTTGTCAGAACAACCGTCAGTAACATGTGGGGATAGATATCCCCGCACAGAGGAGACAACTCATGACTTTCAAGAACATCATTCGCTCCATATCCGCAACAATGCTTTTGCTGGCTGGCGGTGCGTATGCGCATCATTCCTTTACCGCAGAGTTCGACGGTGACAAGCCCAAGAGCCTGACCGGTATCGTAACCAAGGTTGAATGGACCAATCCCCATGTCTGGATCTATCTGAATGTGAAAGACGAAGC
>JAURLQ010000078.1 GCA_030831125.1 Gammaproteobacteria bacterium
AACTTCAGGTGATTGAGGGCTGGTGACCATGCGCAAAAGTTGGGATTCGGATTTTTCAGGCTTCAATGACTGGCTGTACTACCGGGTATTGGCCGTTTATTCTTCCTATACGTAATAAGAACCTTGCCGATCTCAAAGGAAGGGTATATTTCCTGATACTGAGAAAAATCATAAAAGGCGTGCGTGCTTAATCACAGTCTTTGTAGTAGGACACGGAGCACCTTGATGCAAGCGCCTGGCCCCGGGACAGTTCTTCCGGTTTTAGCTGTTTCGCAAAATCATTCAATATCGTTTTTGCATCAGAATCGCCCGAGGCAGCAGCAACAGACCACCATGCATAGGCCTTGATGTAGTTTTTGGGCATTCCTTCTCCAATGTAATTCATGTAGCCAAAGCTGAGTTGGGCCCTCACATGCCCTTGTTGCGCAGCCAGCTGATATAACCTGACCGCTTCTGCATTATTTTCAGGCACACCTTCACCGTTGTCGTACATATTCCCGAGATAGTACTGGGCTGAGGCATCCCCTTGATCAGCAGCCATTCGATACCATTTCAATGCTTCGGCATTATTCCTGTCTACACCATCACCCAGACGGTACATAACGCCAAGATTGTATTGAGCCGAGGCATTCCCCTGCTCTGCAGCCAGCCGATACAACCTGACCGCCTCAACATAGTTTTGAGGGACGCCAATGCCGATAGCATACATATTACCGAGGCTGTACTGGGCAATGGCCAATCCCTGCTCCGCTGCAAGCCGATACCATTTCACAGCTTCAACATCGTTCTCGGGTACACCAATGCTGTCAGCATACATCTGCCCGAGATTAACCTGAGCCAAAGCATACCCTTGTTCTGCTGAAAGCCGATACCATTTCGCCGACTCGGTATCGTTCCGGGACACTCCTTCGCCTCGCTGGTACATGAGCCCCAGGCTGTATTGGGCCGAAACATCGCCTTGCTCCGCCAGCGTCCTGGTCTCATCAAGGCTGGAGGTTTGTGATTTCACGCCGCCCACCAGCATAATGCAGACCAGATAAACCAGCAGGGTTTCCTTTAAAGCCTGGCGCGCTGTTGCTCGCATACGGTTCCTCATGAAAAGACCATTTCCCGGCAGTCTTCCGGGCAATTTCCGCCTGGCTGCTATGCCGCGTTGTCCCTCTTCCCATCAGCAGGTCTTCCCTCCCATACTGGAGGTCCAAACCACAGGAAACGATTGGCGACTTCAGCGAGGCTGACTCAAGATCCCTTTGATTCACCAGAAGTTTAGTTGACTCCAAATAGCCTGACAATAATTCTCGCTGGCAGCTATTACTGTCAGGCAAACCCAGCAACAGAGAACTACTTTTCCAGTACAAGTATCCGGGGCTCCTTCTTCCTGAGCCTATTCAGTGTAGTTCAAGTGGACTGTGGCCATGGATGGCGCCTGCATGGTCTGGAGATTTCCGGAATATTGAGGTAAAAACAGCTAGCAGTAACAGAAGCCCGCCAAATGGATTCCAGGAGATACCCATGTCTGTTCGTCAGTTGATCCCATCTTTGGTTCTGTGCAGTTTTGCAGGCTGTTTAATAAGTACAGCTGCAACTGGCCAGCAACCTGATCCTTTGGCAGACCCCAGGCCACCTCTTTTCATTGGAGAAACTTTTCCGATAGCAGCTCCACCGGATTTTGATTACTCCGGGCAGATCATTGAATCCTTCAGTCAGCAGCACATTGAATCGGACAATGTGGAACTCACAATCTACGGACAGACATTGAGTAATTGGGTCGGTCTGTCCCATGAAGAGTCACGCGCCAGAGGGACGCACCAGGGCCTTGAAAACGTCTGGGGTCCTGTAGCTGCATATGATCCCAGCTATATTTTCTTTGGCCCCTGTTTTACACCCTGTGCCTTCACTTTGAAGGATATAAATAACCTTGTAGATCTGTCGGGTTTGTATGCCAGGGTTAAATGGCGAACTCGACAAAGCGGCTTTCACAATATGCAGATCATTATCAAACTGGAAAATGGTGACTGGTTCATTGGCGACTACCAGGAGCCACCAACGATTGACTGGCAAGAACGTGAGTTCTCTTTTGTGGATTTACGATGGCAGGAATTCAATCCTGAATATGTTGTCACGGAAGGTACCGGAAATTTCGTGGAAACTCCCGATCTGAGCCGTGTTGAGGAAGTGGGTGTTACCTCACTTATTACGGGCAATTTACACAACGACGGTCATGGCCCTTCCAGTGCAGCCCGGATTGATTTTATTGAGATATACGGAGAAGCTGTGCCCCGTCGTTGAATGAGGACTGATCATAAAGGCCTGGTTACTGCCCGGCCTTCAATTCGAGGTAGTGGTTTCTGGCGAGGGGGAGGTACCATTGGAAAATGGAACAAGGCTCTTGTGTGCCCTATACTTCATGGTCCTAACCCAACTGTGATCATTTTTGATGAGCCGGAAATTTCCAAATAAATTTGCAGCATGCTTGTTATTTACAGGTGCAGCGGTTGGGGTGTCGGCGGCATCCCTTGACCCAGCTCCGGACACGATCCTGCTGAATGGTAAAATTGTGACCGTGGATGCGGCTTTTACAATTGCCGAGGCTCTTGCCATAAAAGACGGACGATTCGTTGGTGTGGGATCTGTCGAGGAAATCGAATCCATGGCTGGCCCGGAGACCGAGGTCATTGAACTCGATGGACGGACAGTTGTACCGGGATTTATCGATGGACATGCGCACATGGACAGGGAGGGGTTGAAGTTCCTCCAGCCATCACTGACAGGGGCCCGTTCGATAGATGACGTCCTGGACATCATTGAACGTCAGGTTGCAGCCAGTGCTCCGGGAGAATGGATTGTCACCATGCCACTGGGAGATTATCCATACTATTACGGTGGCCCTGAGCTCATGATGGAAGGGAGGTATCCCAACCGCTGGGACCTTGATAGGGTCTCTCCTGATAACCCCGTCTACATCCGGGGGATTTGGTACTACTGGCGCAGTCAGCCGCCAATCGTTTCCATTGCCAACAGCCGCGCCCTGGAACTGGCAGGCATCAATGCTGATACCGTGCCACCCTACCCTGGATTGGAGATCGCCAGGGATTCACAGACGGGGGAGCCAACAGGAGTCTTCTTCGAGGACGGACCCCTCGGTACGAT
>JAURLQ010000079.1 GCA_030831125.1 Gammaproteobacteria bacterium
ATTGCGTCACGAGCGATGCCAGTACAAGGCGCCAAGGTTTGGGACGAAGGAGCGTACATCAGGTACGTGACTGAGGAGCAATACCGAAGGCAACGCAGTAATGGCGAGCGTAGTAGCAAGAAACGCCCAGATAGCTCAGTCGGTAGAGCAGGGGATTGAAAATCCCCGTGTCGGTGGTTCGATTCCGCCTCTGGGCACCACTTCTTTTTCCCGACAACGTCGGTGCTTCGAAGTCCGTCCTCTATGGGGCACCACTTCCAATAATTATCCCTGCCTACCCAAGGTTTACGCACCTGGATTTCCAATCCCCGTGTCGGTGGTTCGATGGACTCACACATCCATCTACTCAAAGTTCGCCCAACCTGCAGCTGTGGTCATCCTGCGCACTCTTTATAAGAGCAAGCACATGATTTTAATCGTCACACCCTTATAATAAGACATAACCCGCAGTCAACCCAGGACACATCAATTGAAACTCAGGGGTACCCCACAGCTTCCGGAAGCCAATTCATTTGAAAACCGGCTGAGACAACGGTTAATGGGCTCTTCTCCTGGATCGTCCGGTCCCGCACTGGTTGATGCCAGCATTTTGATGTGTGATATCCGCGGGTTTACGCGTCTTTCGGAGAGGTTTACAGCTTCAGAGATATTCGATGTCCTCAATGCCTATTACGCCCGCTTGCTGCCATTGATCGACAAATACAATGGCACTGTAGACAAGTTTATCGGTGATGCATTGATGGCAGTTTCCCCTGCCCAAACCCCGCAGCAGGTGCTGGATACATTGCGTTGTGCCATAGCCTTGCAGGTGGAGATGGAACTGCTGAATGAGGAATTCGAAAACAGCCTTGTTGACAGCTTGCACATGGGTATAGGCATCAATACCGGCAAAGTAGCTGCCGGGAGTCTGGGTTCTGATCTTTATCGCGAATTCACTGTGATCGGCAGCGAGGTGAATCTCGCTTCCAGAGTTGAATCGTACAGCATGCGCGGGCAGATACTGATCAGTGAAAATACCTATTCAATTTGTCACCGGGATATAGAGATAGGCAGTACTTATTATGTATTGCCCAAAGGCAAAACCGAAAAAATCCGGGTATTCGAACTGACCGGCATCTCCATGCCTGATTTCCTCCAGGTCCACAGGGTCACCCGCAGGAAATATGTCAGGGTCAATGTCGACCTGAGCCTCAACTTCAATATCGTCGAGGGCAAGAACATTACCGACAGGGTTTACGATGCCCGCGTTTTTGATATCAGCTACTGTGGTATGGGCATGTATGTCAAATCCCCACTGGAACTGTTGACCGATATACGGGTGTTGCTTTCAATGTCCATTCTGGGCGCAGGAGTTACCGATATTTACGGCAAAATCATGCGCTGTGAGGAAGATGACAAAGGCTTCCGGCATGGTCTTGAATTCACGGCAATAGATGATCAAACCCACAACGCAATAAAAACTTTCATTGACGCTAACATTGCCAGCAATGACACTTTCTGAGCTGTCTGGTCCGGACAGATTCCTGAAACTCATTCCTTTTCCGGCAACACTGAACAAACACTCATGAAATATGCATTTTTTCCTGGAGTATCCGTTGCTGCAGATAACTGCATGGCATTGGAGCCGGATCCACCGATCAGTTACACACTTTGTGAAGCATGGATTCAGCGTTGTTTGTAAAGCATGAACGCTGGCAGGTAACTTCCCTTGCGGAAGCGTTTATCAAAATCGGAAGTTGCACAAACCATGGTGCTGATGCGCAGAACACTCTTGAAGCAAGACTGGCCAGCGAGGAAGCAGCGAAATAGACAATTGAAAACTTGCAGAACTGCCAGTTTGAAAGGCAGGCAACCCGATTACCGGAGTAGCTGTTGTACAACTGCTCCGGGAACGGGAACAGGCTCAACTCAGGAGTTGGCTGACTCTTCTTTCTTGGGCAGCGGGGTTTCGCTTTCCAGCGCTTTTTTCAGATGCGCTACATATACCTGACGTGCAGTTTCAAGCGTGGCAGCCTGGGCCTGCAGACGACGCAGTTCATTATCAACAAAGCCCAGATTGGTGAGCTGAGCCCTGGTGTCATTGGACAGCTTGTCGCCGTCGTAATCAGTACCGTCAATGGTGATTGTGGCCATGGATTTCCCCTTGGAATGGTGAACAATGCGCGCTTTTTACCAGAAACAGAGCATAAAGTCGCTATAAGTCCTGATATTTAAAGGCAGGATCGCCAATTGCAAAGAAAAAGGGATTGAGGATATTTTCCTTGGTGTTGTAGCGATACTCATTGAAACCGGTATCCACCAGCACACCGCCGGCAGCTTCCAGCACGGCCTGCGCTGCTGCGGTATCCCACTCTGAAGTCAATGCGAGACGGGGATAGATATCGGCAGCCCCTTCTGCCACCAGACAGATCTTCAGTGAGCTTCCCATACTGACAAGTTCCAACCCGGGAAAGCGCTTTTCTGCATTCTGCAGCCATTTGTCGAGTACTTCACCCCTGTGGCTGCGACTGGCCACTACTTTCAATGTTTGCTGGTCAGGCGAAATGGTGCTGGTGGTAATTGCGGCGCGTTTTCCTTGCACTTCTTTCCAGGCACCCGACTGCCGGCAGCCTGCATACAGCACATCGAGTACAGGCACAAACACAACTCCCAGCACTGGCACACCATGCTCAACAAGCGCTATGTTGACCGTAAATTCTCCATTTCGCTTGATGAACTCCTTGGTACCGTCGAGCGGGTCAACCAGCCAGTAGCGTTGCCATTGCCTGCGCTCTTCCCAGGACACATCCCCTGACTCTTCCGAGAGTACCGGGATTTGAGGCGTCGATGCCTGCAACAGCGCCGAGATACATTGATGTGAGGCCATGTCTGCCCTGGTGAGGGGTGATTCATCATCCTTGTGCTGAATGCCAAAATCATCTTCAGCGTAGATTTCCAGAATAGCGGCTCCTGCCTTGCGGCTGATTTCGGAGACTGTTTCGACAAGTACTGCTGTATCCATCATGTTTCCAGTCAAAGCACTGCAAAAGCTGGCACTATATAATGCGGGAGCATGCTGGACTACCCTGCATTACAACTGTAAACCGGAGCGCAGTATTTTGGTGAACTGGGAGAATATCGATACCGTGCTGCTGGACATGGACGGCACGCTGCTCGATCTGTATTTCGACAACTATTTCTGGCTGCATTTTCTGCCCGAGCGCTATGCCAGCCATCATGAATGCTCACTTGAAGAGGCCACCAGCTGGTTGAAGAGCCTGTCTGATTCGCTGCATGGTCATTTGAACTGGTACTGCCTTGATCACTGGACAGAGCAATGCGAGATGGACATACATGCCCTCAAGGAAGAAGTGCGTCACCTGATCCGTTTCAAAACCGGCACCAGCGAGTTTCTGGAGTTTCTGCGTCGCATGAACAAACAGGCAATACTGGTAACCAATGCCCACCCCAAAGCCATGGCGCTCAAAATTCAAAGCTCCGGCTTGCATGACCATCTGGAAACCTGCTACAGCTCACACATCTTCAAACTGGCCAAGGAAAATGACGGCTTCTGGGCGGCCCTGCAATCCCATGCCGACCTGGATTACAGCCGCTGTCTGTTCATAGATGACAGCCTCAATGTATTACGATGTGCTCAACGTGAGGGGTTGCCTTATATCATTCAGGTGTTGCAGCCCGATTCAACGCAGCCTCCCCGTTCACCCTCGGAATTTCCCGGCGTGTTGAGCCTGACCGAGTTGATAACTGCATGAACAGGACAGCAGACAAGCCCACCTCTGTGCAGAAAGTGCGCATAGACAAATGGCTTTGGGCTGCCCGGTTTTTCAAGACCCGCTCACTGGCCAAGTCGGCCATCGAGGGCGGCAAGGTGCACTGCAATGGTGAACGTTGCAAAAGCAGCAGGGAACTTGAAGTTGGCGCCCTGCTGAAAATACGCCAGGGCTGGGATGAGAAGTCGGTTGTGGTAAAAGTGCTTTCGGACCAGCGCAAGGGAGCACCGGAAGCTGCCTTGCTGTACGAGGAAACTGCCGAAAGCATTGCAACACGGGAAGCAGCTGCCGCTCAGCGCAAGGTGCTCAATGCATCACTGCAGCCGGAAAGCGGACGCCCCACCAAACAGGACCGGCGTCGCATCAATCGCTTCAGGCAGGACCTGCATGCATCACAGGACCAGCAAAAAAACTGACCCACATAACCTGGTTCGGCTTACTGCCAGGCAAGGTGATCCGGGCGTTTACCGCCATTGAGGAAAGCTGTGGCATAATGCCGCCCCTGAAAAAATGCCCGTGTGAATGTCCCTTATTTTTCAAAAATTTGTGTGTTAAATCCCGGTAATGTAACAAGACCTCTCCGGGTCTCTCCAACGGGACTACGCTCATCATCAGGAATATCCCTTGCCGGAACAACTCAAGCAGAATCTCAGCAAGCTGAAGCAGGACTCCGGCATCAGCTGCCTTGCCCGTATCAGCCACGGCCTGGAAAAGGAAAGTCTTCGTGTAAACAGCGAAGGCCATATTGCCATGACACCCCATCCTGCCGGGCTCGGATCTGCGCTCACCCATTCGTGCATCACCACCGATTTTTCAGAAGCACTGATGGAATTCATCACGCCGGTTTACCAGAACCCGGCGGAGAGTCTGGCATTTCTGGGCGACATCCATGCATACACCTACAGCCAACTTGAGCCGAATGAGCTGCTGTGGACTTCAAGCATGCCCTGCATCGTATCCAGGGATGAAGACATTCCTCTGGCACAGTACGGTTCATCCAATATTGGCAAACTCAAGACCCTTTATCGTCGCGGCCTGGGATATCGCTATGGCCGCACCATGCAGACGATTTCAGGCATTCACTACAATTTTTCCCTGCCTGAAGAATTCTGGGAGCTGTACCACAAGCTGGCAAATTCTGGTGACAACCTGCAGGAGTTCAGGACTCGCCAGTATTTCGGCCTGATCCGCAATTTCCGTCGCTACAGCTGGCTGTTGCTTTATCTGTATGGCGCCTCACCTGCACTGTGCAAGAGCTTTGTGCGCCATAACCAGAACCACGGCCTGGAGAGCTACGACCAGTATTCGCTATACAGTCCTTATGCAACCTCACTGCGCATGGGCGATCTCGGATATACAAGCAAGGCACAGTCAGAGCTATACATCAGCTATAACAGCCTCCATGAATATGCTGATGGCCTGCTCAAGGCTATCAAGACACCATATCCGCCCTACTCCCGATTTGTGACTCCTGACGGCCAGCCTGCCCAGATAAATGACAGCGTGCTGCAGATCGAAAACGAGTTCTACAGCACCATCAGGCCCAAGCGCATTACCAAAACCGGCCAGCGTCCTGTGCATGCCTTGCGCCAGGAGGGTGTTGAATATATCGAGGTCCGCTGTCTGGATCTGAACCCTTTCCTTGCAGTGGGCATTGATGAGCCACAGATGCAGTTCCTGAACTGTTTCCTGTTGTTCTGTTTGTTGCGCGCAAGCCCGGCTTCTGACCGGCTGCAGTATCAGGAAATTGAAGCCAACCTGCAGGCCGTGGTCAAACGGGGCAGAGACCCCAAACTGTTGCTGCAGCGCCATGGCAAGTCGGCAAGCCTCAGCGACTGGGCCAATGAAATCATGCTTGAAGTGATGGACATTGCCGTCCTGCTTGACGATATCCACCACAGCAGCTCTCATGCAAATGCCACACGCAATGAGCTTGCCAAGGTTGGCAACCCGGCCCTTACCCCTTCCGCAAAAGTGCTGCAGCGTATGGATGAACTGAAAGTCCCCTATTTCCGGTTTGCCATGGAGCAGTCGCTTGGCAACAGCGACTACTTCAGAAACAGACCGCTGGATGCATCAGGCATGGAAGGGTTCCGGAAAATGAGTGCTGTATCAAACCTTGAACGGGAAAGCATTGAGGCAAGCGATACCATGGACTTTGAATCCTATGTGGCAGCACTCAATGCGAGCTGATTTTCGCAGAATCCGGTCCTCTGTCGTAGAATCCCATATAAACTGGAACCAGAACTGACTACTCATGAAATATCTCAGCACCCGGCTCGTCTATCTGTACATATTCCTGTTCACGGTTTCCATGATTGCCATTGCGCTGTACATGGAACATGTCATGATGCTGGAGCCCTGCCCGCTTTGCATCATGCAGCGTGTATTTTTCATCGCAACCGGACTGGCTTCTCTGGCAGCCTTTCTGCACAACCCGGCAGAGAAGGGAAAATTCATCTATGGACTGACTGCCGCAGGCCTCGCCCTGGCAGGCAGTGGCTTTGCGATTCGCCAGATCTATCTGCAACATTTACCGCCCGATGAAATTCCTGCCTGTCTGCCCAGTATCGGTTACATGATAGAAACAGACTTTCCCATGGCAGACATCCTGAAAACCCTTTTCTCAGGTGATGGCAATTGCGCCGAAGTGCTTTGGGTCGATCCCGTTATCGGTCTCGGCATTCCACAATGGGCGCTGGTTGGCTTTGCCATGCTGGCAGGCACCTGTGTCTGGCAGGCTATTCGCAAGTAACAACCGGCTTACCGGCAGACAGAAAAAAATTGGCCAAAGTGTAATCGGGCACCTATAGTGAATTTCCGCAAGGAAGGAGTTTCACTATGGACCGTGCCAACTTTCTTTCCCGACAAACTGACAGTGGCAACTATGCCTTTGTCGTGAAGCAGTGGCGTGAGCAACGCCTGACTTTACGAGACGAACTGGGACAACTTCTTGCGGCAATTGTACTGCCGCTTTCAGGACAGCAATTGCAGGAGCAGGTTACGGAATTCTGCGCCAACCTGCTTGACTATGTTTGTGCCGGCCACTTTGTCATTTACCACAATCTGCTTGCATCAGAACCGGCAAACCAGCCTGAAACCAGATTGCTCTGCCGTAAAATCCAGCAGTACATAGGCAGCTCTACAGACCAGATACTGCTATTCAACGCCTACTGTGAAGACACAGGAAGAAGCGGTCGCTTCAACAGCAGCCTGGAGCAGGTACTGGGAAGATTGACCCGGATACTGCTGATGCGCTTTGCGCTTGAAGAGCAGTTGATGGAACTTGGCAATATTGATTCTGTCCGACCGCTTACCCCCTGCGCATGAATTTCTGCCACCGTTCCAGCCACCGATACAACCATTCAGGGGCATGATTACGCTGCCATAGCCCCGCCACATGCTTGTTGGCTTCGCCCCAGGTGGGGTATACATGGATGGTGCCGAGAATTTTTTTCAGACCCAGACCATGGGTCATTGCGAAGACGAATTCATTGAGCAGTTCACCTGCATGTGTGCCAACCATGCTCACTCCCAGTATTCTGTCACTACCGGGTACTGTCAGCACCCTGATAAATCCGTGGTTATCGCTGTCCGTAATTGCCCGATCCAGATCCTGAAGGCTGTACTCGGTCAACTCAAAGGCAATCAGCTTTTCCTGTGCTTCCTTTTCGTTGAGACCGACACGCGCCACTTCGGGGTCGGTAAAGGTTACTCTGGGAACAACCCGGTAGTTGATCCGAAAGCGCCAGAGCGTTCCGAACATGGCATTGATTGCGGCATACCAGGCCTGGAAGGCCGCCATGTGAGTGAATTGCCACGGCCCCACGAGATCGCCACAGGCATAGATGTGCGGGAAAGCCGTTTGCATATATTCATTCACGGCAAGTTTGTTTGAGGCCAGCTCAATTCCTAGCGCTTCCAGACCCAGGCCTTCGGTATTCGCCTGCCTGCCTGTTGCAACAAGCAGGACATCGAATGACTCCTGCTGCGTTACACCCTCATCTGCACCTGTCAACAGCGCAACATGCCCCTCCATGGCAAGGTCGAATCCCGAGATACTGCAACCATTCAACAAACGGATACCTTCCTTTTCCAGGCTTGTTTGTAAAAACAGGGACACCGCCCTGTCTTCGCGTGGCAGCAGAGTTTCAGACTGATTGACTATCGCGACCTTGCTGCCCAACCTGGCGAATGCCTGGGCAAGTTCACAGCCAATGGGACCACCGCCCAGTACCAGCAGCCTTTTTGGCAGGGTCGTGAGATTCCAGATCGTATCCGAAGTGAAATAGGGCACAGTATCAAGTCCATTGATATGCGGTATGTGCGGTCGCGCACCTGTTGCCAACACAATACTGCGCGCTGTAATGACCTGGTCTCCAACCTGTACACTCCAGGGAGAAAGAAGTCTTGCCTCACCGGCAATGCATTCAACGCCCAGTGCCTCGAATCTTTCTACTGAATCATGTGGTTCGATTGTGGCAATTGCCTGTTTTACTCGCGCCATCACTGCAGAAAAATCAACTTGTGGATTACCTGCCCTGATACCGAATTCACCTGCCCTGGAAACCAGATGCGCTACGCTGGCTGCACGCAGCAGGGTTTTGCTTGGTACACAGCCGGTATTCAGGCAGTCTCCACCCATGCGTTGTTTTTCTATCAGTACAACTTTTGCCTTTGCGTGTGATGCAATCCAGGCGCTTACCAGGCCGGCCGAACCTCCCCCTATAACGATTACATTGGCATCATAGCTGCGAGGCCGATTGAATTTGCGCAGCATCTTATGACTGCGAACCCGGTTGACCACGGCTCTGGCCAACCACGGAAACAGGCTGAGCGCGACCACAGCCCTGATAACACCAATACTGAAAATGCCTGGAATCGAAGTTGCGAGACCGAGTTCCGCCCCCACCTCCACATACAGTGCTGTGCCGAACAACATGCCAAGCTGACTTACCCAGTAATAGGAAAACGCCGGTATGGATGTAAGACCCATGACCATGTTGACCAGAAAAAACGGGAATACCGGGATCAGACGCAGCGTGAACAGATAGAAAATGCCATCCTTTTCGATACCCCTGTTGATCGGTTCCAGCCAGGCAGCAAATCTGCGTTGCACCCATTCGCGCAGGATGGTTCTGGCCAGCAGAAAAGCCAGTGTTGCCCCGATGGTGCTTGCAAACGAAACCAGCAACAGAGCCCACCAGAATCCGAAAACGGCGCCACCAACAAGCGTGAGTATCGCCGCAAAAGGGAGTGACAGCGCAGTTACCGCTATATAGACCACGAAAAAAACTGCACTGCTGACCACGGGGTTTGCGCGACTGAATTCGATCAGCTGGTTTCGGCTGCTCTGGAACGCTTCCAGGCTGAGCCAGTCCTGCAGCCCGAATGCATAGAAGGTGGCAACCAGCAGCACCACCATTAGCAGCAGTATTTTCCGGGATTTTGTCATGATAGCTATTCAGAGGATCCTGCTGAATCTTATCACTACATGGACTTGAGCACGTTCACCCATTACAGTACCTGTTCTGATATGTGGATCCTTTACCGGAGCCTGCCTTGGCTACAAATTTCATCAATCGCCATTTTCCGTCTACCCGCATGCGTCGCATGCGCCGGGATGATTTCAGCCGTCGCCTGATGCGTGAAACGATACTCACAACAAATGACCTGATCTATCCCGTTTTTGTTGTGGAGGGGAAGGGACAGCGTCAGAAAGTACCATCCATGCCCGGCATAGAAAGATTGAGCATTGATGAATTGTGCCGTGAAGTGAAACTCATGCATATGCTGGGGATTCCTGCCATTGCGCTGTTTCCGGTCACAGATCCTGCTGCCAAAACACTGGATGGCAGGGAAGCATGGAACCCTGATGGACTTGCCCAACGGGCAGTGAAAGCAGTAAAGGATGCCTGTCCCGAACTTGGCGTTATTACTGATGTGGCACTGGACCCTTTCACCACTCACGGACAGGACGGCATTATTGATAACAGCGGTTATGTCCTCAATGATGTCACCGTGGATGCCCTTGTAAAACAGGCGGTTTCTCACGCCGAGGCCGGTGCCGATATAGTTGCGCCCTCCGACATGATGGATGGCAGGATTGGTGCTATCCGCATTGCCCTGGAAGGCAGCGGTCACATCCACACCCGCATTCTGGCCTACTCGGCCAAATATGCATCAGCCTACTATGGACCATTCCGGGATGCAGTCGGCTCTGCAGGTAACCTGGGCAAAAGCACCAAGGAAAACTACCAGATGGACCCCGCCAATGTACTTGAAGCCCTCCAGGAGGTGGCACTGGATATAGAGGAAGGGGCTGACATGGTCATGGTCAAACCGGGCTTGCCCTATCTGGACATAGTAAAGGCAGTAAAAGACGAATTCGGATTGCCAACCTTCGTCTATCAGGTAAGTGGGGAATATGCGATGCACATGGCTGCCTTTGAAAAAGGCTGGCTGGATCAGGACAAGGTCATGCTGGAGTCAACACTGGCCATAAAACGGGCCGGCGCAGACGCAATTCTCACTTATTTCGCGCTTGAACTTGCCAAAAAACTCAATGGCTGAAAGGCCTTCCTGCAACAATGCCTGACAACTCCCTGTTTCTGCCCTTGAAACGGCAGAAACAGGCCTTATTATGCAGAACTTGTTCAGGGCATCTGTTTTATGCCCTACCCTTAACACAAGGAAATAATTATGAGCGAGCATCTTTCACACATTACCGATGACAGCTTTGAAGAAGATGTACTGAAGGCTTCAGGGCCTGTTCTGGTGGACTTCTGGGCCCAATGGTGCGGCCCCTGCAAGATGATCGCCCCTGTACTGGATGAACTTGCCGAGGAATACGCCGGGAAGCTCAAAATCTGCAAACTGGACGTTGATGCAAACCCGTCCACTGCCCCCAAATACAATGTAAAAGGCATTCCGACACTGATCATTTTCAAGAATGGCGATGTCGCTGCCAAGAAAGTGGGCGCGCTTTCCAAGTCCCAGCTTGCTGCCTTTATCGACAGCACCATCTGATTACTTGTGGTCGGGACAGTCTTGTTGGCTGTCCCTGATCCTCAAAATCGCAAAAGGGCTGCTTTTGTCAGGCTGATTACCTGTTTTTTTTGCTGGACAAGCCTCAAAGTGGGTGCTAGATTTCAGCCTGCTTGTCGCTTCGACACCTATCCCTGAGCAAAAATTACGCGAATCCCGGCACCCATCGGTTCGAGTCGCGAACAAGAAAAATCCGCAATTTGAAGATCGGCCTACAAAGCCAGCCAACGGAATTATTCAAATCCTGCGTATTGTTTGACAACCGTATACAGACCACCAATTCCTGATACCCGGTAGAAATATCCAGACCAACCATAATTTTCATCAACCTCATACTCCTTCCGGAGCATTTCTCTCATCCTCGCCTCTCCTATGAATTTATCCGAACTGAAAACCAAACCCATTTCCGAGCTGTTGATTACTGCCGATGAAATGGGCATCGAAAACGTAAGCCGAACCCGCAAACAGGATGTCATCTTCCAGATGCTCAAGCGTCACGCCAAGAACGGCGAGGACATCTACAGCGACGGCGTATTGGAAATATTGCAGGATGGCTTCGGCTTCCTCCGTTCGTCAGATGCCTCTTATCTGGCAGGCCCGGATGATATCTATGTTTCACCCAGCCAGATTCGCCGCTTCAACCTGAGAACAGGTGACACGATTTCCGGCAAGATCCGGCCGCCCAAAGACGGCGAACGCTATTTTGCCTTGCTCAAGGTTGACCAGATCAACTTCGACAAACCCGAAAATGCCCGCACCAAAGTCCTGTTTGAAAACCTTACCCCGCTATTTCCCGATCAGCGCATGTCACTTGAAGCCGGCAACGGCAGTACAGAAGATCTGAGCGCTCGTGTTATCGATCTTGTTGCCCCAATTGGCAAAGGTCAGCGAGGTTTGATCGTGTCGCCACCGAAAGCCGGTAAAACCCTTATTCTGCAGAACATTGCCCAATCGATTACCCGCAATTCACCGGAATGCCGCCTGATCGTACTGCTGATCGACGAACGTCCAGAAGAAGTAACTGAAATGCAGCGCAGTGTGCGCGGTGAAGTGGTAGCAAGTACATTCGATGAGCCACCCTCACGACACGTGCAGGTTGCCGAAATGGTGATTGAAAAAGCCAAGCGACTGGTCGAGCACAAGGAAGATGTTGTTATCCTGCTCGATTCCATCACCCGCCTGGCGCGTGCCTACAACACTGTAATCCCTTCTTCCGGCAAGGTACTCACCGGTGGTGTGGATGCACATGCACTGGAACGTCCCAAGCGTTTCTTTGGTGCCGCCCGTAATATCGAGGAAGGTGGCAGTCTCACCATTATCGCCACCTGTCTTACCGAAACCGGTTCCAAAATGGACGAGGTCATTTACGAAGAGTTCAAGGGCACAGGCAACATGGAGCTGCATCTTGATCGCAAGATGGCAGAGAAGCGCGTATTCCCGGCCATCAACGTACGTCGTTCCGGTACCCGTCGCGAAGATCTGCTGACCTCTGAAGACGAATTGCAGCGTATGTGGATTCTGCGCAAGCTGCTGACTACGATGGAAGATGTTCCGGCAACCGAATTCATTCTGGACAAACTCAAGGACACCAAGACCAATGAAGAGTTTTTCCAGTCGATGAAACGCAAGTAAGAATCTTCAACAGACTTGAAGCTGACCGTCGTGGCACCGCATGCGGGGACGTCGAAGGCCATGGATGGCCTTCGCCGAGCGTACATGGATGTACTCGTAGCGTTCCCCGTATGTGGTGCCTCGACGGTCGGCCTGCATCAGGTTCCGGTAATTGCCAATGTTTACTGACTTGCGCGAATTCATCTCCACGCTGGAAAAACAGGGCGAACTGAAGCGAATTACTGCCGAAGTCGACCCCTATCTTGAATTCACCGAAATCTGCGACCGCACGCTCAGGGCCGGCGGCCCTGCCCTGCTGTTTGAAAACCCCAAAGGTTATGCAATGCCCGTACTGGGCAATCTGTTCGGTACGCCCAAACGTGTAGCCATGGCAATGGGCCGTGATGATGTTGGCGCACTTCGCGAAGTGGGCAAACTGCTGGCCTTTCTGAAGGAGCCGGATCCACCCAAAGGTTTCCGGGACCTCATGGACAAGGCACCCCTGTTCAAACAGGTGCTGAATCTTGCACCAAAGGAAGTGAACAAGGCTCCCTGTCAGGAAGTCGTACTCGAAGGCGACGCAGTTGATCTGGACATGTTCCCGATCCAGACCTGCTGGCCAGATGATGCCGGTCCGCTGATGACCTGGCCGCTGGTAATAACCAGAGGTCCACGCAAGGAAAGACAGAATCTTGGTATCTACCGCATGCAGAAGATCGGCAAGAACAGGCTGATCATGCGCTGGCTTTCACATCGTGGCGGCGCGCTGGATTTTCGCGACTGGCAGGAAATGCACCCTGGTGAACCCTTTCCGGTTTCTGTGGCGCTTGGTGCCGACCCTGCCACTACACTGGCCACCGTAACACCCATTCCCGACACCCTGTCTGAATATGCCTTTGCCGGACTGTTGCGCGGCAGCAAAACAGAAGTGACCAGTTGCAGGACCAACTCACTACAGGTGCCTGCCACGGCAGAGATAGTACTGGAAGGCTACATTCTGCCCGGCGACATGGCCGACGAAGGCCCTTTTGGTGATCACACCGGTTATTACAACGAAGTGGAAAAGTTTCCGGTGTTTACCGTGCAAACCATTACCCACCGTCGCAACCCCGTTTATCACAGCACCTACACCGGCAGGCCACCGGATGAACCGGCCATCCTGGGTGTGGCACTCAATGAAGTGTTTGTGCCAATTCTGCAAAAACAGTTTCCCGAAATCACCGATTTCTATCTGCCGCCCGAAGGCTGCTCCTATCGCATGGCAATAGTCAGCATGCGCAAGCAGTATCCCGGTCATGCCAAGCGCGTGATGATGGGTGTGTGGTCGTTCCTGCGACAGTTCATGTACACCAAGTTTGTCATCGTCACCGATGACGACATCAATGTGCGCGACTGGAATGATGTAATCTGGGCCATGACAACACGCATGGATCCGGTGCGTGATACGGTGACCATGGAAAACACACCGATTGATTATCTGGATTTTGCCTCACCGGTTTCGGGTCTCGGCTCCAAGATGGGTTTTGATGCAACCTCCAAGATGGGTAATGAAACCACCCGTGAATGGGGACGGCCCATTACCATGGATCCTGAAGTGAAAAAACGTGTCGATGAAATCTGGCAATCACTGGGACTGGATCGCTGAAAGCCAGTCCCATATTCACAGTGAAGGGATGCCTATTGCACTGCCATGAGTCCTGCGCGTAGCGACAACAGCCAGTTTTTTACAGCCTCGACTTCCTCTACTGAAATCCACTCTCCAAGATTCGGCATACCCCTGCCGCCATAGGCACCATCGCGAACGATATTCTGCATGATGTCGTAAGTGGCTGGCGCTGCATAACGCAGATCTGCCAATGAACCGCCGGAAGCACCACCAGCACCATGGCAGATCATGCAGCGCTTGCCGTATATATCTTCACCCAGTGCCAGTATCTCCGGATCATCATTGAAATCGATGGCGGTAAGCTCAGGCAGCTCCTGCCCCTGCACCGGTTCAATGTTGCGATCGCCACCGAGAGTGAATGTCCACAAACGTCCCTCACCCTTGTAGGCGCCGCTGTCAGAAGGCCCTATAAGGCCGGCAGACCCTCCCCAGCCAACCAGTACAGAAAGATACTGTTTGCCATCGAGCTCATAGGTTACCGGAGGCGCCATGATACCTACACCCAGATCAACTTCCCAGACCAGATCGCCGGCATCCGCTGTAAATGACCGCAGCATGCCGTCAGCACCACCCTGAAAAACCAGATTACCTGCCGTTGCCAGTGTGCCACCATTGATATTGAACGGGTAGTCAACCACCCAGCGTGGCTCGCGGGCAAGAGGATCCCAGGCAAGCAGGGCACCGGGTGAACGGGTTTCCGGTCCTGTGCCGGGCGTATACAAACCGTCAGGTCGCAGCGGCACATCCACCATTGATCCCATGGTCACACCGATGTTCCAGGTACCCGGCTTGTGAACAAAGCCTTCCTCCATGGAATAGGGAAAGCTGGTGCCCTGCATGGTCGGGAGATACACCAGACCGGTAGCAGGATTGAAAGACATCGGATGCCAGTTATGGGCACCACTGGGGCCTGGCATGACGAAACTGATTGCATTGTCGTAGCGTGCCTGTGCAGTTTCTATCGGGCGGCCACTTTCCAGATCGATGCCGGATGCCCAGGTAACTTCTGCATAGGGGTCTGCGGAGATGAGGTCACCCGATTCCCTGTCCAGCACATAGAAGAATCCGTTCTTGGGTGCCTGCATTATGACCTTGCGCAGCACACCGTTGATTGGCAGATCTGCCAGCATCAGGGGCTGAACAGCAGTGTAGTCCCAGTTGTCGGCGGGCGTTGTCTGGTAATACCAATCCACACTGCCGTCATCAACATCCAGTGCCACGATGGAAGAAAGATACAGGTTGTCACCTTCCCCATTGCTGCGCAGTTCATGACTCCATGGAGAACCGTTACCTGTACCCACGTAGACAAGGCGCAGTTCGGGATCGTAGATGATGGAATCCCATGAATTGCCGCCTCCACCTACTTCCCACCAGTTGCCCGACCAGGTAGTGGCCGCAAATTCGACATCGGCATTTTCAAAACCATCTGCAGGATTTCCGGGTACAACCCAGAAACGCCAGGCTTCAGCTCCAGTGTTGGCATCATAGGCAGTCAAGTAGCCCCGGGAACCAAGTTCGGCACCGCCGTTGCCTATGATCACCTTGCCGTCAGCAACTCTTGGTGCTCCGGTGATTGTATAGGGACGATCAGGGTCTACGGTCATGACTTCCCAGATCACTCCACCGGTTTCGGCATCCAGCGCAATCAGCCTGCCGTCGATAACGCCGACAAAAACCTTGTCTTCATAAATGGCAACACCGCGGTTGACGACATCACAACAGGCTTTCCAGCCCATGCTCTTGTCTACCAGGGGATCGAAATTCCACAGCTGTTCACCGGTTCTGGCATCCAGCGCAAAAACACTGCTCCAGGGACGCGTGGCGTAGATCACGCCATTGTGGACCAGCGGTGTGGCCTCATGGCCGCGGTATTCACCGGTATCAAAAGTCCATGCCACGCCCAGCTCACTTACGTTGGCAGCGTTGATCTGGTCCAGCGGACTGAAACGGCTTTCATGATAGTCCCTGCCATAGGTGAGCCATTGCGAGGCATCGTCGGCGGCACCGCTCAGTGCAGTGTCATCCACGACTGCATCGATTGTTGCAACAACTGCCTGTTCAGCGTTTGTATCAACCACTGCAGGTGTTTCTGTTTCCGAGTAGCACGCTGAAAACAGCATCAGGACCGCTACTGGTCCGACTTTCTGGAGCATGGAAAATCTGTTTTTCATGAAGACAACCGCCAATGTTGCAAAAATGAATATACTACCTCAAACAGGGTACAAGTCTGTATGGCCTGAATGACAGCAGCGCTGTCTTGTAATTTACGATATCAATTGGCGTCACGAATTCCGGTACTTGTTACTTCGACACGCCGTAAACCCGGCCCAGCCATTCGGCATAGCCGAATGTCGCTATACCACACGCAAAGCTTTGCTTTGCATACGTTCGGCTCCGCCCATGGGGGCTCGACTGCGGCATACATGCCGCAGACGGTTTCAGTCCCAACTACCGGAATTCGCCATTGACCATCTGCGAATCCTGACTGGCTTTCAATTATTGGCAGTGCCGTGTTGGACAGGCCACCGCATCGGGGAAGGCCCGGAGAAAATTCAGGAATCAACGCTGCGGTGGCGGCAGTGGCAAATCCGGCAGTTTGTTTTCCATCAGCAGCATGGCTTGCTGATAACAGACCAGGCTGCGTTCGTGTTCTCCAAGATATTCAAGCAGGCGTCCAAGTTCGGCACTGATCTCTGCTGTGAGGGCCACGGATTTGGATGACCGCAATGCATGCTCGAAATATTCCCTGCCCTTGCCCCACAGTTGGTTGCGCAAACTCAAACGGCCTAGGGTCAGAAGCAGCATGGTATTGTTGGGTCTTTCCTGAAGGCAGTCTTCCAGCAACAAGAGATGTTGCTGTGGGTTGGTGCTCTTGATGTGACCCAGCAGACTGACCAGGTTGTCGCTCCAGGCATGTTTCAGATACCTGGCAAGTACGGCACCTGCTTCACTGTCCTGGCCATACATCAACAGTTTTTCGAGATACATGGCATTGAGTGCTTCGCTGTAACGCAGTGATTTCGGTAATTCCTGCCAGGCCAGCTGCAGGGCCTGCAGATCATGCTGTGATGCCATCACCAGACGATGCAGCATGACGCGCTCAGTCAGCACTTCAAGCTCGGCATCGCTGACAACTTTCTGCTTTGCAAGCTCAGGCAAAAGTGGCCCCAGACTGTCCCAGTCCGGGAGACTCACGTAGATATCCTTGATCTGGCGGAGCACAAACGGACTTTGTGGTGCTATTCGATAAAGGGCGCGTAGCATTGCCAGGCCCTGTTCAACCTTGCCGTCGCGGGTTTCAAGAAAGCCGCGCAGACTCCTGATTCCGTAATTGTTCACACCCGCAAGTTTTTCCGCCTTGTCCAGACAGAAATTCCAGGCCAGACGATCACCTCTTTCAAAAGCGGCCATGGCACCTGCAAGATAATTGAATATCGGGGTATCAACACGGTCAGCATTCTCTACCAGCAGTTTGTAGGCTTCCTGCCAACGACCCAAAAGCAGATACTGGATACCCTTGTTGGTTTCCTCTGCCGGTTTTCTGGAGCTGAACAGTGCTTTCCAGGTGCTCTTCAGAAACAGTTTGAAAGGGTTGAAAGTCCTGATGAACCAGACAAGGCCATTGAGCACCACAAAACCCAGCAACAGCGAGAGCACCACTGTTCCCAGCGTGGCCTCCAGCATCCATCCTCTTATGCTGACCTGGACATAACCGGGATCGTCAGCCAGGAACAGGGCAATGGCGGCACCTGCACAGAGGGCTACAAGACAATAGAAAAAAAGGCGACTCACGGGGCAGTGCTACCGGTTTCAATAAGAGCCTGGGGCAGAACCTGTCTGATTGCAGTCAGGCCATTACTGGCAGGCGGTATGTTGGTCACAATCGGGGTGTCACGCAATGTTGTCAGGTTAGTGAGCAAGGCTTCGAGGCCTTCGCCCTGCAGATTTTCGCTTATACCGGCAACTGCATCATCCAGCGCTGCCTGCCAGGATTCCTGCTGCCCTTTCAACAGGGCAATTCTGGCCTGCTCCAGTTTAAGGGCTTCAGCCTGCTTGATTACCCAGGCCTGTTCCGGAGTCAATGCGGGTATCGGCGAGATATCTGTTCTGGTGATAACAAAGTACTGATCAAGCCTGCTCTTCATTCTGTCCAGCAGGCCCGCATCCCCGGCAAGCCCGGACGGGGCAGGCGCCTCGAATCTTGCATCGTCACCAGTGGTCCTGATCTGGAGCTCAAGCACTCTTCCTGCCAAAGCACCCAATTGCGCATACAATCCCGGAATGTCCACTTCCCGCACTCCCTGCAATATTGCGAGGTCGTTCGCCAGCGCTTCCCGTGCCGAGAATACAGCCGGGTCATTGAGCTGTTTCAGAAGATCATCTGCAGAGATAAGCAGCCCCATTGCACTACGCACGTCCCTTGCCAGCACCAGCCGCTGCTGGGCAAAACGCATCAGGGATTCGGCCTCGGTCAACATCCACGCCTGACTGGCACCTGCGCCACTGTCGGTGATCCGCATTCTGGTGGCAACAAGATCCCTGTTCAGCGCATCAATCTGTGCAGTCTGTGCATTCATCTGTGTTCTGGCCTGTTGCAGCTGTTCCTGTATGGAACTTTCAAGTGCCTGCCCGGCCTCCTGTAATGCAGCCAGTTGCGCAGCTGCCTGGGCGGCCGCGGCACTGCGATCCTGGTTGAACCTGTTGTATTCCCCGAACAGTACATCAATGGCTTTTTGCTGCTCCCAGGCGAAGTAGCCCAGACCGGCAACAGACAAAATCAGCACGGTGATAATGAACCTGACTAAAAACGAGGCTTTGGCGCTTTTCCTGTCAGCTGGCGGTTGCGCCGGTTTTCCGGCCTGTATAGCCGCTGCAGCTGCACCGCGCACAGTCTTGTTACTTTCGGCTTGCGCCTGGCCAGCCTCACCGGAGGATGCAACTTTATCAGGCACAGCGGCAGAATCTGCTGGTACTGACACTGCAGGATCGGTGGTATTACCGGCGCCGCTTTCCTGAACTTCATTCATTTGGAGTCTTCTCCAAGCAAGGCACTGATTATAGCCTCATCACCGGCACCTGCCATGACCCTGATATTTTCAAACCCGAGTCCTTGTGCATGCTTTTCCAGCCTTTCAGATGCAACCAGCAATGGCAGGGAAATCCATGCAGTACCCGTTTGCTGAAACTGTGCCGCAAAATTGTCCATCGCTTCTGCACTGCTCAAAACCACTGCATCGGGATAGCGCTCCTGCAGATACTGCTGAAGTTGATCTTTTTGCCAAATGGCCGGCAAGCGCTCATAAAGTTCTGCATAATCCACTTTGCAGCCGCGTGCCTCAAGCCCTGAAGCCAATATTTCCCGCCCCCCGACACCCCGGACTATCAGGGCCTTTTTGCCCCTGATTTGCTGCAGTTCTGGCAAGGCCAGCATCGCCTCACTGCTCATGCGCTCTTGTGGATAAACAACTGCCAGGCCATGGCTTTCGATGACGGCAGCAGTCCCTGAACCCACTGCAAAATTCTGGATGCCAAGTGGATATTGAGGCCAGAAGTTGCCAATAAGATCCAGGCCGATACGGGCTGCATTGGTGCTGACAAAAAAGACCAGATTGTAGTTGTCCAGATTGAGGATACGATCCTTGTCAGCCGGTGAGGGCTCCACGGCTCTGATCACCAACATGGGTAAAGACAACACGGTCGCACCAAGCGTTTCAATGGCCTGCTGTAGCGCCTGATTCTGCGCCACAGGTCTGGTCAGCCAGACAGTGCATCCTGCCAGCGGATATAGTGCTTTTTCGTTCACAGGGCTTCCAGTATGGCGGAAGCACCCTGACGCAACAGATCATCTGCAAGTGTAATACCCAGCTCTTCAGCCAGATGAGCCGCACCGCTTATTTCACTGCGCAGAATGCGACTGCCATCCACCGTACCGACAAGCCCACGCATTTGAATGGTATTGTCCGGGTTCAATTCTGCCAGCGCTGCAATCGGTACCTGACAGCCACCCTGAAGGCGGGTATTCATGGCCCGCTCTGCCGTTACACATATTGCAGTGGGTTCATGATGCAGAGATTGAAGCAGATCCATGGTTGCCTTGTCGTCCAGTCTGCATTCAATGCCCACGGCACCCTGCCCACCTGCAGGCAAACTCTGCGCTGTGGGGATGAACTGCCTGATACGCTCAGGCATCCCCAGCCTGATCAAACCTGCGCTTGCCAGTATGATTGCGTCATACTCTCCTGAATCCAGTTTGCGCAGACGTGTCCCTACATTGCCACGCAAATCCTTCAATTGCAGGTCGGAACGCAAGGCACGCAATTGACACTGCCTGCGCAGGCTTGAACTGCCCACAATGGCGCCATGAGGGAGGCTGTCGAGAGTTTCATGATTGTTCGATACAAAGGCATCCCGGCAATCTTCCCGTTCGCAAATGGCGGCAAGACCGAGCCCTTCGGGAAACTCCATCGGCACATCCTTCATCGAATGCACAGCAATATCTGCATGTCCTTCCAGCATGGCCACTTCCAGCTCCTTGATAAAAAGCCCTTTGCCGCCGATACGGGACAACGGCGAATCCAGGATCTGGTCTCCTCTGGTGGTCATCGGCACCAGTTCTACCCGCAGACCTGAATGTGCCCGGAGCAACTCTGCCTTGACGTATTCGGCCTGCCACAGGGCCAGTGGACTTTCTCGTGTCGCTATTCTGATCAGATCCAAGGAAGCTTATCCATGTCGGAAAATTTTCCGTATTCTACGCTACCTTGCCTTGCCTTTCAGGATTGCCGAACTGCATTTGCAGATAAAGGAATGGAAGCACACCATGGCTGCAGCTATGCTTTCAATTGAAGCTGGCAGGCTTTTCCGGAATACGAAAGAATCTCCATCGGAACATATATCTACTTGCACGCCATGAAAAACACGACGAAATGAACAAAATATCCAAATCTCCTGAATATCTGCGCATCGCCACCGAAGAAGCCTGGGCGCCCGCTGACTTGCTCAAGCGCTGGCGCAAGCTGCTACATGACAAGTCTTTCCACGACCCCGGTTTCCTCGCCCTCTGGGGTTTCTTCCTCGAGCAGGATGTTGGTTACACCAACACCATGGTCGAGAAGCTGGTAGACCTGGGCGCAGGGCGCATCGCTGATATGGACGCCACAGGTATCGACCGTCAGTTGTTATTGCTTACAGCACCAGGCGTGCAGGTTTTCCGCGACCCTGCCGAGGCTCTCGACATGGCCCGGGCCAGTAACGACGAGGTTGCTGATGCCTGTCGCAAGTATCCGGAGCGCTTTTCTGCCCTTGCTGCCATCCTGCCCCAGGACCCTGTTGCCGCCGCACGGGAAATGGACAGGGCCATCAACCAACTGGGCCTCAATGGCGTGGTGATCAACTCCCACACCCACGGCGAGTATCTTGACGACCCGCGCTTCTGGGAAATATTTGAGGCGGCCGAGGCCCTGGATGCTGCCATTTATATTCACCCACAGGCACCACCACCGAACATGGTGACGGAATTTGCCAAACGTGGGGTGGAAGGTGCGGTGATGGGTTTCCAGGTGGAGGTTGCGCTGCACACTGTCGCACTGATACTTGCTGGCGTGTTCGACCGTTTCCCGCGTCTGAAGCTGGTCATCGGCCATGGTGGTGAGGGCTTGCCATTCTGGCTGTACCGTCTCGATTACCAGCAAAAGGTAATTCTGGCCAACCGGGGTACGAAGCTGGCCCATCCTATCAGTGAGTACCTCAAACGTAATGTCTTCATGACCACCAGCGGCATGGGCTGGGAACCGGCAATTCTGTTTTGCCAGCAAGTGATGGGCGTAGACAACATTCTGTACGCCATGGACTACCCCTACGAATTCAACGCCGAGGAAGTACGGGTAACTGACAACCTGCCGATCTCCGACACCGACAAGAAAAAGCTTTACCAGACCAACGCCGAACGGATATTCAAGCTCCAGGCTACGAAGCAGTAGTATGTCAGGACGAGCAAGAACACGCTTCAACGATGCTTATCCGTTGCGGCTTGTGGTTTGCCCTCGCAGCCTGGACAGGCATATTCAGCTTCCTTGCAGCTGAGGCGCTTGTTTGACGCTGCAGGAGCTGCGGTTTTACCCTGCTTCGTAATTCATGCTTAAATTCCGCATCCTGGCATTACCGTTTTGACATCTGTGCAGATCATCAAGGAATTCCGTCATGAAGAAAGAAACCATCGCCATTCACGCCGGCTACCAGTCCGAACCCACCACCAAGGCTGTTGCGGTACCCATTTATCAAACCGCTGCCTATGAATTCGATAATGCCCAGCACGGAGCAGACCTGTTCGACCTGGCTGTGCCTGGCAATATCTACACCCGTATCATGAATCCCACCAATGATGTCCTGGAACAAAGAATAGCAGCCATGGAAGGAGGCATTGCCGGCCTTGCGGTCAGTTCCGGTATGGCCGCCATCAATTACGCGATCCTCACCATCGCCCAGGCGGGTGACAACATCGTCACCACACCACAACTCTACGGTGGCACCTACACACTGTTTGCGCACATGCTGCCCAGCCAGGGTATTGAGGTGCGATTTGCAGAAGATGACTCTGCGGCTGCGCTGGAGAAACTCATCGACGATCGCACCAAGGCCGTCTATTGCGAAACCATTGGTAACCCGGCCGGCAATATCGTGGACTTGTCTGCAATCACAGAAGCCGCCCATCGCCATGGCGTGGCTGTCATAGTGGATAACACGGTAGCCACACCAGTGCTATGGGCACCCATCGAACACGGTGCCGATATCGTTGTGCACTCACTGACCAAATATATCGGGGGACATGGCACATCCATCGGCGGCATCATCGTTGATTCCGGCAAATTTCCCTGGGCTGAGCATGCCAAACGCTATCCCCAGCTGAACCAACCTGAACCTTCCTACCACGGGGTGGTTTACACGGAGGCCCTTGGACCTGCTGCCTTTATCGGACGTGCCCGCACCGTGCCATTGCGCAATACAGGTTCTGCACTGTCACCCATGAATGCCTTCCTGATCCTGCAGGGGCTTGAGACCTTGTCCCTGCGCATGGAAAGGCACTGTGAAAATGCCCTGGCAGTAGCCAACTGGCTCAAGTCCCACAGCAAAGTTGAATGGGTCAAGTATGCCGGTCTGCCTGATGATGCCTATCACGCCCTGGCGCAGAGTTACTGTCAGGGCAAGCCGGCGTCATTACTGACCTTCGGTATCACTGGTGGTTTTGAAGCCGGAGTGAAATTCTATGACGCCCTGAAAATGATCAAGCGACTGGTGAACATAGGCGACGCCAAGTCTCTGGCCTGTCATCCGGCCTCCACCACTCACCGACAACTGACATCCGAAGAACAGCTGCGCGCAGGGGTGACTCCGGAAACCCTGCGCCTGTGTATCGGTATTGAACACATCGACGACATCATTGCCGATCTTGATCAGGCATTTGCAGCTGTCTGAACTCCTTTCCTGCCCAGGGGAAAATAATCAGGGTTGACTTCATGTCTTCAGCCCGGTGGCGGGGTGCCTGACTTTGCGCAAGGATATGCCCACTGTATTGCAGTACCATATCCGGCATACCAGGACAGCATGAGACCGTGATGGAGAAGAAGCACCAGTTCAATTTTGCCTATACGCTGATAGCCCTGTGGGGCATTCTGCTGTTCCAGTACTACTTTGGTCCGGCAACCCGCCAGGCTGACATCAGTTACAGCCAGTTCGAAACCTACCTGCAGGAAGATCGCATAAACCGGATTGCAGTTGATGATCGTTATATAAGGGGTGAATTCCGCCAACCCATTGATGGAAAGACCACTTTCATCACGCCAAGACTTGATCCGGCTCTGGTTGCCACGCTCGAAGACTATGATGTGGAGTACACAGGCATTATCCGCGACACTTTTCTGGCCAATCTGATCTCGTGGATAGCACCTGCCATAATTTTCATCAGCCTGTGGATGTTCGTGTTCCGTCGCTATGCAGACAAGCAGGGCCTTGGCGGCATGATGAATATCGGCAAGACCAGCACCCGCGTACTGGTGGAAACCAATACTGGCGTCTCCTTCGATGATGTTGCCGGCGTTGACGAAGCCAAGACAGAGCTGGTGGAAGTAGTGAACTTCCTGAAACAACCGGCAGACTACAGCAAACTGGGTGCACACATTCCCAAAGGTGTACTGCTGGTTGGCCCACCCGGCACCGGCAAGACACTGCTCGCCAGGGCAGTAGCAGGACAGGCTGGCGTTCCCTTCTATTCCATCAGTGGCTCTGAATTCATTGAACTCTTTGTTGGTGTTGGCGCAGCCCGTGTGCGTGATCTTTTCGAACAGGCCAAAAAGCATGCACCAGCCATTATTTTCATTGACGAACTGGATGCACTAGGCCGGGCCCGTGGCGTTGGTAACATCAGCGGTGGACATGATGAACGTGAACAGACTCTCAATCAGCTGTTGGCTGAAATGGATGGTTTCAGTCCTTCTTCAGGCGTGATTATCCTGGCTGCCACCAACCGACCTGAAATACTTGACCCCGCCTTGCTCCGGGCAGGCCGCTTTGACCGTCAGGTGCTTGTGGACAGACCTGACAAGATTGGGCGTGAGCAGATACTGCAGGTGCATATCCGCAAAATCCATACAGGAAAATCAGTGGATCTGAAAGTCATTGCATCACTGACAACCGGTTTTACCGGAGCTGATCTCGCCAATCTGGTCAATGAAGCTGCATTGCTGGCAACGCGCAGAAAGGCCGATAAAGTTGAAGCAGCTGATTTCACCAATGCGATTGAGCGAATTATCACCGGGCTGGAGAAGAGAAACCGCCTGATCAACCCGCATGAAAAAAGCATTGTTGCCCATCATGAGAGTGGGCATGCCCTCACAGGGATGCTGCTGAATCCGGACCAGGCAATACACAAGGTTTCAATAATTCCGCGAGGTGTTGGCACTCTGGGTTACACGATACAACGTCCCACCGAAGATCGCTTTCTGGTGAGTCGGGAGGAGCTGTCCAATCGTATCGTTGTGCTGCTGGGCGGGCGTGCTGCCGAAGCCCTGATTTTTGGCGACATCACTACTGGTGCAGCAGATGATCTGGCCCGGGCGACAGATATTGCCCATGCCATGGTGACCCGATACGGCATGAGTGAGGAGATCGGTCTGCTTTCCCTTGAAGAAAAACAACCGATGTTCCTGAACAATGAAGCTCGTGACAGGACTACCGATTACGGTCAGGAAGTTGCCCATCAGGTGAGCACAGCGGTAAAGACCCTGCTGGACAATGCCTTCAAAAGGGCAACTCAAATCCTGCAGGCCAACAGGAATATTCTTGAAGAAATGGCCAAAGCCCTGCTTCAGCAGGAAACACTGGATGAAAGCCAGCTGGCAGAGTACAAGAAGCGACTCAATGCAAGCTGAGCTGCTTACAGGCAATACGAGGACCAAGCATGAATGATGACAACAGACCCTGGCCGCAGGCAGGCTATAACCGCATGATCATGCCATCACCCATAGCCTGGATCGGCACGGGAACACCAGATCCGGAACCTGCACTGGTCCCGCTGATGGATGACTCCAATGTATTCATGATGGGCGACAACCCTGCCCTGCCTCGCATGCCAGAAAGGCCGACGCTTATCGATTTTTTCAAATACCGTTTCAATCCGATAGCGGTGAATCACCTGTTGGGGTCGGCAAAGCGGGCCATGGATGATGGCCATAATGACAAGGTCATCATGGCTTGTCTGCTGCATGATGTTTCCAATGGCTGTTTTGTCCGTCCTGATCATGGTTATTGGGGCGCTCAGATGATTGCCCCCTATGTGGACGAGGAAGTGGCATGGGCAGTGAAATACCATCAGGCCCTGCGTTATTTGCCCGATCCTGAAGTCGGTTATGAGTATCCTGAAAGCTACTACAAATTTTTCGGGCAAAATTACCAGCCTCCTGCCTATATCATGCGTGATGCACAGTACGCCAGGGAACACAGGTGGTATATGACGGCACGACTGGTCACCATGTATGACATCTACTTTTTCGAAAAAATTGAACCAATAGCGCCTGAATATTTCAGCGATGTTATTGCGCGCAGTTTTCGTCAGCCACCGGAAGGATTGGGACATGACGACTCGCCAAGCTCCCACATGTGGCGTACCATGATCTGGCCCAACAATTTTCTCTGAGCTGCAGACAGGAACAAACACTTTCAGATGCAACTTCACCTGATGACCAGGGTCAATCAGGCAAGGAAGTGTGCGCTGATACCTGTCTGGCAGAACCTACTCACCTTTCGCCTGGAAACTCCCATGGACATATCGCCACTTGACGACAACGAGCTCGATTACCTCAACGACATGATATTCAAGTACGGGAGTGATGCAGCTGTAGGAGATGTCTCTGAACTGGATGGTTTCCTCACGGCAATCGCTTCCGGTCCACAGGATGTCCAACCTGATGCCTGGTACGCTGAAATCTGGGGTGGAGAACTGCCCGTTTGGGAAGATGCCAGTGAACAGACATCTTTCACTACGCTGGTTAACCGCATGATGGGTGTTATATCCGGCACCCTGCTTGAAGATCCCGACAATTACGAAGCACTGTTTCTTGAACAGGAAATGGGTGACAGGTTTTTTCTTGTAGTTGATCCCTGGTGTGCAGGCTACCTGCGCGGTATCGGCATGAATGCAGAAAGCTGGGGCGAAATGCCTGAGGAGCTCATGGCAGAGCATCTGTACCCGGTGATGGTTTTTGCCGGAGATGAAAATGATGAAGAACTGCAGTCATTGACTGAAGAAGCGCTGGAAGACCTGCAACAAAGGCTTGAACCGGCTGCCTGTGCCATTCACGCCTACTGGCACGGCCAAAGGCAATAGGACTTTGCTGCTATCGCAGCACCATTCCGGAATCAGATTTGGAAACGGAGCCATTGCAGCCCCGTTTCTTTTACAACTTGTTGCCTGACGCAATCAGAAGTTCAGATTCAGCGTAAGCTGAGAAACGACGACCAAACAGGGTCATGCTGGTTGCAGGGATTGGCCAGGATTGCAGAAGATACTGATAATGCAAACAGGCTTTTGATGATTGTTCACGATTTATTGAGAGACATAATCCTCAATGCCTGCCTCTGCAAGACACCTTGTGCATTGCCAAATGACGATATTTATTCAATCCGGGGGCCTAATTGATACCGGGAATAATGGCCCCGGCTCCTTTGGTTGTTATAATCCATCGCCTTTATGCAAGTGAGCAGGACCCATGAGTCAGGACAAGCCCTGGGGCGGACGTTTTTCCGAACCCACTGATGCCTTTGTAGAGCGCTTTACAGCCTCTGTCGGATTTGACCAGCGCATGTATGCAGCTGATATCCGAGGCTCGATTGCGCACGCCACCATGCTTGAAAAGGCAGGTATTCTTACGGGTGTCGAGCGGGAGCAAATAGTCACTGGTCTGCAGGCCATTCAGGCCGAGATCGAGGCCGGCAACTTTGAGTGGTCTGTCAAACTCGAAGATGTACATATGAACATCGAGAGCCGTCTTACCGCGAATATTGGCGCAGTAGGTAAAAAGCTGCATACCGGCCGTTCACGCAATGACCAGGTTGCAACCGATATCAGACTCTTCGTACGGGATGAAATAGATGGCCTTTGTGCTCTTGTGCGCAAACTCCAGATTGGCATACTCGGACTGGCCGAGCAGGAAGCCAACACCATCATGCCGGGCTTCACACATCTGCAAACAGCACAGCCTGTGACCTTTGGTCATCACCTGATGGCCTGGTTCGAAATGCTGCAGCGTGATCATGCGCGTTTGCTGGACTGTCGCAAACGGGTAAATATCTGCCCGCTGGGTGCTGCTGCGCTTGCCGGTACCACCTATCCAATCGACAGGCACCTGACCGCTGAACTGCTAGGTTTTGACAAACCCACAGAGAACTCCCTGGATTCAGTAAGTGACCGGGACTTTGCGATTGAATTGTGCGCTGCTGCCAGTCTGGTAATGATGCATCTGTCACGTTTTTCCGAGGAGCTCGTGTTGTGGACATCCTCCCAGTTCGATTTTATCGATCTCCCTGATCGTTTCTGTACCGGCTCTTCCATCATGCCGCAGAAAAAGAATCCTGATGTACCAGAGCTGGTACGCGGCAAGAGTGGTCGTGTAACCGGACATCTGGTAAGCCTGTTGATGCTGATGAAAGGACAACCGCTGGCATACAACAAGGACAATCAGGAAGACAAGGAGCCCCTGTTCGATACGCTCGATACCGTACGTGACTGTCTCAAGGCCTATGCCGACATGGTGCCTGCAATCAGGGCAAAAAGAGAGAACATGCGCAACGCTGCGCTGAAGGGCTATGCCACAGCAACCGATCTGGCTGACTATCTGGTCAAAAAAGGCATGCCTTTCCGGGATGCCCACGAAGTGGTCGGCAAGAGCGTTGCCTTCGGCATACAGCAGGGTCGGGATCTCAGCGAACTGACCCTTGAGGAACTGAAACAGTTCAGCAATACGATAGAACAGGACATTTATGCCGTACTCAGCCTCGAAGGATCAGTGGCCACGCGCGATCACATTGGTGGCACTGCGCCAGCGCAGGTAATGGCTGCTATCACCCGCGCCAGGAAACTGCTGGAAGACTGACCACAACAATCAAAACGATAACTACCCCAGAATCCCGGGGCTATTGCTGATCAGCCTGGCCCTGGTTTCCGATCTGCAGGCTCTGGTCCTGTGAATTGCGTGAGAACATCGACGCACTTTCCTCTTCACATTCATAAGGAAAGATTTCCGTGTTATCTGCAACACGTGGAAATGTCATTCTCGCCTGGTAGGGCCGTGACAGATACACCGGGTCGGTCAGTGTGTATTCGTAGACCAGCGACAAGCCATCCTCGGAAAGACTGAAACGCTCGGTCAGGGTTTTCTGGTCGCTCGACGGAATGTCAGCACCCCGCCCAAGCGGTTGTACTGCACTGCCAATACCCCAGCCGGATGCCGGAAATCCCGTGCTCTGCAGAACAACAGCCGCACCATCCCGCCTGCCGGTAATGGTCCCGAACAACCCCTCATGACTTGAGCTAACAGCTGTGCCGTCAAGCGGCACGGTTCTGTCCACTTCCCAGGGCTGGTTGTAGATGGTAATAGCATTGCTTGCGACAGAAATCCTGAACAGATAGGGCGCATAGAACATATCAGGAAAACTCATCGGTTCGCAGGTATTAGCTGGCGACTCTCTTGGATCATAGCTGTCTCTTGCAGCCTGACCGGCTTCGCTCAGGGGCAGCGGCTCATGGTTCTGTGGTCGCTGCACGCCAATCTGGTAAATGCCATTCATTGCTGCAGGATCACTGGCATCCAGATTGCGGGTTGCACTGACAAGTTCAGGGCGTCGCGCAGAAGCCATGGCGTACTGACGACCGCTTGCATCAGTAAAGTTGGAAGAATTCACAAAGCGGAAACCCGGCTGCCGGTTTGGCGCTGCAATGACAGTAATCCGGTCGCCGCTACGGAAGGTATCACGCTCAATACCCATGGCACGCAAACCGGCGGCAGCCTGTGATTCAATTTCCCAGCGCTGGGGCTCTGATTCCTGGGCAATTCCATCGACATAACTGATACCGTCTATCACCATGGAGGCATGAGGACTGCGCAACTTGAAGTCCACCACGGTGCCGCGAATCTCAATGGACTTGCTGGTATCAAAGTGGGTTGTTACGGCGTGGTGTGCAAGGGCAGTTGAGGTCAATACCGTGCACAATGTTGCAGCCAGCACAAATCTGGTTCTTTCTGACATGGAACACCTCATTCCCGGAATATTGAAAACTGACTGTAGGGCCGCACAGCGATCAGGTCAACCCGGGGCAAGCAGACAAGTTAGCGTGTTTCTGTGCAGGCAGCTGAATCATTCACCTGGACGTTGCACTTTGTCAGTTGACAGTCTCAGCTTCTTCCAGCGCTTCCGAAAGTCCTATCCATTCCTCTTCAGTTTCCTGCCGGGCGCTTTTGACTTTGACCTGCTTTTCCAGCAACGCGGCCAGCCTGTCCTTGCTGGCCTCTTCATAGAGCGAAGCATCAGCCAACGCGGATTCAATTTCTGAGGCCTGTGCGTGCAGTTTTTCCATCTGCTTTTCCAGCTTCTTCAGTTTTTCCTTCAGAGGCTTGAGCTGTTCGCGGTTCTGTGCGGCAAGCTGGCGCTGTTCCCGTCGACCAGGTGCAGCAGTTTCCTGCTTTGCTCCGGCCTTTACTTCAGAGGTTTTGTCAGTAATGAGATTTTCGTAATCATCAAGAGAGCCATCGAAGAAATCCACACTGCCTCCCCTGATCAGCAGGAACTGGTCCACTGTGTTGTTCAACAAATGTCGGTCGTGCGACACGAGAATCAGGGCACATTCGTATTCCTGCAACGCCCGGGTCAGTGCATGTACCATTTCAAGATCAAGATGGTTGGTCGGCTCATCCATCAGCAACAGATTGGGCCGCTGCCAGGCTACCAGTGCCAGAGCCAGCCTGGATTTCTCTCCGCCCGAAAACCTGCCGATAACAGCATCAACCTGTTCTCCCCTGAAAGCAAAGGAACCCAGGAAATTCCTTATTTCCTGTTCTGGTACTTTCGAGTCGAGTCTCTGGAAAAGCTGCAGGGGTGAAGCCTGCTGATCCAGCTCGTCTGTCTGGTGCTGGGCACAGTAACCCACCACAAGATGGTCTGACTTGTGAATCAGTCCATCCACTGGTGATAACTGGCCACACAGGGTTTTCAGAAAGGTGGACTTGCCCTGCCCGTTCGGTCCCAGCAGGCCCAGACGCGCACTGCCATTGACCGTGAGATTCAGTTTGCTGAACAGGGGCCTGTTGTATCCCACACCAAGATTTTCGCAACTAAGCAGCACATCCGGCTGTCGAAGCGCTTCCCTGAAGCGGAAACGAAAAGGGGAATCGACATGGGCAGGCTCGATTTCAACCATTCGCTGCAATTCCTTGAGCCGGCTCTGGGCCTGCTTTGCCTTGGAAGCCTTGGCCCTGAATCGACGCACAAAATCTTCCATGTGCGCTTTCTGCAGTTGCTGCTTCTCATACGCTGCCTGCTGCTGGGCCAACCTCTCGGCTTTCTGTTTTTCGTATGAGCTGTAGTTGCCGCGATAGGTAATGAGGTTGCGGTTTTCAAAACTGATGATGTGACCGACCACTTCATCAAGAAACTGACGGTCATGCGAAATAAGTACTACTGTGCCTTCATAACGCAGCAGCCATTGACGCAGCCAGAGCGTCGCTTCCAGATCAAGGTGGTTGGTGGGCTCGTCCAGCAGCAAGAGGTCTGATGGCTGGATCAGCGCCTGGGCCAGGTTCAGCCTGATGCGCCATCCACCGGAAAAGTCGCTTACTGTTCTGTTGAAATCACCGGTGCTGAAGCCGAGACCCATTAGTAACTGCTCTGCCCTGTTGTTGATGGTCCATCCATCCACGGCCTCAAAACCGGCATACAGTTCTGCCATCGCGTCATGGTTGTCGTTTTCTTCTGCAATCTTCAGGGCAGCTTCAATCTCGCGGAACTGATGGTGACCGTCGATAACGTAGTCCATGGCAATGCGATTGCTGGCTTCAGTCTCCTGCAGCATCTGCGCTCTTCTGCATGACTCAGGTATCAGTACTTCACCCGCGTCATGGGTCATCTCACCCATCAACAAACGAAACAGCGTGGTTTTGCCACACCCGTTACGCCCAATGACGCCCAGCTTCTGGCCCTGATAGATCATCAGGGAAGCTTCCTGCAAAAGCGGGGTTGCACTCTGGTAAAGGGTTATGTCCTTCAGGGAAATCATCTGGTTCGGTCTTGGAAAAAAGGGCGCATTATCCGTGTTTTCATACGCCTGATCGAGACAATAAATCAGGAACTACAGTAACAGCCGGAATCAACACGAATTATCCACGGAATCCGGTCAAGGGATAATCACAAATGCGGCAATTCCCGATTTCAGTCAAGCTGACGCTTGTCAGTACTCGGCATCTTGGTAATATACCTGCGAGCAATTTGACTTTTTTGCTGAGGAGCAACTGTGGAAGACAGCATGACCATGATCCAGACCTATATAGTGCCGTGGGCCATCAAACTGGTGATAGCACTGGCAATATTTATTATAGGCAAATGGGTGGCCCGGGCCATCACCAGCGCGACGACCAAACTGCTGTCAAAATCCGGTCTCGACGAAATGCTGGTGAAATTTCTCAGCAATCTCACTTATACGCTCCTGCTGATTGCGGTTGTTCTTGCCGCAATAGACAGCCTGGGTATCAATGTTACTTCCCTCCTTGCAATTGTCGGCGCTGCTGGTCTGGCCGTTGGTCTGGCACTCAAGGATTCCCTTTCCAATTTTGCAGCAGGCGTGATGATCATCATTTTCCGTCCCTTCAAGATTGGCGATGTCATCAATGCGGGCGGATCACTCGGCGTTGTCGATGAAATCGGCATGTTTTGCACGCTTATGCATACCCCGGACAACCAGCGCATCATCATGCCCAACTCTGCCGTGATCAATGGCACCATCATCAACATCAATGCTCTGGGTACACGCCGTGTGGATCTTGTCATTGGCATCGGTTACGGGGACAACATCGGTACTGCGAAAGATATCATCACCAAACTGGTAGAAGCCGATACACGCATCCTCAAGGATCCGGCCTTCAGCATCGGTGTACTCGAACTTGCTGACAGCAGTGTCAACCTGTTTGTGCGCCCCTGGGTGAATTCGGCAGATTTCTGGGCGGTGAAAACCGAACTGACGGAAAATATCAAGGTAGAATTGGATGAAGCAGGTATTACCATCCCCTATCCCCAGCAGGATGTGCACATGCATCAGGTGGAGAAAAGCGCCTGAAGCTGATGAAAGCCTTGATCAACAGAATACGGGCGCTTTTAGGCGCCCGTACTTTTCAGGACGAAGACTACGAAAGGCGCGTCCGCAATGAACTGGCAAACTTCAGGGAAGTCACCAATGTTCATGATCTGCCGGAGATCTTCCATTACTGGTCCAACAAGCATCTGGCACCACCCAAATTCCACCCTTACGGTATTACCGATCCGGAACAGTTCTTTTTCCTTTATGCCTCAAAGTTTCATGACAGGTTTCCTGACGCCTCCATCAGGATGGTCAGTATAGGTAGTGGTAATTGCGACATGGAAGTGAGACTGGCGGCCAAACTCAAAGCAGCCGGTGTTGCAGATTTCACTATCGATTGTCTCGACATCAACACTGACATGCTTGCACGTGGAAAGGTACTGGCCCGGGAGCATGGTGTCTCGCAGCACATAAAGGGCTCAGAGGCAGATTTCAACAGATGGAAACCCTCCGGCACTTATGACATTGTGCTGGCAAACCAGTGCCTGCATCACGTAGTAGAACTTGAATCCCTTTTCAGTGCCGTGCGCAAATGTCTGAACCCACAGGGCTATTTTCTGGTATCAGACATGATAGGCCGCAACGGACACCAGCGCTGGCCAGAAGCCCTTGCGCTTGTGCAGCAGTTCTGGGAAGAACTACCCGAAAGTTACCGCTATAACCAGTTACTGAAACGCCAGGAACCGCAATACATCAATCACAATTGTGCTGAAGACAGCTTTGAGGGTATCCGGGCACAGGACATTCTGCCCCTGTTGATAAGTAACTTTCATTTTGAACTGTTCCTGCCCTTTGCCAACATCATCATGACATTCATCGACAGGCCTTTCGGTCACAACTTTGATGCCAAAGCACAATGGGATCGCGACTTCATTGATCGTGTGCATGCACGGGATGAGGCTGGCATGCTCAACGGAGAGCTCAAGCCCACCAGCATGCTGGCAGTGCTGCGTACCACAAAGGTTGAAACTACCCAGCTTCATCCGAAACTGAGTCCCACCTTCTGCGTTCGCAACCCCGACTGAGAGTCTGGCAATCACAAAAATGCACCACTGAAGGAGGCTTCAATGCAGACTATAGTTATCACGGGCGCCAATCGTGGTATCGGACTTGCCTTGTCCAGAGAATTCACCGAAAAGGGCTGGCATGTTATTGCCACCTGCAGAAATCCGTCTTCAGCCTCTGCTCTTCAGGCACTGGCAAATAAAGGACAACTTGAAATATTCCAGTGTGATGTAAGCAGCGCTTCTGAAACAGCAGCGTTGTGTGATGCGCTTTCCGGCAAACCAATAGATGTACTTGTCAACAATGCAGGCATCATGGGAGGTGAACATCAGGATCTTGACGATATGGATTACGAGGCCTGGGCCAGCACCATGGATATCAATGTCCTGGCGCCATTTCGCATCAGCACATCCTTGCTGCCCTGCCTGCGACTGTCGACAAACCCCAGAATTATCACAATTTCCAGTCAGATGGGTGCATTTGGCAAAGTCATGGGCACCGGACAGTATGCCTATCGCAGTTCCAAGGCTGCAGTGAGCAAGGTAATGCAGGTAATGGCACTGCAACTTGCGAATGAAGGAATTATTGTATGCCCCGTGCACCCCGGATGGGTCCAAACCGATATGGGAGGCCCTTCTGCCACCATCACAACAGCTGAAAGTGCAGCAGGTCTCTACAAATTGATTGATGGTTTGACAATGGAAAAAAGCGGCCGTTTCTGGACCTGGGATGGAAACGAGCATGTCTGGTAATAACTGCAGACAAAGTTGACATGAACCGATAGGCCCCTTTCAGGAAAGTACTGCCTGATTACCGCCTTTTTGCCGTGCCTTCTGGAGATTGTCATCTGCTTCCAGCAATATCCTCCAGGGCTCTTCATCTCCCCTGATTTGTACGCCTCCAATGCTGACCGTGGGATGCACAATGGCCCCCCTCAGATTGAGCGCATTGGCCGGAAACTCCTTGAGCAGTCGCTGCGTAAGCAATTTGGCACCTTCTACAGGTGTTTCAGGCAACAGCAACATGTAACGCTGACCATCCCATCTGCCGGGGATATCCTGCATGCGTAACCTGGTGGTAAACACCCGGGCAAACATGTTCTGCATCTGCTCCAGATAGTCGGTACCGAATCTGCCCACGAGAGCATGCCCCTGGTCATTCTCCACAAAGAGTATTGTGCAAACCGAACCATATCGCTTGATACGGTTGATTTCGGCATGCAGTAATTTGTCGAGCAGGGCTCGGTTGGCCACACCTGTTTCCATGTCACCAAAAGTCATCTGCCGCAGATCATTCTCAATAAGCAGCAATGCCTGTTCAGCCCGATGACGAAAATAGGAGAAGATGAACGACAGAATTGAAATGATCAGATAAATACTCAGCATCCTGATGAACAGGACATCGCTGTACTTTTCGGTATCAAAACCGAAAACTCCGCTGCTCTGCATGAAACTGGTCAACAGCATCAGCACAATGACTGATATCACACCAGTGCGAGTACCCTGCAGAAAAAGGGCTACGAGCGGGAAAATGAAGTAGTAGAGCAATCCGGTGTTTTCTGTACCCCCTGAATAGAACAGGAACAGACACAGAACACCCATCAGCCCGGTAATGAGATGGTTGGCAAGATAGTAGGCCTTTGCCAGCCAGATACCGCCATAGATAAGTACGGTAGCTACTGCAAAACCCACAATAGTGTAGGAGTAGGTGAACTCTTCCCTGAGATAGACTGCAATACCGAAGATCAGCAGGAAAGTAATGGCAACCAGGCAATAAAATCCGCATAGCAGGAAATGGGTATATTCAGCATCACCCTTGTAATCAAGCAGCATCCTGTTCCTGATATCTTCAGGAACATACCACAGGGGCTCGGATTTGATATGGAAGTCTTTTTCTATCATTACTGGATACGGAACCATTGTCCCCCGCTGGGGGACTGGCATTGTCGGCTTGCCAATTTGGTACAGCCTATTACAAATCATGGGATCGTGACAGTGTACAAATTGCCACTATGTGGCCTTGCAGGCACAATACCCCTCTTCCTGGTGTCCCGCGCGGATAATGACAGGCTTTTAGGCTGACAATCCCTGCCGGCCTTTATGGTAGGATGCCGCGAATTTTCCAGTTTCCAATGTAATGTCTCTTTCAAATTCAAATATTGTTCTTATCGGGATGCCCGGCTCCGGGAAAAGCACCATTGGTGTAATACTGGCAAAGCGCAGCTCCCATGATTTCGTTGACACAGACCTGTTGATTCAGTCTGCAGCCCAGCGCTCACTGCAGGATATCCTTGACCAGGACGGCTATCTCCGCCTGAGAGAACTGGAAGAAGAAGCCCTTTTGACCCTGGATGTGCATAACCATGTGATCTCCACCGGAGGCAGCGCAGTTTACAGTGCCCCTGCCATGGAACATCTCAAGCGAAATGGCATCTGTGTATATCTCAACGTAAGCCTCGATACACTGCGCAGCCGCATCGCTGATTATGAAACCCGCGGCATCGCCAGAAGACCGGACCAGAGTTTTGAGGATCTTTTTGAAGAAAGAACCCGTCTCTACCGGCAATATGCAGATATTACCGTTGATGGGGATGGACTGACCCAGGAGGCAGTCTGCAGCGAAATCCTGGAAAAGCTGGGCACAATAAACTGAACATACCGCACCTCGCTTCCCCTCACACTAGCCTTGTTCCAGGCGGCCCCACTGGAAACCCCGCATTACCCTTGAGACAGGTCAACCGGTTTGCAGTAACAGATTCTCCCCGATTGTAAATCGAAGATCCGTTCTGTTTAATCCGAAGCAAAAAAGGAGTTGATCATGGCTTATTTCCCGCCAACACGGGCCTTTTCGGGCATACTTCGCCCCCTGCGTTTTGAAGGTGACATTCTTGACATGGAAGTAGAGGGTGAAATCCCCGCTCAGCTGAATGGCACCTTCCATCGTGTGCATCCCGACCAGCAATTTTCCCCGATGTACGAAGATGACCAGTTCTTCAATGGCGATGGCATGATTTCCATGTTCCGCTTCCACAAGGGGAAAGTCGATTTCAAACAGCGTTATGCACAGACAGACAAGTTCAAACTGGAACGCAACGCAGGCAAGGCGCTGTTTGGCGCCTATCGCAATCCGGCAACAGATGATCCTGCAGTAAAAGGGCAAATAAGAGGAACAGCCAATACCAATGCCATTGTGCATGCAGGCAAGTTGCTTGCGCTCAAGGAAGACAGTCCCGCGCTTGTCATGAATCCCCTGACACTTGAAACAGAAGGCTATACCGACTGGGGCGGACGGTGCACCAGCCAGACCTTTACCGCCCACCCAAAGATAGATCCTGTTACCGGGAACATGGTGGCTTTCAGTTATGCCTCTTCCGGCCTGCTCACGCGCGACTGTACCTACATGGAAATCAGTCCAAACGGTGAGCTGCTGCGCGAGCTATGGTTCGAAGTACCCTACTACTGCATGATGCACGACTTCGGTGTAACTCAGGATTACGCCTGCTTTCACATAGTGCCCAGCACTTCCAACTGGCAGCGGCTTGCAGACGGACTGCCCCATTTCGGCTTTGATACCAAACTCCCGGTTTACTTCGGCCTGTTGCCGCGCCGGGGTGAAGCCAAAGACATGAAGTGGTTCAAGAGCCCCAACCTGTTCTGCTCCCATGTCATGAATGCTTTCAATGATGGCAGCAAGGTGTACTTTGATACACCCGTTGCCAAAAACAACATGTTTCCCTTCTTCCCTGACATTGACGGCATTCCCTTCAACCCTGAGGAAGCAAAGTCTTACATGACACGCTGGACCGTAGACTACAACAGCAAGGGTGAGGAATTCGAAAAAATTGAAAAGCTTACCGACATGGTTGGGGAGTTTCCGCGTATTGATGATCGCTATGCCACACAGGCGCACAGCTATGGCTGGCTGCTGGTTACTGACCCTTCCATGCCCTACAACGGCCCCAATGCCAGGGCTTCCGGATTGCGCATCAACAAACTGGGCTTCATGAATTTTCGTACAGGAGAACAGAAGCACTGGTTCTGTGGTCCGGACAGCCTGATTCAGGAACCATGCTTTGTACCGCGAACTCCGGATTCCCCGGAAGGGGATGGCTTTATCATTGCGCTGGTGGATGACATCACCAATAACTACTCCGATCTGGCAATCTTTGAAGCACTCGAGATTGATCAGGGCCTAATAGGCAAAGCGCGACTGCCGTTCAGATTGCGACAGGGGCTGCACGGCAACTGGGCTGATGCCATCCAGTTTGGCTGATTACCCGACAGGGACATCCTTGCACCTTGCTGCAAGGATGTCCGGGTAATTGCGATATTCAAAAAAAGAGTGCTGACATCGAAAGCCGGGCAATGGACAATACAACTTGCACAAGGAGGAATTCCATGCCCGCCAAAAAGATTAACAAGATAGCAATGCTCGGCCTGCTTTCAGCATCCGCAGCAACCCTCGCTCAGCCTGATCTCGGTATTGCACGATATACAGACGAAGGAGAACTCTATTTTCCGGCAGACACTGCCCGCTGGTTCCATGCGGGCTCTGTGCTGGGGGGGCGATACGCCGAAGGAGAAGCTGCTCCTGCCTTCGATCCCGCCAACCCGGAAAACACCGGTGTGGTTCAGATGGAGCCTCAAGCCTGGCAGTATTTCATGGAGCATGGCGAATATGCCGATGGCACCATGTTCCTGCTGTCCTTCTATGCAAGTGAAGCCAAATCAGATCCCCAACTCAACGGCTTTGTGCAGGGTGCACTGCAGGCCCGGGAAATTCATGTCATAGACAAGGGACGGTTTACCGAAGGCAGGGGATTCTTCATTTACAATGATCCGGCGCAGCGCACCAGCGCAAAAGTACCCGATGGCAGCGACTGTGTTGTCTGCCATACTTCCGAAGGTGATCATGACGGCACCTTTGTGCAGTTCTATCCCCATCTGCGAGACAGAATCGGCAACTGACTCCCCGCACCTGTTAGAACAGGTGTTCTGCTGATTGGTTTGTGCCGGCAGGACTGACTACTTGCAGATGTCGACAACGCAGATAGAGTCGAGAGTACGCCCTTCCGGAGGCACCTCCAGTCCGCGCTCCGTCATGAGATTGCGAATAAGCGCAGCAGTTTCAGGATGCGCTACCGCAGACTGTACACCAACCCTGACCAATCCTTCGGAATAATCATGCGCCTGCCAGGTCTGACCTGCCAGCTTGTTCAGCGAATCCCTGCTGCCTATATCGCGCAGGGCAAGATCGGCACCGGCATCAACCAGCATCTGGACGGCATAGTTCCTGCCCTTGTGCGCAGCACCCATCAGTGCTGTACGACCATCTTCAATGTCCTGGGCATTCACATCATTACCCAGTTCGATGAGTTTTCTGATGACGGCCTCATTGGCCTCTGCAGACCATTCGAATGTGACACCTTCCACCCAGCCGATTCCGGCGGCCACCATCAGCGGAGTAACACCCACCAACGTATTGATACCGGGATCTGCACCATATTCGAGCAACAGTTCCATGAGCTCAAGGTCACTGGACTGTGCTGCCCGCAGGAAAGGCGTGGCACCTTCTTCCCTTAACCACTGATGCGTGAAGATGGTACGGGTTTCAGTACTGGAGCTCATGCGCAGGTTTGGATCTGCACCTGCTGCCAGCAGGAGTTTGATGTATGCCAGATGATCCATGTCCGGCTTGCGAGTTGGGTAGTCACCACCCTCAATATTGCGATTGTCTGTGGCAATGTAGAGAGGGTTCCAGCCGCCTTCGTTGGCAATATCGGGATTCGCACCATGTTCAAGCAACCAGGCGCCCAACTGGTAAAAGCGGTTCTGCGTAGCAGTCAGCAGTGGTGACCAGCCGAACTCACTGACCTGATTGACATCGGCGCCGGCCTCAACGAGAACCCTTACCGACTCGATATCATTTTCACGCACAGCAAAATGCAGTGCGGCAAGACCGCCGCGCTTTTTCTTTGCCGGCAAAGGATCAACATTGCCCTGTGCCCGGTTGCGTTCATCCCGCATGAAATCCTCTACCAGCTCGGCCGGCAGCAGTTTCAGTAATTCCTCACGCGTAACAACAACATCAGGAATATCTATGCCTGTGTCGGTATTGCCGGCGAGACCCAGTGCTGAACTGTTTTCATAGAATTGCCGGATACGGGTACGCGCTGTTGGCGCAAGATAGGGGTTGGTACGCCCTTCATTGGTTGCCAGGGATACTGTGTCAATGGAGGCGCCATTCTCAATCAACAATTTTACCGCCGGGGCATTGCGATTGGCCGCAGCCCACATCAGTGCTGTGGTACCACGCAGAGACTCTTTGGCATCTATTTCCGCACCCCGATCCAGAATCAGCTGGATCACTTCCGGATTGCCTGTTCTTGCTGCCATCATCAACGGCGTTTCACCATTGGCCAGGGTATTGCTGACACTGGCTCCGGCATCAAGCAGCAACTCGGCAATGGCCGGATTACCGGTCTGCGCTGCCAGTACCAGAGGGGTAATACCTTCCCTGTTGGTCTGCTCAACATCTGCTTTCGCTTCCAGCAGATATTCCACTATCTGCGGATTCTCGTAATAAATGGCCCATTGCAATGGAGTAGAACCATCCTTTTCCCTTGCATTGACGTCTGTCTCACGACGCAAGAGCGTACGTACAAGGGCTGCATCCGAATTCATGATGGCAGATGTGAGCTCACTTTCGGCCATCACGGGTTGGGTATTGGCAAGCAAACCGGCAAGTCCAGCAACTATTGCAAGTCTCTTCAGTTTCATTTGTCTTTATGCTCCAGAATTACACCAGTCCTGCCAAACGACCAGTTGAATCCCCGATATTGCCCTGATCAACACCAAACATATCAAGGACACTGAGCAGCATGTTGCTGGTTGGTACAGTTCTGGATTCAAATTCAAGATGCTGGTTTCCTTTGAGCCGGCCACCCGCTCCACCGACAAGCACCATCGGAACATCGTAGTGCAGATGCTGGTTGGAGTTGCCCATGTTGGAACCATACAGGGTGACAGAATTGTCCAGCAGGGTGCCCTCACCTTCCTGGATGGAATTCAGTTTGTCAGCAAAGTACGCAATCATGCTGGCGTGGTAACGGTTGAGTATGGCGTACTGCGCGATACGGGAAGGATCTTCCGCATGATGTGAGCCGCCGTGGAAACTGATATCAGTGCCAGCCTCAGGGTATACGCGGCCAGTCAGGTCGCGAGCCATCAGCAGTGTACCAACGCGGGTGATGTCGGCCTGGAACGCCAGTGCCAACAGGTCGAACTGCAACTTGATATGTTCATCAAAGGATTCGGGCACCCCATACGGTACGCTGATGCTTGGTACCGCTGCCGACTTGGTCATGGCAATTTGCAGACGTCGTTCAATTTCACGCACATCTTCGAAATACTGGTCGAGCCGAATACGATCAGGGGCTGCAACGCGGGTTTTCAGTGCTGCCAGATCCTGGGTGACCGAATCCAGAATACTGCGCTGCTGTGCCCGTCGCAGGGCGCGTTCCTCGGCAGTACCCCCACTACCAAACATTCTTTCAAAGACAACCTGTGGGTTGATTTCCATTGGCAGCGGACG
>JAURLQ010000080.1 GCA_030831125.1 Gammaproteobacteria bacterium
AGTACCAATATTCGCCTGCACATAAAGGTTACTGCTGAACTCATGTTTGCCACTGAAATTCCAGACACTTTTTGATGCCGAATTTGATAGAGAGTTATAACGCACACCAAAAGCCAGCATGGTGTTGTCCAGAAATCCTTCAGCAGTTCGCACCTGCAGGAAACCTGCATCCACCTGTTCTTCCAGGTCGCCTATACGCCAGATGTCATCCGAACCGGAAAACTCCTGCCTGTCATAGCCCAGAATATATTCAAGCCCGTGGCTTGTACTGAATTTGGCCATGGCATTGATGCCATTGTCTTCGTATCCCCAGTAATCACCATTGTTGACTGTGCGTAATGCACCGGTAACCTGACCGTTTGCATCAAGTGTGTTGTAAATACGCGTATAAATGGTATCCCAGTTGTGGCGATAGGCTTTCACGAACAGCCCAATGCTGTCATTCACCTGCAGATCATATTTCAGGGTCAGGATATCTTCGTCCCGGGCATTGACCGTACTGTAGTTGAGAAAAGGACGGGCAAAGTCCAGTTCGTTCTCCGTACGCTGGTAATGCACGGAAAGCAATGAATCATCTGTCGGACTGTAACCCAGCTTTATGCCACCCATGTTTACGTCATAACTGCGGTTACGGTCTGTAGTACTTGGCTGGATGTCACGATCACGCCAGGGCTGATAGCCATCCGCCTCATCCTTTGAGGCATACAGCACAAACTGCAGCTGGTCCGCACCACCACGGACATAGCCATTGATACCGTAACCGTCATTGGTATTGAGCGTGGTACTTACAGCACCGTCGGTTTCCTGCTGCAGGCTCTTTGTAACAATATTGATTACGCCGCCAACAGACTGGGTACCGAAAAAGATACCCTGACCACCCTTGAGCACTTCAATGCGCTCAATCATGTGTGCAGGCACTGTATCGAGAGGACTTGTGCCGTTGTAGAGTCTGTTGGTTATACGTACACCGTCAATCAACCACAGGATGTCCTGGCTGCGGGAGCCCTGAAGGGAAGCATCAAAGTAGTCAAACTGGCCGTTTTTCGGCCTGATGTGCAGGCCAGGGACAAGCATCTGCAGAGTCTGCGTCACATCAATGAAGCCGCTCTGCTGGATCATCTGCGCGGTGATCACCTCCACCTGGTTGCCATAGCGCGCCAGATCCCTGGGGATGGTTTCTTCTATCCTGCTGGAAGTAACGACAATTTCCTCGATATCAGCAGTAGCAGCTGTTGCCGATTGCGAGGCCAATCCAACACCAATTGTGCTAATGACAATTCCCAGTTTTGTGTATCTCATATTCTTCTCCTGTACCGGCAAGCCTCCCTTGCCGGGTGCTTTGGGTCGCCATAATAGAGAAGGTTCAACCGGAAAATGAGTAACTAACTGTTACTGAACAGTTTTTTAACGGTTAATTGTTGTTAAACAAGAATGCAAATCATTGATATTCATGGACTTGTGCAAATTCTTGTTTACCTTTGCAGGCACCATAGAATCCAGTCTGTACTGCAGAATGTGACTTGCAGCTCGCTCGGGCAACATGCCGCACCTGCATCTCAAACCACATCAACAGGTACATGGCCGAGAATATGACGCACAGCATCGCGGAACAGGTCCCGCATATCCAGCGTTGGCCGCAAGTCCCTGCCTTCAAGCAGATTTCCGCTTGCCAGCCCGGGCCAATCTGTCGTGATACGGCCACCATTTACTGCGCCACCTGTCCTGAATGCAGCCGAAGCTGTGCCATGGTCGGTACCACCCGTGCCATTAACGGCAACTGTACGACCAAACTCGGTCACAACCAGTATCTGTGTGGTATGCCAGAACGACTGAAGGCCATTGCGTAGCACATTGATGGCATTGTCCAGCTCAGCAAGGCGTTGCGCCAGTCGCCCCTGCTCAGCTCCCTGACCGGCGTGGGTATCCCAACCAGAACTTTCAAGCACGGCAATAACCGGACCATCCTCCTGTGAAAGGAATCTGGCTGCGGCATCTGCAAGCTGCGCCAGATTTTGTGCACCACGATTACCAGGGCCCATACCAGTGCCGGACACCAGTGAATCGGCCATGATCCCCTGCTCAAATCGTGCCCCCAGAAACGCATCTTCGGAATACAGACGTTGTAACCTTTCCAGTGTGTCTTGTGCCGTACCAGGCAGATTGTCAGGCGACCACGAGCCGACTTCATTACTTCCCTGCAGCACTTTTGGTAATTGGCTGCTCACAGCCATGGCTGTTGTACTGGAAGCCGACAAATAGCCAGCACAACGGTTCAACCAGCCGGTAGCAGAAGGCTGTACATCACTCAAACCGGTTTCCAGCACATGTTGTGCATCAAAATGGGATCGCGACCGGTAAGGTGTGGCCACTGCATGACAAACTTCCAGTTCACCCGCATGGTACAGGCTGTACATGTTTGCCAGAGCCGGGTGCAGAGCAAAAAAGCTGTCCAGTTTGAGTAGCTGTGGCTCTGGCACCAGCAGCCTTTCCCTGTGCATTTCCAGATCAGGATCACCAAAGGGTTGGACAGCTGCGAGACCGTCCATTGCACCCCTGAGGATGACCAGCACAAAGCGCTTGTCAGAAGTATTGTTGCTGGCAGCCAGGGACAAGCCGGGAAGCAGCTGTATAAAAGGTGTACTGCAAATACCAGAGAGCAAACGGCGTCTGGACAGGATCATTTTATGCACCTCGCCATTGGAACTGTGGACTGGCAAAAAGCAGAACCATGGCCTGTGTTGTGGATTCAGCTCTTGATAGCTCAGCTCTTGTACTCTCATGGCCGGGCAGAATTTCCTCATGGAGAGCCAAAGGGTCCGGGTGTGGCGGCATCTGTTGCACCAGCAGATTGAGCCACTCTACACGCTTGAGAATCGCATCCGGATGGGCCCAGGATGCGCTGTCATCCGGCCAGCCAGCCGGTGATGATGCTGTGAAAGGTGCTTGCCCCAGTGTTTGCTGTGCCCGCAAAAACAAGGGCA
>JAURLQ010000011.1 GCA_030831125.1 Gammaproteobacteria bacterium
CACCAGCAGCACCAGCAGCACCAGCAGCACCAGCACCACCGCCAGTTGGTGCAGCACCCGCGCCACCCGTTCCGGTATTTTGTTGTGTTGTTGTTCCCTGATTGGTGTTGCCGGGCGCCAAAGGGGCTGCCGCAGCTGTGCCGGCATTGCCTACTCCACCGCTGGAGGAGTTGTCGCCAGAATCGCCACCAAGATTATCGAAGTCAGGAGCGCCGCCGTCTCCGCCAGCGCCACCATCGCCGCCATCGCCGTCGTCATCACCACCAGTACCCAGATCGGCATCAAAGTTGGTGATGGCTGGTGGTTCGTTCAGCAAGCCTTGAGGAGCTTGGCCCTGTTGGGTCTCTGAAAAGTCAAAGGGTGCTCCCACACCGGTATTGACTGTGCCCAGATTGTTGCTGACGGTGTTACCACCCTCGCGGGTAGCAGTGTAAAGCGTGTTGTTGAGCAGTACGCCGGAGTAAACCGTACCGCGGATACCAATACTGGCGTATTCAGTGTCCAGGCGGTATTCATCCTGGTCCATTTCGCCAATTGCCCCGGAGATGGTTCTGAAACCACCTCGCACCATCGACATGAGTGCCGTATCAGGTGTCGCATCATCGCCATCGAAGTCATACTGGTCAAACGTGAACTCGGTATTGGCTTTGAAGGAGATCCTGGCGTCATCCACCATTTTGACCTGAGCCGCCCCCTGAGGGCCCACAAGAATGGTATCTTCCTCGAATATTTCGGATCTGCGGCCAAGAGCCCTGATTGTGCCATCCGGTCTTCTTGCTTCAACCCGGCCCTTGGACAGGATAACCACACCAATGGATTCTCCTGTCTGTGCAAAAGCCGGCATGCCCACACAAGACAGCAACGTCAGAATAGGGATACTTTTTCTACAGGAGAATTTGTTTCGCATTTACTTACCGGCCCTGGTTATCTTCACTGGGTGAATGTTGTTTCATGTTTACCTGCTCTGTGGTTCTATTCTTGCAGAATAGCAGCAGTCTGTCCTTCCCCCGAAGGGGAGGAATTCCCTGAATTTTTAAAAAACTAGCAAAAATTGATTTTCTGCAATTTTAAGTGGTTCACATTAGTAGAAAAAATACGAAAATGACCGAAATTACACCAATACCCGTGGCCGGATTTGATGGCCACTCCCGGTTTTCAGTGTCGTCGCACCTGCCTCTGCCAACACGGGCAACTGGACAATGGCAAAGACGGTGTCCTGTTCTGCCTCAATCATTCTGAGCGCAGTGCCAACTTCCTGATCATCCGAAGAGAAAACCCCGAAACCATCCGGTAGAGTGCCTGCTGGACAATTTGCTATAGTCAACAGATACAGCTGCTTCTTGGGCTTTGACTTGTAATGCATGCGAGCCACAATTTCCTGACCCGTATAACAACCTTTGTTGAAATTGATAAAGCCACTTCGATCCAGATGCAGTTCCTGAGGGGTATAGCGGTCAATATCAAGTTGGGTGAATGGAAAAATGCCAGCTTGCATGTCTTCAATCATCCATGCAGAGCAGGGTGCTGGTGACAAACCGGATATGGCCTCCTGCAACCATGGGCTGCTTTCCCCCGGATGACCATAGTGGATCACTCTGGTCCCGGCTCCGGGTATGCTGCAGATCCAACCTGACTCAGGTGCAAGAATCTGCATTTTTTGATCAGGGGGGAGGGGAACGCCAGATTCATGCCCGGCGGAAAACGACAATCCGGTGAGCGTGCCATCTACCCTGATCATGCTGCATTTGTAAAAAGGCAGGAATTTGGCAAGGTGGGCAAGCAATGGCTCGGCCAGCCCCTTTGCAAGCATCATCACAAATTCTTCTTTAATCCTGCAAATCGTGAATGTGGCAACAACGCGTCCCTTGTTTGTACAGACAGCACCAAAGGTAGATGATTCAGGTTCAAGCGCATTCACATCACAGGTGAGTTGTCCTTGCAGGAACCTGGCGGCATCAGGGCCAGAGATTCTGATCAGGTCAAAACAGTCTGCTTCAAGATAATAGCCTGCAGAGGATTTCATTTTATGGGGGTACAATGGTCATAATTGGATAACAGTGATTATATGCTCCGGGTTATGAATACCAAAGTTGAAAACGACAATGAAACGACATTGAAGCGGCTTTACTGGCATAGTCGCAGGGGCATGCTCGAGCTTGATCTGTTGCTGCTCCCTTTTGCCAGGGATGATTTGTCCTCCTGTGATAACAGAACACTTGAAAAATACAGGTATCTGCTTGAGCAGGAAGACCAGGATCTTTTTGTGTGGCTGACAGGCAGGGAAGAGGCTCCTGATCCGGTTCTCAGGGAGATAGTTGCCCTTGTGCTTGAATGTGCCTTGAAACGCCGGTCAGAATGAAACCGTCCCCCGGGGCATCATTGCCGGTATTCATCTGAAAGTTCTGGATACAGTGGGGGCAGGAGTATCGTGTCCTCAGCCACTGGTGACAATTCCGGGAAATCCAGACTGTAGTGCAATCCACGGCTTTCCTGCCTGCTGATGGCCGACTCTATAATCAGTTCGGCAACCATGGCCAGATTCCGTAATTCAAGCAAAGGCGTACTTATCCGGTAGTTGCTGTAGTACTCCTGGATTTCCTGTTGCAGCAACTTGATTCTGCTTCGGGCCCTGCGCAGGCGTTTGCTGGTTCTCACAATACCCACGTAGTCCCACATGAACCTGCGAATTTCATCCCAGTTGTGCGAAATGATCACATCTTCATCGGAATCAGTAACCTGACTGTCATCCCAGTCTGGCAGTAATGGAGGCATTGCAACATTGCCCAGTTTGCCTTCAATGTCTTCTGCCGCAGAAAATGCGAAAACAAAGCATTCCAGCAGCGAATTGCTGGCAATGCGGTTGGCGCCGTGCAGCCCGGTAAAACTGGTTTCACCGATGGCATAGAGATTTGGTATATCCGTCTGTCCTTTTATGTCGACGATTACACCTCCGCAACTGTAATGCGCCGCAGGCACAACCGGAATTGCTTGTGTGCAGATATCAATGCCCAACTTCAGGCATCGGTCATGGATATTGGGAAAATGGGTTCGAATGAATTCTGCAGGTTTGTGGGTGATATCCAGAAACACACAGTCACAGCCGGTTTTTTTCATTTCGGCATCAATCGCTCTGGCAACAATATCACGTGGGGCAAGTTCGGCCAGTTCATGATAGTCCGGCATGAATCTGGTGCCGTCAGGCAGTTTCAGCAGGGCACCTTCACCTCGCAATGCCTCTGAAATCAGGAAATTGCGATCCTGGGGATGGTACAGGCAGGTAGGATGGAACTGGTTGAATTCCATGTTGCCCACACGACAGCCTGCTCTCCAAGCCATGGCGATGCCATCGCCACTGGCACTGTCCGGGTTGGTGGTATACAGGTAAACCTTGCTGGCACCTCCTGTGGCGAGCACGGTGAAACGGGCATAAAGCGTAAGAATTCTGCCGGAATCTTCCTCCAGTACATAGGCGCCCATACAACCCAGTTCCGGATTTCCTGATTTGACCCCGGTGAGCAAGTCAACAGCTACACTGTTGGTTATGAATTTGATATTGGGATGCTTCAGGGCTTTGTCGGCCAGGCTTTCAAAAACTGCCTTGCCAGTGGCGTCGGCTGCATGGATTACGCGGCGGTGACTGTGACCTCCTTCCTTGGTGAGATGATAGGCAGCCCCGTCTGTGCTGAATCCGACACCTTGCCCAATGAGCCACTCGATGCTTTCCCGGCCCCGATTGACGGTATATTCCACGATATCCCGATGACACAAGCCTGCGCCTGCCTTCAGGGTATCTTCAACATGGGATTGCAGGCTGTCCTGACTATCCAGCACGGCAGCAATGCCACCCTGGGCATAATAGGTAGACCCCTGTTTGAGAGAGCTCTTAGAAAGGATGGTCACTTTTGCCTTGTCGGCTATCCTCAAGGCCAGACTGAGACCCGCAGCACCACCTCCAATAACGAGCACATCAGTACGGATGCCTGCATCAGGCCCTGAATCACTGGAATGATTAACCACGGAAGGTTCCTGTCAGAAAATCACAGGCAACAAAACCGGTGCCTGGATCAGGTTCATGAGAAAATAGGTCTATATTATCCGGTAAGCTACAATTAACCGAAACTTCATCAATTACTGAAACTTCACCCGTTTTTCATTGTCCACTGATTTTGCCTGGTCGGACTGGCGGCATGGGCATTTGCAGGCAGAATTACGATCGGAGCCGGTCACTTGGCAAAAACAGGCAGTAAAGATACCGATGAGCAGCTCGTTGAGCGCGTGTTCAAGGGAGAAATGCAGGCATTTGACCTGCTGGTTTTGCGCTACCAGCAACGACTACTCGGTCTGATCGGTCGTTTTGTCCGTGATCCCCATGAAGCTGAAGATCTTGCCCAGGAAACATTCATAAAAGCCTACAAGGCGCTGGGAAATTTCAGGGGTGAAAGTGCCTTCTATACCTGGCTGTATCGCATAGCAATCAATACAGCCAACAATTATCTGGTGTCCAGAGGTCGGAGACCTCCCGATACCGACATTGACGTGGACGACCCGGAGCAGATCGAAGCGCATGCCATGATGGCAGACACCGACAGTCCGGAAGAAAACCAGTTTCGCGATGAGCTCAAAGCTGAAATTGACCGGGCAATCGCCGAGTTACCCGAAGATCTCAGAACTGCTTTTACCCTGAGAGAGTTCAGTGGTTTGAGCTACGAGGAAATAGCAGAAATCATGGACTGCCCGGTGGGTACGGTCCGATCGAGGATATTCAGGGCAAGGGATGCAATTGATACCAGAATCAGACCCTTGCTGGATGGGGAATAACAGGCCTGGAAGGAATTTCCGTTTTTTTTTGCCTTGTTACGGAATTTTTGCACAATACTGTTGTCAATAAGTATGAGCAGGTTGACGGTTTTCCAGAAATGGCGTTTCATTATTTCGACATTACTGCAAAATCAGGTAAGTCTTATTCTCTGGCAGCATCAGCTACGGTAACCCAAGATGTCAGATAAACAGGATAAATTTCAAATAGATATGATTGATTCTGAAACGCGTTTGCAAGAAGATTTGTCTGCCTTGATGGATGGAGAAAGCAATGAGCTCGAGTTGCGTCGTATTCTCAGGGAGCTCCCGGACAGACCCGAACTTGCAGCGAGCTGGCGCCGTTATCATGTGATCCGCGATACAATCAATGGCGAAATCCATTGCAATCCTGCCACAAATCTCCTTGAAGGCATTCATCAGGCTCTGGAAGCTGAATCCGCAGTGCCCCAGCCAGCCAGACGAAAAGCCGGTCTGGGTAATTTCCTCAGATTTGCCGGCCAGGGTGCTATTGCAGCCTCTGTTGTCGCCATGGTACTTACCGGGGTTACCTATTTTGAAGCTTCCGATAGCCGGAATGAGGGTGCTTCCATGATTGCCAGCCAGGATGATGTACCTGAGTTGGGTGGAGATTACACACCTTCTGAATTCACCCGTGTTGTGCGCATGAATGATGCCGCGCGCAGCCGTCTGCAGCAGGCAGTGTTCCAGTTCTCTTCCAGTCCCGATACAGCAGGTATTGCTGAAGATTCCGGATTTCCGTTCGAGCCACTTGAACCTTTCCTGCCTGAACAGCAAGAACCTCAAGAAAATCAAGAGCCTGAAGCGCAATAATAAAACCGGCCTGAAGTAAGTTCTGCGTCAAATCTGGCCTGCCCGGCAAGCATTTTGTGGCTGGCAAATTCCCATCGCGCTAATATAGTCTGCACAACAGAGCAGATCATTGCTGTTGTCCGGAAATAATATGAGCCTGGAAAAAGCAGAAATACTCGAAGTACAGGAAGGCCATATCCAGCTGGGGGGAAGCAGGCACCAGACTTGCAGCAAATGTTCCCTGAAACAGGGCTGTGGACAGTATCTGTTCAGGCGTGATGACAGGCTTGTGCTGGATATAGACCAGCGAATACTGTCAGCTGACCAGCAACTGGCGTGCAGGCGGTTCAGCCCCGGTGATGTTGTGGACCTGGCAATGGATGGCAACAGGCTGACATCGCTGGTTTTCTGGTTCTATGGTGTTCCTCTGGCCGGGTTCCTTGTTGCAAGTGCAACAGGCTGGTTGCTGGGTTTTTCGGAAACTGGAAACATAATTTCAGCAACAGCCGGTCTGGTACTTGGAATTTCAGTAGCGCGTTACTATTTGAGACATGAGAAAAGTGCAGGATATTTTCTGCCAGCAATGGTACCTGCAGAGAACATGAAACGAGCAGTGCCCGATTCGGGATGCAGTGAGGAGAACCAATGAGAACCAGAACTTTTCAGTGTTTTGTTGCCCTTTTGTGTATTTGCACTCTTGGTCCATGGGCAAGTGCGCAAAGCCTGCCTGATTTCACCATTCTTGTTGAGCAGAATGCACCCGCCATAGTCAATGTGAGCAGTAGTCGTGCCCGTCCTGAAATTGATGACCAGCAAAGAGCCAACATTGAAGAATTACTGCGGTATTTCTATCGCCAGGAAATTCCTGATTTCGAACTGCCTGACCAGGAACGACCTGCGCCTGCGGCAACGGGTTCAGGTTTCATCATTGATCCGGAAGGTTACATCGTGACCAATCATCATGTTGTTGCAGATGCCGACAGCATCACGATTACCCTCAATGACCAGCGTGAATTCAAGGCCGAAGTCATTGGATCAGATGAATTGTCCGATCTTGCCCTGCTCAAGATCGAGGCTACAGGGCTTCCGGCGGTGAAATTCGGTGATTCCAGCAAGCTGAAAGTGGGTGAATGGGTACTGGCCATAGGTTCGCCATTCGGACTGCAGTACTCTGTGTCTGCCGGCATCATCAGCTACATGGGACGCAGCCTCCCTACGGGTGGTGCCAACTATGTTTCCTTTATCCAGACAGACGTGGCAATCAATCCCGGCAACTCGGGTGGGCCGCTTTTCAACCTCAAAGGGGAAGTTGTTGGTATCAATTCGCAGATATTCACCAATTCCGGTGGCTCGATCGGTCTTTCATTCGCTATCCCGGTAGACGTTGCCCGCAATGTGGTTGGCCAATTGCGCGACAGTGGAAAGGTCAGCCGGGGATGGCTTGGTGTGGGGTATGAAGATGTCAGTCAGGAGTTGGCTGAAGCATTCGATCTTGATACGCCCCATGGAGCACTCATCAACCGTGTTATTGATGACAGTCCTGCAGATCAGGCCGGTTTGAGGTCGGGCGACATTGTAGTTTCCTTCAATGACCAGATGATCAGAACCAGTGCAGACCTTCCTTACTATGTGGGACTGTTGTTGCCCGGTTCCGAGGCGGAACTGGATATTATCCGTAATGGCAATCCGATACGTCTGGATTTGACGATAGGGATTCGTGAAGAGTCGCTCAGTCTGGGCAGTATTGAAGAAGGAGAGACACCCAATCGACTGGGTTTGCAGGTTTCCCCTCTGGATGAAGATACCAGGCGTAACCTTGGTATCGATTCCGGTGTGGTAATTGACCAGGTTGAAGGGGTTGCTGCTGAAGCCAGACTAAGGCCCGGCGACATCATTGTTACACTCAACAATGAAGAGATCAGCAGTCAGGATGAACTGGACCTTCTCGCGGAACAATTGCCCGCTGACAGAGCACTGCCTATCCTGATTGCCAGGGAAGGACGGCAGACCTTCTTCACCTTGAGAATTCCGGAATAAAACAGCTGCCGGCCCTGGCAGGAACAGGGTAAGCACACTTCATGGCAGGGTGGCACGCTTTGAGGTAAACTTGCGCGCTTTTTTCGCCAGCCAGGAATGCAGTATTCGTGAGTGATCTCGGACTTATTCGGAACTTCTCCATCATTGCCCATATCGATCACGGCAAGTCCACCCTTGCTGACCGTTTTATCCAGACCTGTGGTGGCCTCAGTGCCCGTGAGATGTCGGAACAGGTACTCGACTCAATGGATATCGAACGTGAGCGTGGCATTACGATCAAGGCACAGTCCGTGACCCTGGACTACAAGTCACAGAACGGAAAAACCTACCAGCTGAATTTCATCGACACCCCCGGACATGTTGACTTCAGTTATGAAGTGTCACGATCCCTGGCTGCCTGCGAAGGTGCCCTGCTCATAGTTGATGCTGCTCAAGGAGTGGAAGCACAGTCGGTAGCCAACTGCTATACCGCTATTGAACAGGGTCTGGAAGTGATTCCGGTTCTCAACAAAATGGATCTTCCCCAGGCCGAACCCGAAAGAGTAAAAAAGGAAATCGAGGAAATCATTGGCATAAGTGCAGAATTCGCGGTTGAGGCCAGTGCCAAGAGTGGGATGGGTGTTAATGATGTTCTTGAGGCCTTGATCAAGGATATTCCACCACCCAAAGGAGAAATTGATGCGAATCTGCAGGCACTGATCATTGATTCCTGGTTTGACAATTATCTGGGAGTGGTTTCACTGGTAAGGGTTCGTCACGGGAGCATTCGCAAAGGAGACAGGATTATTGCCAAGTCTACCGGCAAGGTACATGTGGTAGACAACGTTGGCATATTCACACCCAAGCGGGTTGTTCGTGATCATCTCAAGGCCGGAGAAGTAGGCTTTATCGAGGCAGGGATCAAGGAAATACGCGGTGCCCCGGTGGGCGATACCATTACACATGCAAAAACACCTGACGTAGCTGCGCTACCCGGTTTCAAGCGGGTACAGCCACAGGTTTATGCCGGATTGTTTCCGGTTTCGGCCGATGACTATGACAGTTTCAGGGATGCGCTCGAAAAACTCACACTCAATGATGCTGCGCTGCAATATGAACCAGAAAACTCGGACGCATTGGGAATAGGATTCCGCTGTGGTTTTCTCGGCATGTTGCACATGGAAATTGTGCAGGAACGGCTGGAGCGAGAATACAACCTGGATCTGATAACTTCCGCACCTACGGTAATTTTCGAAGTGGTCACCAAAAAAGGGGAGGTGCTGAAAGTAGACAGTCCTTCAAGACTGCCCCCCCAGGCCAGTATCGAGGAAATGCGGGAGCCGATTGTTGAGGCCAGCATCCTCGTGCCGCAGACATATCTGGGCAGTGTTATAGCCCTGTGTGTCGACAAGCGTGGTGTACAGAAAGACATGCAGTTTGTCGGTAATCAGGTTTCACTGAAATATGAGCTGCCGATGAACGAGGTTGTGCTGGATTTTTTCGACCGGCTCAAATCAGTAAGTCGTGGATATGCATCACTGGATTACCACTTTATCCGTTTCCAGCCTGCAAAACTGGTTCGTCTGGACATCCTTATCAACGGAGATCCTGTTGATGCCCTGGCAGTGATTGTCCACAGGGATCTTGCCCATACCAAGGGAAGAATCCTTACGGAGAAAATGCAGGAATTGATACCCAGACAACTATATGATGTCGCAATCCAGGCAGCGATCGGCGGCCAGATTGTGGCCAGAACGACCGTAAAGGCCATGCGCAAGAATGTAACTGCCAAATGTTATGGTGGTGATGTCAGCAGGAAGAAAAAGCTGCTCGAGAAGCAGAAAGAAGGCAAAAAGCGCATGAAGCAGGTCGGCTCGGTTGAAGTGCCCCAGGAAGCATTCCTGGCAATTCTCAGGGTAGACAAATGAACCTGGTGCCTAATATGCATATAGTTGCCGGCAACTTTAAAAGACCAATACAAACAATCCGAATCAGACCATGAATATAGATTTTTCCCTTCTGCTTTTGATTCTGTCTTTGATCAGTGGCTTCATCTGGCTGATTGATGCAGTGGTGCTTGCAAGGCCAAGACACAATCTGGTTGCCGAATTCCTTGAGAAGCAGCAGATCACCATGGACGAATTCCGGGAATTCCTTGATGGACTTGATGAAGACGGCCGGCCTTTGGAAGACAAGAAAGCCAGGGGCGCAGAAAAGGGAAAAGGTGTTCGTGCAGATCCGGTGCGTACCCGAAACATGGAGCATGCGTGGAGCCTGTACCGGGAATCGGTACCTGTAGAGTATGCCAAATCCTTTTTTCCCATTCTTTTTGCCGTGATGCTGCTGCGCTCCTTTCTTTTTGAGCCATTCCAGATTCCAACCGGCTCAATGATTCCCAGTCTGAACATCGGTGATTTCATCGTGGTCAACAAGTATTCCTACGGCCTTCGCCTTCCTGTAAGTGGCACCAAAATCCTGGAAGTCGGGGAGCCTGAGCGGGGTGATGTCATGGTATTCATCCCTCCACACATTGATGAGTACTACATCAAGCGGGTGATTGGACTGCCAGGCGACCATGTCCAGTATCGCAACAACATGGTGTATATCAATGGCGAGGCTCTGCCCCAGACGCCGGTAGGCATAATCCAGGAGCAGGGCGTGATGCATTCCACAGAAATTGTTGGCGGTGTCACACATGATATTTATACTGCCGCCTCCCAGCGTTACAGTCGGATCTACGACTGGCTTCCACCAGAAGGTGCCGTGATTCCCGAAGGGCATTATTTCATGATGGGTGACAACCGGGATAACAGCAGTGACAGCCGTTACTGGGGGCCTGTTCCTGAAGAAAACATCGTTGGCAAGGCAGTTGCAGTATGGATGCACAAGGAGCCAGGGTTGAAGTTGCCCCGGTTCAGCGAGAATCGTCTGATCGAAAATGCACAATAGGCCAATAGGAAAGAAGCCCTATGGAAAGCCG
>JAURLQ010000081.1 GCA_030831125.1 Gammaproteobacteria bacterium
AGGAAATCTTCAGCAGGTCGACAGCCAGAGGGGCGCCTCTGCCTCGACTTGAGAAACCGTTGTCTGCAGCCGACAGACAGGCTGCAAATACAGCGCTGCAGACAAGCATCGAAATTGAGGCTGCTCGGAAAAGCAGCGTTGATCTGGCGGGTTTTATCACTACTGGAACCTGACGGGGTACAAGGCCGGTAAACATAATTCAAGGCTCAGGTGAAAGCAAACCCCCGTTCGTTACAGTCTCATTTTGAATTCCGGAATGCTCTTGCAGGGACTGGACTGCAGAAATAGTTTACGCGACCGCCTGCGTCAGTATTGACAGTCTAGCACCCCGGATTCTGGCTTGAATGGCATGTTTGTATACGCTCCCACAATTCACGGACAAGGCCCTTATGGTCCATTGTTACTCGAATACTTCTCCCAGTATTTCCACAATAACCGCAGTGGCCAGTGCAACAAGAACAAGATCATTGCCAGCGATTCTCCATTCGTGACCGTTTACACGCGGTAGTTCACCAAGCATTGAACCGGGGACAAGACGGCGATTGATGCCGGGGGGAATGGTTTTGCCTCGCTCCAGGTTGCGCGCAATACCCGGCGGCAAGGCACGATATCCAGTCAGTCCATTGGCCACAGCAAGACGCCGCGCTTCTCCGACTGAAATGCCCGCGCTGACGGTAGTTCCACGCGGACCTGATTCAACACTTACTCCTCCGGAGACCGGGGGAGTATTGCCGGGCATCCGGATGCTTTCACAACCACTCATTAGTAACAGACTGGTAAAAAGAAATACTGATACGCTTTTGCAGTGCATTGTGGATTTTCCGTGTGTGGACAGGTCTGATAATGGCATGAATACAGGCATTCGGCCATGGGCAGTCAGACCGGATGTGATGTTCTGCACAGTCCGGGTCGTTCAAACAGTCTCCCTGTACCATTGAGGCCTGTTCTCTTCATCGCTATGATCGGGGCACACAAAATCCAATGGAGAAATTTGATGGTCAAAGTACTGGTGCTTTACTACAGCATGTATGGTCATGTGGAAGTGCTCGCCAGAGCAGTGGCAGAAGGTGCCAAAGGCGTAGCAGGTGTAGAGGTAGACCTGAAACGGGTACCTGAGCTGATACCCGAGGAACAGGCCAGAGCCAGTGGTGTAAAACTCGAACATGATGCTCCTTTTGCAAAACCGGAAGAGCTCGGTGATTACGATGCAATAATATTCGGCACTCCCACGCGTTTCGGCAACATGTGTGCGCAAATGCGCAACTTTCTTGACCAGACTGGTGGCTTGTGGATGAAGGGGGCATTGGTGGGCAAAGTGGGCAGTGTCTTTACCTCTACCGCTTCCCAGCACGGCGGGCAGGAAACCACTATCACTTCTTTTCATACCACTCTTCTGCATCACGGTATGGTCATCGTAGGGACGCCATATGCAATACCCAATCTCACCACCATGGATGAGATCAGTGGGGGCTCCCCCTACGGGGCCAGTTCCATAACCGGAAGTGACGGAAAACGGATGCCATCTGAAAACGAACTTGAAATAGCCCGCTTCCAGGGCAGGCACGTGGCTGCCATTGCAGGCAAGCTGCATGGCCAGTTAACCTCATGATGAGAAAGTCACCCCAATAGCGAGTGGCTTGTTGCAGGGCGAAATGCAGTGCAATCCGGGCATCAATGCTGTCCAATAAACACGTGATACCTTTGTTCAGTGCTTCCCTGACGTAGTTTCCCGAAAGGGTATATTTTTCCTGTAGCGGGTTATACTGCAGCAAAACAGAATCAGGGGCACAGTCATGGCAAGCTTCTCATTTTCCCTAAACGGCCAACCCGTTACAGTCGATGTTCAACCGCAAATGCCACTGTTGTGGGTCATTCGCGATGTGCTCAATCTTACCGGCACCAAATTCGGTTGCGGCATGGCCCTGTGCGGCGCCTGTACCGTGCATCTCGATGGCCAGCCCATTCGCTCCTGTCTGACTGAAATCCGCAGTGTGGATGGCCTTGAAGTTACCACCATTGAAGGTCTGATAGGCGATAACGGAGAGCTGCACCCGGTGCAGGCAGCCTGGCAGGATATCGATGTACCACAATGTGGTTATTGCCAGAGTGGACAGATCATGAGTGCGGCGGCTTTGCTGCGCGAGAATCCTGCACCTTCAGACGCTGATATAGACACTGCCATGCGCAACAACATCTGCCGCTGTGGTACCTACCAGATGATCCGCGAGGCCATCCATCGAGCCGCAGAACTGCAGAGCCTGGCCTACGATGCCATGGCCGGGGAAGGGGAGGCTCGCGTATGAACCTGCCAATGAATCGTCGTACTTTCCTTACTGCAAGTGCTGTGGCCGGTGGTGGAATGGCAATCGGTTACAGCGGTTCTGCCAGTGCACAGAATCCGGAAGATCTGGATTTCAATCCCTTTGTGCGCATCAATCCTGACAACACCGTTACGCTCATCATTCACAAGCCGGAAAACGGACAGGGCGCCGTTACCACGCTTTGCATGCTGCTCACCGAAGAACTCGAGTGCAACTGGCAAACCCTGAACTGGGAATTTGCACCGGTTGCCCGGGTTTACGGCTTTCCCCTGCAGGGGACTTTCGGTTCTCTCGGGGTACGTTCTTCCTGGCAACCGTTGCGTGAGGCCGGGGCGAAGGCACGTGTCATGCTGCAACAGGCTGCAGCCGCACGCTGGAATACAGGCATTGAAAATACCCGTGCCGAAAACGGCCTGGTTATCAACATCCAGACAGGTGGAACATTGAGCTTTGGCGACCTTGCTGCGGCAGCAGCCATGTTGCCGGTGCCGGAAACTGTCGCGCTCAAGACACCGGATCAATACCGTTACATAGGCAAGGCAACCAAACGCCGCGATACGCTTGCCAAGATCACCGGAGGGGCCGGTTATGGCATAGATGTCCGCATTGACGACATGGCTTTTGCAGTACTGGCACGCTGTCCTGTTTTTGGCGGCAGGGTGCAGCGTTTTGATGCGGCAAGGGCGCTGGCATTTCCCGGAGTGCTGGATGTCGTGGAAGTCAGCCGCGGTGTTGCTGTGGTTGCCAACAATACCTGGGCTGCCATTGAAGGTCGCAAACTGCTCGATATCACCTGGGATGAAGGCAGCAGTGCCAATCTCTCGTCTGCCGGCATTCTGGCCATGCAGAAGGAACTGGTCAGTACACCGGGCGCTGTTGGCAGGAATGATGGTGATGTCGAGGCTGCCCTTGCCAATGCCGTTACCCGGCTGAGCGTTTCCTATGAAGTGCCGTATCTTGCACATACCACCATGGAACCCCCCAATACCACAGCAGACGTCAGTGCCAATGGTTGTCAGCTCTGGAGTGGCACCCAGATTCCGGGGCTTTGTCATCTCAATTCAGTGGCAACCAGCGGGCTCGCTCCCGATCAGGTCAAGGTCAACACGCTGTTCATTGGCGGTGGTTTCGGCAGCAGGGGCGGCGGCAATGTTTACAGCGAAGCTGTTGAAATTGCGATGGCAGCTGGCAGGCCCGTCAACCTGCTTTATACACGGGAAGACGATATACAACAGGACCGTTACCGTCCCTGTTCGTACGTGGAAATGGAAGCAGGTCTTGATGCCGAAGGCTGGCCGCTTGCCTGGAAAGGGCATGTCAGTTGCCAGCATTTCCAGGATCTGGTCAATGGCCTGGACCGTGAAGCGCTGTCGGGGCTTGCCGACAACGACTATGCCATTGCGAACCAGCGTTTCGAATACAGCCCGCTTGAACTCGATGTGCCCACCAATTTCTGGCGCAGTGTCGGCGCTTCGCAGAATGCCTTCTTTGCAGAAAGTTTCGTTGATGAGCTGGCCGCGGCAGGGAACAAGGATCCCGTTGAATTACGCCGGCGTCTGCTGGCAGACTCACCACGTTTGCAGAATGTACTGAACATTGCCGCAGACCGTGCAGGCTGGGGACAACCTTTACCAGAAGGCCATTACCATGGCGTTGCGTGTATCAGCTGTTTCGGTTCCCACAATGCCCAGATTGTGGAAATTTCTATTGCCAACAATCAGGTGCGGGTACACAAGGTTACCTGTGTTGTTGATTGCGGCCAGGCTGTGAATCCGGCAACTGTGGTTCAGCAGATGCAGGGCGGAATTGTGTACGGACTGACTGCTGCGCTGAAAGGGGAAATCACACTGGAGAACGGCAGGGTACAGCAGAGCAATTTCCACAACTACGATGCACTGCGCATGGATGAAATGCCGCAGATTGATGTGCATATTGTGCAGAGCGATGTTGCAGCGCCGGGCGGTATTGGTGAAACCGCCACCCCTGCTATTGCGCCTGCAGTGGTCAATGCCGTGTTTGCAGCAACCGGTCAGCGTATACGCAAATTGCCCATCAAACTTGCCTGAAGCAATAATCAGTCAGAGGTGATTGTAAAAGTGTCGCCCACTCTTACCATGCCCTGTTTGGACCTGTTGATATAGTTGCAGCCGAAAAATACACCATTCGAATGTTGGGGCAGTCGACGATAGTCCGCCAGGGTCTTGAGTGGCTCCTTGTCTCTTGTGCCGTTACTCTGATCAGTGGTGGTAATTGAACAGCGCTCACTGGGTCCGGCATTCTGCAGGACTATTGTTCCGGCGCGAGTATCTGCATGCATCTCGTTCCATTCGTCTTCTGCATGTGCCATGCATCCGCTGACAACAATGTTCGGACGGAAACGGTCCATCGGGAGCGGGCTTTCATGCTTGTCCTGCAGTTTCCGGTTCAGTGTTTCCAGTGAAGCTTCGCTGCAAACGAGCAGGGGAGCGCCATCGGCAAAACCGAAGGTATCTGCAGGCCGTGCACCTGTTTTGGTAACCCGGCGTTCAAATGCACTACCCGCCCTGACCAGACGGTATTCACCCTGCAGTAGCAGGCTCAACCAGTTGGCAACTTCATCCCCGCAGTCTTCAGCAACCAGGCCACTGTGTTTCCAGATGTTTACCTTGCGGGTTTCAGCGTGTTGATCACTGGAGAGAGCGACTCTGATTTCATCCATCGCCGAATGCGATAGCAGAAGCATGTCTTCAGTCAGGTCTGTTGCAATAGTTGCCATCATTGGCACTTCCCGCTGAGTGACAAACCGTCCCTGCAAATCCACCAGCATGAAATGCCTGTCGTACTGAAAGCCGCGTGCATCAACGGTTGCCTGCGCAACTGCAATGCCTTTGAGTGATTTGACCGGATAAATATAGAGCGAAGAAATTCGTAACATGATAGAAAGCAATTTTTGAAGATTGTAGCTGTATCTGAAGATTCCGGATTGCAGTAATAGATCAAGCGACCGTCTGCGGCATGGAGCCGCAGCCGAGCCCCCAGGGATGGGTTTACGGCGTGTCGCGCGAGATATTACTGCAATCCGGGATCAGTCAATAATCCTGTATTTCAAGATACAGACATAGCTTTGGTAATACCTGATTTCACATGCAGGCATTCAGTATCTATACTAGCGTCTTTTCCGGGCAAGCCCTGCATTACCCGATCATCAGGTAAACAGTTACTGCCTTCATATCCTGACAACAAGAACAGAAACGGATCTCCTCACTTTGCCGCATTATCCGGAACAAACGCTATCCCTGACGACATGGGTCGGGGATCTGGACTGATCATGACAAGAACAGAATTTTTCAACCTGCTACCGGCACTGATGCTGGCACTGCTGGGCATTGTTGTCTCGATAGTGGGTAGTGGTTACGACACCGGAACACTTACTGCCATGGGCCCGGGATTCATGCCGGTAGCGCTGGGCATGGTTTTGCTAGTCATTGCGCTGGGATTAGGCGCAGGTGCAATCAGGGAAGCTGCGCCTGAAAAGCCTCTACCCATCAGACCCTTCGTATGCGCAGCAGCGAGCATAATCCTGTGGGCATTGCTGGCGGATACAACAGGTTTTTTCCCTGCAGCCCTTGGCCAGCTCCTGCTTGCCAATTTTGCGTTGCCTCATCACAACTGGCGGCTGCTCGCATTCAAGTGCATCGGATTGTCGATTGGCGCATACCTCCTGTTTGTTACTGTACTGGGCTTGCCAATGCCGGCCTTTGGATGATGAATAAACAGAGTAATAATGAAACAGCCCGCTGAAACAAACATGCTCTGACAAGAAGAAACCATGGACACGCTTTCCAACCTTGCTCTCGGCTTCGGCCAGGCTTTCAGTGCAGAAGCACTGCTTTATTGCCTTGTTGGTGTAAGTCTTGGCACTTTTGTTGGTGTATTGCCGGGCATTGGCGCACTCACCACCATCGCATTGTGTCTGCCACTGACCTTTCATCTGGATCCCTTGTTGGGGTTGATCATGCTGGCAGGTATTTTTTATGGCGCCCAGTATG
>JAURLQ010000082.1 GCA_030831125.1 Gammaproteobacteria bacterium
GCGGATCTCAAGGGCAGGGTGATTCCCGGAGATACGGTTTTCAAACTTTACGACACTTTCGGATTTCCGGTAGATCTCACCGCCGATATAGCCCGCGAACGAGAGCTGGAAGTGGACCATGAAGGTTTTCAGCGCGCGATGACATCCCAGAAAGAATTGGCAAGATCTGCCAGCCGGTTCGAGGCAGATGCCACTCTGAATCTTGGTGGTATACCTGCAACAGAATTTCTTGGTTACGACGCACTGCAAACAGAAGCAACCATTCTTGGATGCTACGCAGATGGCCAGCGCTGCGATCAGCTTAGCGCACCAGAAGCTGGTGTGCTGGTGCTCGACAGAACAAGCTTCTATGCCGAAAGTGGCGGACAGGTAGGTGATCAGGGACTGATCGTTGGGTCGGGTTTCCAGTTTCTTGTAGAAGACACCCGCAAACAGGGCAGTCACTTCCTGCATTGTGGCAAGATGCTGGAAGGCAAAATATCCGGTGGCACCATTGCAAGCTGTCAGGTAAGGGCAGATGTCAGGCGGCCCACCATGCTTAACCATTCAGCCACGCATCTGATGCACGCTGGATTGCGCAAGGTACTGGGAGAGCATGTCAGCCAGAAAGGTTCTCTGGTACACCCGGATTATTTGCGCTTCGATTTCTCCCACAATACGGCAATGACAGCCGAGCAGTTGACAGAGATAGAAAACATCGTCAATGAGCAGATTCTGCAGAATGCGCCTGTGTCGCATCAGACCATGTCGATAGATGAGGCCCGCAAGCTCGGTGCAATGGCCTTGTTTGGCGAAAAATACGGCGATGTGGTTCGCGTAATATCTATGGGAAACAATAAGATATATGAAAAAGATAAAGTGTTTTCTATAGAGCTTTGTGGCGGTACGCATGTCTCCAGCACTGGCGAAATCGGTCAGTTCAGGGTTGTGCAGGAATCCGGCATAGCCGCTGGCGTGCGACGCATAGAAGCTGTGACCGGGCAGGCAGCGCTGCAACGCAACCGGGAACAACAGCAGAGACTTGAGCACATTGCCAGCCTCGTAAAGGCAGGCTCCAACAATGTGGTGGAAAAGGTCAGGCAACTGGTAAATGATCAGAAGCTGCTCGAAAAGGAATTGCAGCAACTGAAGGCAAAAATGGCCTCTGTTGCCGGCGAGGATCTGCTTGGCAGTGCTGAAACCATCAAGAACATCAGGGTAATTGCAACCGAGTTGCAGGGGCTGGACGCCAAAGCCATGCGAGATACTGCAGACCAGCTCAAGAGCCGTTTGGGCAGTGGCGTAGTGGTGTTGGCTGTGCGCGATGGTGAAAAGGTCAGTCTTGTGGTTGGTGTAACCAAAGATCTGACCGATCGCATCAAGGCCGGAGATCTTGTCAACACGCTTGCAGTTCATGTTGGTGGCAAGGGTGGTGGCAGGGCAGACATGGCCATGGCGGGAGGCACCAAACCGGAAGGCCTGCCAGATGCGCTCAAGGCAGTTATTCCTGCCATATCGGCATTTTTGTGAGAACCAGGTAAAGATTTCGTAATGAAGCTGACTGAAAAGTCAGTAATTAATGATACGATTACAGGCATAATGACAAAATGGCATTAGTGGTTCAGAAATACGGTGGTACATCCGTCGGGACGATAGACCGAATCCGGAACGTGGCAACAAAAGTTGCCGGCTTTCGCGAGCAGGGACACGACCTTGTAGTAGTGGTTTCGGCAATGAGCGGCGTGACCAACAATCTGGTCAGCATGGCAAACGAGTTGCAGAAAGAACCTTCCCCCCGGGAGATGGATGTCCTTCTGTCTACGGGTGAACAGACCACCATTTCCCTGTTGTGCATGGCGCTGGAAAACATTGGCGTGTCGGCCCGCTCGTATACGGGCGGTCAGGTAAAGATTCTGACTGACAGTGCCTATACAAAGGCCAGGATAGTCAATATTGAAGACAGTCATATAAGAGAGGATCTCAAGCAGGGCAGGGTCGTCGTAGTGGCTGGATTCCAGGGAATGGACGAAGGTGGAAACATCACAACACTGGGAAGAGGTGGCTCCGACACAACGGCAGTAGCATTGGCTGCAGCACTAAAAGCTGACGAATGCCAGATCTATACTGATGTGGACGGCGTATATACAACCGATCCGAGAGTAGTACCAGAGGCCAGACGTCTGGACCGCATCACTTTTGAAGAGATGCTGGAGATGGCAAGTCTGGGGGCAAAGGTTCTTCAGATACGTTCTGTTGAATTTGCCGGCAAGTACAACGTGCCTTTGCGAGTGCTGTCCAGTTTTGATGATGGGCCGGGTACGTTAATTGTTTCGGAGGAAGAAAGCATGATGGAAAATCCGATTATTTCGGGCATTGCCTTTAAACGTGATGAAAGCAAGCTGAGCGTTATCGGTGTACCCGATGTGCCCGGTATGGCTTACAAGGTGTTCGGACCTATCAGCGATGCAAATATTGAAGTGGATGTCATTGTCCAGAACGTTGGTGAAGACAAGACCAATGACATTTCTTTCACTATCCAGCGCAAGGATTCTGAAAAGGCTGCACGAATATTGGAAAAAGTGGTCAAGGAACTGGGAGCCGAAGGTGTCGAAGTAGACAACCATGTAGCAAAGGTTTCTCTGGTAGGAGTGGGTATGCGTTCCCATGCAGGCATCGCGAGCAGAATGTTCGGGGCGCTGGCAGCAGAATCGATCAACATACAGTTGATTACCACTTCTGAGATCAAGATTTCTGTTGTGATTGAAGAGAAATACCTGGAGCTTGCTGTACGTGCTCTGCATACCGCTTTTGGTCTCAAGGACGCACCATAAGCTTGAATGGAAACTGTTTTGCGACAGAAAAATACTGTCCAAGAGGCAGAACTGTCCTGAAAGTGATTGTATAAATATGCCTAGAGAGGCGCTAATATCATCCCACAAGGATGCTGGAGGCAGTTTTCCAGCGACGGAGGTTAACAATGTTGATTTTGACTCGCAGGGTTGGTGAAACCCTGATGGTAGGTGACGATGTTACTGTTACCGTACTTGGTGTTAAAGGTAACCAGGTACGAATTGGCGTGAATGCGCCAAAGGATGTTGCAGTACACAGGGAAGAAATATATGACCGTATACGTAAGGAAAATGCAGGCGGTGCCAGCTCCGAAGGTAACAGAGGAGAGTAAACAAAGGCACTTCCGACTGGTCTGAAACAGGACCAGTTGGTAATATGCGCGCAAATTGGAGAGATGGCCGAGTGGCCGAAGGCGCGCCCCTGCTAAGGGCGTATACGGAAACGTATCGAGGGTTCGAATCCCTCTCTCTCCGCCAACACCCCAATGAATACGCGCCTTCTGGCGCGTTTTTCATTTCAACATACCCAAAAGCTTATCCAAAGTAGTTGTAGTTGGAATAGGGCAGTGGGGTAGTAATTAAGCTTTCCAATACTCATTCAAAGCCTTTCTGGCACGCTCAAAACGCTCCGGGTCTGATTTATTCTGTGGGGTTGGTTTGGACTGCTGGGCAACGATTGTGGCCTTAGCGGTTGGATCTGTGTGCTTCATGGCATACTCCGTTCAAAATTGGCATGGTAAA
>JAURLQ010000083.1 GCA_030831125.1 Gammaproteobacteria bacterium
CTATTTTGACAGTATGGCTGTGGACATGATTGCCTCATTTTTCATGCTCATCTCCGGCGTCAATTTTTCCCTGCATTTTTTTACATGGCGGCACCTGTCAATTCGTCACTACTTCAGGGATGCAGAATTCCGTTTCTACATGGGCCTGATGGCCTTTGTTTCCCTGGTTACCGTTCTTACCCTGATTGCCACCAGCACATATTCACCGCTGGATGCGATAGTTAATGGTGTCTTTGAAGTAATTTCCATTGGCACTACCACTGGTTTCGGCACGGCCGACTTCCATAACTGGCCAACCTTTTTGCCATTTCTGCTCTTTTATCTTGCCATTATCGGCAGCTGTGCCGGCTCTACCGGTGGCGGGATGAAAGTGATACGCATTGTGCTCATCATCAAGCAGGGGTTTCGGGAAATTCGCAGGCTTGTACATCCCAGCGCGATCATTCCCGTGAAGCTGGGAAATGAGAAAGTGCCAGATCGCGTCCTTGAGTCGGTGTGGGGCTTCTTTTCTGTCTATGTCATGGCCTATATGGCAATGCTGCTGGCGCTGCTGGCAACCGGGTTGGATATCACCACGGCATTTACTGCTGTCGGGGCCAGCATCAATAATCTGGGTCCCGGGCTTGGCGAAGTCACCCAGACCTATGGCAGCCTCCCATCCAGTGCCAAATGGATTCTGTGTTTCGGGATGCTGCTGGGACGACTGGAAATATTTACCCTGCTTGTCCTGTTTTCACCTCATTTCTGGCGGCGCTAAGCTCTACCCCCCGCTGCAATAAACCAGGACTGCTGGCTTGCCTGATCAGTCGGTATAAGGTGAGGTTCCGCCTACTGGCTGTCGTTTGAACCTTTTGTACTCCCATTGATACTGCTCTGGGTATGCCCTCACAATCTTTTCGATGCTGGCGTTCAGACCCTCAAGCGCCTTCGGCATATCCTTGGCATATATCTCGGGGCTGGGCTCAATGATATGCACATGAAATCCCACCCCTGAACGAACTGCGACGCCCACCAGAACTTTGGCGCCAGTCTTTTGCTGCAGGCGATTGAACAAGGTCATTGTCAGTGCCTGCTGTCCAAAAAAGGTGGCAAATTCCCCTCCTGACAGGGGCGGCACCTGATCTGGCAGAATGCCCACTATTTCTCCTCTTCGCAGTGCCTTGAGCAATTCACCGACTCCGCTGTTATCAGTAGCCACCATGCTGGCTCCGCCCCGACTTCTGGCCTGGTAGATAAACCGGCCGAGTTCCGGAGAATCCGGCGGTTGATAGAGTTGCCAGCTCTGGCCACATCCGCAGTTGTTGAGAAACAGACCAAACAGTTCCCAGTTGCCAAGATGAGGGGCTATTACCAATACTCCCTTTCCGTTGTCGTGTGCTGCTTCAAGCAGAGGCAGGCCAGACACCTCTTGAACAAGTTCCAAGGCCCTAGGTACAGGCCATAACCATACGGCACCTGCCTCCATTACGGTTTTCAGGGTATGTTGCATGCTTGATTTGCCCAGACTTGCACGCGCCTCTGGTGTAAGCCCGGGAAAACAAAGCTCGAGATTGATGCGCGTGGTTCTGGCCATCCTGCGATTAGCCGCCCACACAAAACTTCCAAGCAATTGCCCAACACCCCTGACCAGGGGCAGGGGAAGCAAGGCGAGAAACCGAACGAGTATCTTGAGTAGCTTTGTTTTCATGTCTGCTTGAACTTGCTCACGCGGACGGGCGGTGCAGACTGGTCTGCTTCATGGATTCGGGTTTGTGATTCCCCGGAACTGTCCTGAAAACCGGACCTTTCAAAATGTCTATCGTCACCAGGATCCTGCTTATTGCTATTGATTCAAACTCTCGCGTTGAAAAGGGCTTTACAGGATAATAGGCGGCTTTCTTGCGTCATAATAGTCCCCGATTCGGGACAAACTGGAGTTACTTTGTCCACCTCTGTTGATGTATCCACCTTCCAGGGACTTATCCTTGCCCTGCAACAATTCTGGGCTGACCACGGCTGCGTGCTCATTCAGCCTCTTGATATAGAAGTTGGTGCAGGCACCTTCCATACTGCCACCTTCCTCAGGGCCATTGGCCCCGAGAGCTGGAACACGGCGTATGTCCAGCCCTGTCGCCGCCCTACTGACAGCCGTTACGGGGAAAACCCGATGCGCCTGCAGCATTATTACCAGTTCCAGGTAATCCTCAAACCATCACCGGCCAACATCCAGGATCTCTATATCGAATCTTTGCGCCATCTCGGCATTGATACCAATGTGCACGATATCCGGTTTGTTGAAGACAACTGGGAATCACCTACCCTCGGGGCCTGGGGACTGGGATGGGAAGTGTGGCTGAATGGCATGGAAGTAACCCAGTTCACCTACTTCCAGCAGGTTGGTGGACTTGAATGCTATCCCGTCAGCGGTGAGATTACATACGGGCTGGAGCGTATCGCCATGTATCTCCAGCAGAAAAATTCCATTTTCGATATCGTGTGGGCCAACACACCCAATGGCACGGTGACCTATGGCGATGTCTTCCACCAGAACGAAGTGGAAATGTCGGCCTACAATTTTGAACAGGCCAATACAGATCACATGTTCCAGTACTTTGATCAATGTGAACAACAATGTCTTTCACTGCTGGAGAACAAACTGGTGCTGCCTGCCTATGAGCAGGTGCTGAAGGCCTCCCACTACTTCAATCTGCTTGATGCCCGCTCGGCAATTTCCGTAACCGAAAGACAACGCTTCATACTGCGCGTGAGGACACTGGCAAGAGCCGTGGCCGAAGCATACTATCAGTCAAGGGCTCGACTGGGCTTCCCGCTGGCACCACAGGCATTGCGTGAAGAATGCCTTGCCAGGTTCGAGGAGGAGAACGCCAATGTCTGATCGAGACCTTCTTGTCGAAATTGGTACAGAAGAGCTTCCTCCCAAGGCCCTTTATTCACTGGCCAATTCATTCAGGGATTCATTTTGCAGCCTTCTTGAAAATGCCGGGATCAGCTATGGTCCAGTTGAGGTTTTTGCAACGCCACGACGCCTTGCCCTCCTATTGACTCAGGTAACTGAAAAGCAACAGGACCGGGTTCTGGAAAAAACAGGCCCGGCCATCCAGGCTGCATTTGCAGCTGACGGCACACCTACAAAGGCCGCTGAAGGTTTTGCCCGCTCCTGTGGAGTAAGCGTTGCAGAACTTGAACAAAAGAATGAAGGCAAAGTTACCAAACTGGTATTTCGCTCTTTGAAGCCCGGTGAGGAAACAGCTGTCCTGATTCCGGCGATGGTTCAACAGGCTCTCGCCGCACTTCCCATTCCCAGGCGTATGCGCTGGGGCAGCACTCGGGATGAATTTGTTCGTCCTGTGCAATGGATAGTGCTGTTGTTCGGTGACACTGCGATAACAGCCAGGATACTGGGTGTGGATTCCGGACGCATTACACGCGGCCACCGGTTTCACTGCCCCTCTCCATTGTCTCTGGCTTCTCCAAAGGATTATGAGCGCCTGCTTCTACAGGATGGCAAGGTAATCGCCAGCTTCGAAAAGCGACGAGACCTTATTCGTTCTCAAATTGAGGCCCAGGCAAGCTCACACAATGGTGTAGCCGAGATTTATCCAGCCTTGCTGGATGAAGTAACTGCGCTTGTTGAATGGCCTGTTGCATTGACCGGAAATTTCGAAAATGAATTTCTGGAGGTCCCCAAGGAAGCGCTGATCTCTTCAATGAAAGAACACCAGAAATGCTTTCCTCTCCTCGACGAACAGGGAAATATCCTGCCTCATTTCATTGCTGTAAGTAACCTTGAAAGTCGAGAACCAGCCCAGGTTGTTGCGGGCAATGAAAAGGTGATCCGGCCTCGACTTGCAGATGCCGCATTTTTCTACCGACAGGACCAGAAAACACCTTTGCAGGCCCGGCTTGAAAAACTGAAGTCTGTCGTGTTCCAACAGGAACTGGGAACACTTTTTGACAAGTCGCAACGTGTCAGGAAACTTTGCAAGGCCATTGCAGAAATGCTGGGCATTGACAGTACCTTTGCCGCAAGAGCAGCAGAGCTTGGCAAATGCGACCTGATGACAAGCATGGTTTATGAATTTGCAGAACTGCAGGGCACTATGGGCACCTACTATGCACGTCATGATGGTGAGCCCGAGGAAGTCGCGCAGGCGCTCAGCGAACAATACTATCCTCGCTATGCAGGTGATCAGCTACCATCAACCAATGCCGGCCTGATTCTTGCCCTGGCGGAACGCCTTGATACCATGACCGGTCTATTTGGTATCGGACAGCCACCTTCAGGATCCAGGGATCCTTTTGCCCTCCGCCGGGCAGCGCTGGGGATATTGCGCATCATCATCGAAAAGCAGCTTTCACTTGATCTGCCTGCCTGTATCAAAGCGGCCTCAGGCAACTTTGAAAATCAGGATAATCATGATGCAACTGTTGTGGCGGTATCGAATTTCATTTTCGAACGACTTCGTGCCTGGTACGCAGACCAGAATATCCCGAGTGACACCTTTCTTTCCGTTGACGCTGTACGCCCATCCAGCCCATTGGAGTTTAATGCCAGAATCAAGGCAGTCAATCACTTTCGTCAATTGCCACAATCTGCCGCGCTGGCAGCGGCCAACAAACGAGTATCCAACCTGTTGCTGAAATCAGACGATAACCTGCCGCCACAACCCGATTCCCGACTCTTGCAGGAAGCGGCCGAGTTGACTCTTGCTTCCCGTCTCCAAACCTGTGTTTCAGAAGTTACACCACTTCTTGAAAACCATGACTTTACTGCTGCATTGACGCAAATGGCGACATTACAACCGGTAGTTGACGAATTTTTTGACAAGGTCATGGTCAATGTAGACGATGAGGCATTACGCTTGAACCGGCTCGGCTTGCTCAAGCAGTTGAGAAGCCTGTTTCTCAGGATCGCTGATATATCGCTGTTGCAAAATGTCTGATTCATCAGTACCAGGCCTCGTTATTCTGGACCGCGATGGCGTTATCAATTATGACTCTGATGACTATATAAAGTCGGTAGAGGAGTGGATTCCCATTCCTGGCAGTATCGAGGCTATTGCAGCTCTTTCCAAAGCCGGATATACGATTGCCGTAGCTACCAACCAGTCTGGACTTGGCAGGGGGTATTTCAGTGAATATACCCTGGCAAACATGCACAACCGGCTACTTGATCTTGTCGAAGAAGCAGGGGGCAATATTGCAACCATTGCATTTTGTCCACACCGGCCTGATGAGTCCTGTGCCTGCAGAAAACCGGCTACAGGCCTCGTGGACCAGATCGAGATTGAGCTGGCAAGTTCTGCTGCCGGCGCATGGTATGTAGGCGATGCTGCCAAGGACATGGAGCTGGCTCGCAAGAAGCAATGCAGGGGAATACTGGTTAGAACCGGAAAGGGATTGGCAACAGAGCAGCAATTGGCTGAACAGGCCAGAGCATTCCTGGTTGCCGACGACCTGGCTGCGGCTGCAGCCATGATTTTCAGGGAAGACGGGATAAAGGCCTGATCATGTTGAATGCCATTCGCGCCACTTTGTTCTATTTCATCTATTCCCTTTCTCTAGTAATTTATGCTTCCTTGTGTATTCTCGTCGGCTGGATGCTACCACTACATTCCCGCTATCCGTTCTTTCTCATGTGGAACCGGTTTGCAGTTTGGTGGCTCAAAATTTCCTGTGGTGTAAGTTACAGAATAACGGGGGCTGAAAATATTCCTGACAAGCCTTATGTCCTGCTCTGTAATCATCAAAGCCCGTGGGAAACCCTCTTTCTTTCCTACAGGTTCCAGCCAGCCTGTGCAATTCTCAAAAAGGAATTGCTGAAAATTCCGTTTTTCGGCTGGGGGCTTGCGCTCCTCAAGCCTATCGCCATAGATCGCAGCAAAAGAAGGGCTGCAAGAGAACAACTGCTCACCCAGGGAAAAGATCGAATCAACAGGGGTTTTTCCATTCTTATTTTTCCGGAAGGCACACGTGTGGATCCTGGTGTGGAAAAAAAGTATTCCACTGGCGGAGCAGAACTTGCAATTGCTACCGGAGTACCTGTCTTGCCTGTAGCTCAGAATGCCGGCAAGTTCTGGCCGGCCAGAAAGCTGGCCAAAAAGCCGGGTTGTATCGATATGATTATCGGCAAACCTGTAAGTTCAGTTGGCCGGGAAGCAAGAGGCCTGACTGAAGAATTCAGGCAATGGGTAGAACAGCAGAATTTGTAGGAACGCCACCTCATCGACAGCAGCCAGGACATGGTCCGTTGTTCAGACGGAAAACCGGTTACATCATGACACAGCTTCTGGATGCTGCTGATCAGCTCATGCCTAGACGTCCAGATTGGAAACCTGCAGTGCGTTGGTTTCAATAAACTCCCTTCTCGGCTCGACCTGATCTCCCATCAGGGTGTAGAACAATTGATCCGCTCCCATGGCGTCTTCAATTGTTACCTGCGACATGCGGCGAAATGCAGGGTCCATTGTGGTCTCCCATAACTGACCGGGGTTCATTTCTCCGAGTCCCTTGTATCGCTGCAGGTAGTGGCCTTTCATTGCATCAAACATCAGCCAGTCCAATGCTTCCCTGAAGTTGACAATGTTCTGGGTTTTCTCGCCTCTGCGTATCTGGGCACCAGGTTCAATCAATCCTTTCAGCATGGCACCAACACGACACATTTCCCGATATTCCTGTGACTTGAAAAAGTCTGGCACCAACGTTGTCTTGCGTGTAACGCCATGTATAAGTGATGTGACTACCGGCTCATAAAGCCGCTCTTCCTCATCATATTTCACCAGGAAGGTATAAAGGGCGGCGGATTTCCCACCCCCGGATATTGCTGTTTCCAGACCCTGTACCCAGCTTTTCACTGCAGCTTCAGCAGACATGTCGTCCGGTGTCAGAGGCGGCTGGTTGAGCATTTCCTGCAGGACATCCATGGGATACTGGCGCGAAAGCCGTTTAATTGTAGACTGTACGTTCCTGTAATCCTGTACTATTGATTGCAGGGCAGTTCCTGTAATACCTGGCGCATCCTTGTTTACATGCAGGCTTGCATCCTCCAGAGCGATCTGTGTCTGGTACTGTGCCAGCTCATCATCATCTTTGAGGTATTGTTCCTGTTTGCCTTTCCTGATCTTGTACAACGGAGGTTGCGCTATGAATATATGTCCCCGTTCTATCAATGGACGCATTTGTCTGAAGAAGAAGGTCAAGAGCAGCGTGCGTATATGTGAACCGTCCACATCCGCGTCTGTCATTATGATAATGCTGTGATAGCGCAAGGCATCCGGATTGAACTCTTCAGTTCCTATGCCACAACCAAGCGCCTTGATCAGCGTACCGATTTCTGCCGAGCTCAGCATTTTGTCGAAGCGTGCTTTCTCAACATTGAGGATCTTGCCTTTCAGTGGCAGTATCGCCTGATTTTTCCTGTTTCTTCCCTGCTTGGCAGAGCCTCCGGCAGAATCTCCTTCCACAATGTAAATTTCGGAAAGCGCCGGATCCTTTTCCTGGCAGTCAGCCAGTTTTCCGGGCAGACCCGCTATATCCAGCGCGCCTTTTCTGCGGGTCATTTCCCTGGCTTTACGGGCAGCTTCACGCGCCCGGGCGGCATCCAGCATTTTGTTGACAATACTTCTGGCTTCCGCGGGATTCTCCATCAAGTGATCAGCAAAAGCCCTGCCCATTTCCTGTTCAACCGCCGTTTTCACTTCTGATGAAACCAGTTTGTCCTTGGTTTGTGATGAAAACTTTGGATCATGAACCTTGACCGAAATTATTGCTGTCAGGCCTTCCCGGGCATCGTCTCCGGATGTCTGCACTTCCTTGCCCTTTTTGGATTCCATTTCCTTGTCGATATAACTTTTCAACACTCTGGTAAGCGCCGCCCTGAATCCCGCCAAATGCGTACCACCATCCCTTTGGGGAATGTTATTGGTGTATGCGTAGACGTTTTCCTGATACCCATCATTCCACTGTATCGCGACTTCGATGCCAACTCCGTCGATCTCGCTGGCAAAATGAAAGATCTTGTTGATAGGCGTCCGATTCAGGTTCAGATAGTTCACAAACGCTTTCAGGCCACCTTCATATTTGAAGACCTCCTTTTTGTCTGTCCTTTCGTCTTCAAGCTCAATGAGAACTCCAGCATTCAGGAAGGCCAGCTCTCTCAACTTTTTGGCCAGAATATCGTAATGAAACTCAATATTTGTGAATGTGTCAGATGAAGGCTTGAAATGGCAGGTGGTGCCCGAAGTCGTGGTATCGCCCACGACTTTCAGGGGCGCTTGCGGCACACCGTGGTGATAAATCTGCTCATGAAGCTTGCCGCCACGATGGATGGTCAATTTCAGCCAGGAAGAAAGGGCGTTGACAACAGAAACACCCACACCGTGCAGACCGCCAGAAACCTTGTAGCTGTTGCTGTCAAATTTACCGCCGGCGTGAAGTACGGTCATGATGACTTCTGCTGCCGAAACGCCCTCGTCATGCATTTCGGTTGGTATGCCGCGGCCATTGTCTGAAACACTGACGGTCTCATCACTGTGAATTATGACCTTGATTGCGTCACAGTGTCCTGCGAGGGCTTCGTCGATGGCATTGTCGACAAGCTCGAAAACCATATGGTGCAGGCCGGTACCATCGTCGGTATCACCGATATACATGCCTGGTCTTTTCCTCACTGCGTCCAGGCCTTTGAGGACTTTGATACTGGAGGAATCGTAGGTTTTGTTTTCTTCCATTCTGTCTGTCTTCCTGAGGGCTGCGCGGGGGCGAGGCCCTAAGCTAACCGATTGAATTTTATAAGTTTATTTTGCTGCAGTTATTCCGGCTGGAAAGGCATAATTATACCATGTTTCACGTGAAACAACCTCCCCTCCTTGCTGCCAAATCCGATCCCCTGCTCTGACAATTGTGTATAGAGAGGCTCCTGATCTATCGATGTCATAAAGGTCTGGGCCCCCAGTAGTTTCAACTGCCTGCAAACAAAGCCCCGGTTGCTGGCATCAAGTTCTGCGGGAAGATCGTCTACCAGAAACACGCCCCGCTTTCCTGTTTCAGTGAAGAGCAGTTTTGCCTGAGCAATTTTCAACAGGCAGACAACCAGCTTCAGCTGCCCCCTTGAGTATATGCTGGCAAGCTCCTTCCCTGCCGACCTGAAGATGATGTCGGCACGATGCGGGCCTGCAGATGTAAAGCCCTGACGCCTGTCTTTATCCAGGCTCTCCTTTAGCTGCACATCGAGCCCGAGCGCCTGATTCCAGCCGCATCGATAATCAAGCGTGATGCTGTTTGCGCCGTCCTGCCCAGTTGGCAAGCCCTGCACACCAGCGATAAGAGCATGAAATTGGACTGAGAGCATTTCCATATATGATGCCCTGTAAACCTCCACATCATTGCCAGCCTGAGCAAGTGACAGAGACCAGGGCTCAATTTCCCGGTGTGGGGCGCCTTGTTTCAGTAATGCGTTCCGCTGTCTGAGCGCAAGTCGCGCCCTCTTCCATGCCTGCAGGAAACCATGTTCCACGTGGAACACCCCCCAGTCCAGAAACCGCCTTCTTTCCTGTGGGGCCCCTTCAAGAATATTCAGAGTATCGGTATTGATCAGTTGAACCGGTAAGGCATAGGAGAGATCTGCAAGGTTGGCTGCAGGCTTGCCGTTCAGCCTGATCTCCGGTGAACCCTGGGGATTACGCTCTACACCAAGACTGTCTCCCTCAGATGTTTCGGCAAATAGCGTAAGCTTTTGGGCGCCATCTGTAATAACCGGGCGTATCTGATGATTACGGAAAGACTTGCCTACTCCCAGCATATAGAGCGCTTCAAGCAAGCTGGTCTTGCCCGCTCCGTTGGGTCCGAAAACAAGATTGATCCCCGGTGAGGGGTACAGCTCTACCTGCGCCAGATTGCGCAGGCCTGTGATGGAAAGCCTGGCGATAGTTGCCATTAAACAGGGTGCGCCTATAACCTCATAGGCATAACAACGTAGAGTGACGCGCTGTCTTGTGTTGGCTGAATCAGAACGCTGCTGTTCGAGTCTGAAAGGACAAGCTGAACTGAAGGTGTATGAAGCACACCTAATACGTCTACGAGGTAACTTACATTGAAACCAATTTCCATTGCCACATCCTGGTACTCAACCGAAACAATTTCTTCTGCTTCCTCCTGCTCGGGATTGTTGGCGACGATTTTCAACTCATCCTTGTCAAGTAACAGCCGAATGCCACGGAATTTCTCATTGGAAAGAATCGCTGTTCTGTTCAGGGCCTGCTTCAGCTCATCACGGTCAGCAGTCAGAATCTTGTCACCGCCTTTGGGCAAAACACGGTCATAATCAGGAAACTTGCCATCAACCAGTTTTGAAGTGAAAGTAAAATGTGTCGTGGTTGCGCGGATGTGGTTCGTGCCGATGGTTATACGCACCTCTTCTTCTCCACCTTCAGCAAGCAGCCGGGAAAGCTCAAGTATGGCTTTACGGGGGATTATTACCTGAAGCTTTGCGCCAGCGCCGGTGGTCAGGGATTCTGTATGCATGGCCAACCTGTGGCCATCAGTAGCAACAGCCCGGAGATAGTCAGACGCAACTTCCAGCAACATACCATTCAGGTAATAACGCACATCCTGTTGGGCCATTGCAAAGGAGGTGTTATCGAGCATCTGTTTGAGTCTGTCCTGGGGAACAGAAAAATCCAGCGTTGCCGCAGGGTCTTCAATGCTTGGAAAATCACTGGCAGGCAATGTCGACAGGGAAAAACGACTGCGGCCGAAGCGGATCACAGCCTTGCTCTCATCCACTTCAAATTTGAGGGAGGCGCCATCAGGCAGGGATTTGCAAATATCCATCAACTTGCGGGCGGGGACGGTAATCTCTCCATCTTTAGCTTTACCTTCCAGCGCTACACGTCCGATCAGCTCTACTTCCAGGTCTGTGCCTGTAAGTGACAACTCACTTTTGTCCAAAACCAGTAAAACATTGGATAAAACAGGGAGAGTCTGCCTTCTTTCCACTACTCCGGTTACCAGTTGCAGGGGCTTGATCAAGGCTTCACGGGAAATTTCAAATTGCATACTTTTTCTCTGGTTATCTGCGTGTATCAGCTGGACAGGGATCTCAGGAGAATCTGGTAATCCTCTTCAGTATCAGAAGACGATTTGCGCAGGTCGTTGATCGTGCGGCAAGCATGCATCACCGTTGTGTGATCACGGCCACCGAACATCGTGCCTATCTCCGGCAAACTATGATTGGTCAGCTCCTTGGACAGGCACATGGCAACCTGACGCGGCCTGGCGACTGAACGGTTTCTTCTTTTCGATATCATATCAGCCATTTTTATCTTGTAATACTCGGCAACTGTTCGCTGGATATTGTCCACGCTCACCAGTTTGCTCTGTATTGCCAGCAGGTCTTTCAATGCTTCCTTTATAAGCGGAACTGTAATGTCTTCGCCCAGAAAGTTTGCATGAGCCACGACCTTCTTGAGAGCGCCTTCCAGCTCTCTCACATTCGACCTGAGTTTCTGGGCCATGAACATGGCAGCACTGTCATCCAGATGTACATTTTCATGGTCCGCCTTGTTCTTGAGGATTGCCGCTCTGGTTTCCAGTTCAGGCGGCTCCACAGCCACTGACAGTCCCCAGCCAAACCTGGATTTCAATCTTTCTTCCAAACCATTGATTTCGCTATGATATTTGTCGCAGGTCATAATGATCTGGCGACCACCTTCAAAAATTGCATTAAAGGTATGAAAAAACTCTTCCTGCGATCTTTCCTTGTTGGCAAAAAACTGGATATCGTCAATCAGGAGCACATCCACCGAATGGTAATAACGCTTGAACTCGTTGATTGCATTCAACTGCAGCGCTGTCACCATGCTGCCAACAAAGGTCTGGGAGTGAAGGTAAACAACCTTCGCAGCGGGATTCCGCTGTTTGATTTCGTTGCCTATGGCATGCATCAGGTGAGTTTTGCCGAGTCCCACCCCACCATATATAAATAGTGGGTTGTATCCTCCACCCGGGTTGCAGGCTACCTGCGCAGCGGCCGCCCTGGCAATCTGGTTGGATTTGCCCTGAACAAAGGC
>JAURLQ010000084.1 GCA_030831125.1 Gammaproteobacteria bacterium
CAAGCAGCACGAACAGGCAGAACAGATCATGCATGCCAGTGAACACCTGCTTGCCCTGATAAGCCAGGTGCTGGAACTGTCAAGAATTGAAGCCGGTGACATGCAGATACATGCTGTAGACTTTGAATTGTCGGCATTGAGCCAGGAGTGCCTTGAACTTGTGGCTGCAGCAGCAGAAAAAAACCAGGTTGTAATCCACAACAAGCTCCCTGTGTGTCATCTGTATACCGATAAACTCAAATTCAAGCAGATATTGCTCAATCTCATCACCAATGCGATCAAGTACAACCACAAGGGTGGTGAAGTCATACTGGATTGCAAAAAAATGGAAAACGACATCCTCTGCCTGAGCGTAAGTGATACAGGACACGGTATACCTGTGCATCGGCAGAAAGAACTGTTCCAGGCCTTCAACAGACTTGGTCGGGAAACTGATGGTGTTGAGGGCGTCGGAATAGGACTGGTTATCTCAAAGGAATTGGCACAGGCGCTGGGTGGCGTTATCAGCTTTCACTCAGAAGAAGGACAAGGCAGTGTGTTCCGGGTGGAAATTCCCGTACGTTACATCCCGCACACTGCCGAGCCATTGCCTGCCTGAACAGGGCTGCTGCTATCAGCGGCGGCGATTGCCGCCCCTGTTGCCTCCGCCCTTGCGTTTGTCATCGGATTTTTCAGGCTTGAATTTTGACTCCCTGCTGAAAGGAGGGGGCGATACCAGCATTTCCGGAAGCGGGTGCTCACATGGCAGTTTCATGCCGATCTTGGCCTCAATACCGGGCAGCAGGAAAGAATCGTCTTCACAGGCAAAACTGATCGAGATACCGCTTGCACCTGCCCTGCCTGTACGCCCGATACGGTGCACATAGTCATCTGCTTCTTCCGGCAAAGTGAAATTGACAACATGGCTGATATCATCAATATGCAAGCCTCTTCCCGCCACATCTGTGGCTACCAACACCTGGATTTCAGCAGTACGGAATTCTTCCAGTGTGCGCACCCGACGCGGTTGGGATATCTCTCCTGACAAGAGCCCTACACTGATTCCGTTACGCCAGAGGTTGTCTGCAAGTTTGCGTGCCTGGTCGCGGCGGTTGGTAAATACAATAACCCGCTCACCCTCTTCGCTCTGGATCAGGTGATAAAGCAAGGGATATTTCTGGTCGGTTGTTACCAGATACACCACCTGCCTGACATTGTCTGTGGCCACCCTTTCAGGCGCGACCTCTATGCGAACAGGATCCAGCGCCCAGCGATCAGCAAGCGTGAGAATGTCATCGGTAAAGGTGGCACTGAACAACAGCGTCTGCCTGTATTCCTTGCGTGGTGTCTGGGCAATGATCTGCCGGACCTGCGGGATGAATCCCATGTCCAGCATACGGTCTGCCTCGTCAATTACCAGCAGCTCGACCATGCCGAGCCAGATTTGCCGGTTACTGGCAAAATCCAGCAACCTGCCTGGTGTTGCAACCACGATATCGGTAATTTCCTCATCCAGTTGTTGCAACTGTTTCTGGTAATCAATACCACCAACCAGTGTCGTTATCTTCAAGCCCGTGTACTTGCACATGCCCTTGGCATCCTTGGCTATCTGCATGACCAGTTCACGGGTAGGGGCAATAATCAGTGCACGTGGTTCACCAACATAGCGCTTTTCCTCAACCGGATTACGCATCAGGTCGTTGATGATGGTAGTCAGGAATGCGGCAGTCTTGCCCGTGCCGGTCTGGGCCTTGCCGGTAACATCGTGCCCCTGCAGGGTGATCCGCAGACTCTGGGCCTGAATGGGTGTGCAATATTCGAACCCGAGCTCGTCGGTAGCCCGGAGCAGTTCCGCAGGCAGATCAAAGTCATGGAAGCGTGTATCTGTCCGTTTGGGAGCAGTACCCGCAATTTCTGCTACCGGTTCAGTGATTTCAGCAGGCGACGGTGATACCGGTTCATGGTCTTTGTCCCGGGCCTGCTCTTGTGATGCTGTCATGGATTCAGTCAGTGATTCGTTATCCATTATCGACGGCATCTGTAAATGTTCCAGGTCTGCTCGCCATCACGCACAGGACTGGCAACCACGATGGTGTCGCCTCTGTCTGCAGCGCGATTCCTGGCCAGGGTGCGCAGTTCAAGCGCCACCTTGTCAGGACTGCGATTGACAACCATTTTGTTCAGCACGGAAACCGTGGTTGCACCATTGGCGGTGCAGTTGGATATTTCGTTTGCCTGCAAAACGGCAACGTTCTCACCTTCAGGGGTAAGTTTGACAAATGTACAGCCACCCAACAGGGCAGCAGCAATGAGTATCAGTATTCGCATAAAACCGGGCTTCCTCGCAAAAGCGACAATATTCAAATAGAAGGAACAGGGATTCCTTCAGGACACCCGCCCAATCGTTGACCAACTGTCAGTTGCGATTGAACTTGGCGTTAACTTCGATTTCGACCTGGTCAGCGGCAGTGTCCCTGTACTGGTCCAGACCGAATGCCAGTCTGTCTATGGTACCACTACCCTGGATTCCAACCGAACTGCCCCCCAGTTCGCCATCGCTGCCACCAAAGAACTTCACATGGAAAGTCCATGGCAGCGATATCCCGACAAAATTCAGATTACCTACAAAATCAACTTCATTCTCACCGGTAATCACTGTGGATGTCGTGGTAAAAGTGGCTTCAGGGTAAAGACTGGCATTGAACCAGGTACTGCTGTTGACGAGTGTTTCCACAACGTCATCATCCGGCATGTCCAGAGAAGCCATCTGCACGCTTGCAGTGAGGGTGGAGTTCTCCAGATTGTCCACATCCAGGTGCAATTGCGCTGAATAGTTCTCGAATCTTCCGACCATGATCAGGTATTGCTGGTACATGACCCGGAAAAACACACTGCTGTAGGGACGGGTAAGCGTGTACTCGCCACCTGCTTCTGCAGCCTGCAGCGAACCGGCGCTGGTTACAGCAACAAGTGAAACAAGAAGTACTGCGAATCGGGCAAGCCTGTGCATCATGGTAGTAAAGCCTTCTGTGGTCAACGATTCAAAGGTCTGACATTCTTCCAGTGCTTATGCCCGAGGTCAATGTCAGGTGCAATGGTTTGACCGTATTGCCATAGTTGTCTCATCGACATGCCGTAAACACGTCCCTGGGGGCTCGGCTGCGGCATCCATGCCGCAGACGGTCGATGATCCATCCATGGCAACACGGCATCAAGTCTGTAGAAGCCTTCAGAGAACCCACAACCGCTTCAATGGGTGGCTGGATCGGGTTTGCGGCGTGTCGAAGAAGCAACTACTGCAACCCGACGCTTACCAAAGAAACCATTGCATTCCTGGATTCAGTGCTATTGAGGTGAATGCCTGTCACATGCCGGATTCCTTTTCAGTTGCAGTTCCCGGAACTGCATGGTGAGTGCATCAATCAGCAACAATCTCCCCACCAGCGTTGAACCCACACCGGCCAGCAGCTTGAGACACTCCGTTGCCTGTATGCTACCCACTATCCCGACCAATGGCGCCAGCACACCATTGGTGGAACAACCCGTATCCAGTTCCCCGGATTCTTCATAAAGACAGCGATAACAGGGAGATGCGGCACTAAGGGGATCAAAAACACTGACCTGACCTTCCATCCTGATTGCCGCACCTGAAACCAGCGGTACACCATGGCTGAACGCAGCATCGTTGAGGGCATAACGGGAAGCAAAATTGTCAGTGCAATCGACAAGCACATTACACTGTGCAAGCTCCCGATCCAGCGACTCACGGGCAAGACGTTCGGTATGAATGTCAACGCTTATGCCAGGATTTAGCGCAAGCAGGGTTTCGCGGGCAGATTCCGCCTTGTTCCGGCCAATTCTCCCGCTATTGTGTGCAATCTGGCGCTGCAGATTACCCAGATCCACCACATCATCATCCACCAGTACCAGATGACCAACTCCTGCAGCTGCCAGATACATGGCTACAGGACTGCCCAGCCCACCCAGCCCAATAATGAGTACCCGTGAAGCCAGAATTTTTTCCTGCCCTCCCACATCAAACTGCGGCAGCATGATCTGCCGACTGTAACGCAGCAGTTGTTCATCCAGCATGCCAGGCTCCCATCGTTACCCTTTCTTTGGCGTTGTGGTCAAAATGCGTACTGATCTTGCTGTAACCCATTGTTTCCAACAGGTTGCGAACTTCCCGCCCCTGATCGAAACCATGTTCCATTACAAGCCAACCCCTGCTTTTCAGAAACAATCGGGCCTGCTCCGCAATGTGCACCAGATCAGCCATACCCTCATCACCAGCTATCAGGGCCCCTGCAGGTTCGAAGCGTACATCTCCCCGGGCAAGATGTGGATCACCTGCTGCGATATAGGGGGGATTGCTTACGATGAGGTTGAACTTCAGTGACGGCAAGGCTGCAAACCAGTCACCTTCGCAGAAACAGACATTGTCCAGTCCCAGCTTGCGGGCATTGCCCTGCGCTACTTCCAGTGCAGCCTTGCTGATGTCGGTGGCAAAAATCTGCCAATCCGGCTTTTCGCTGGCCAGCGCCAGTGCAATGGCGCCTGAGCCGGTGCCAAGATCGGCGACCTGCACACCCAGCCCCAGCTCCAGCTGCAACACCAGTTCCACAAGCAGCTCGGTTTCAGGTCGGGGGATCAGCACGGAAGGACTGACATCCAGGTGCTGGCGCCAGAATCCCCGGCTACCAAGCAGATAGGCAACCGGTTCACCGGCGCTGCGGCGCTCTGCAAGCAGCCTGAATGCTGCTGCCTGTGTTTCGGTAACATCAGCATCATCATGGGCATACATCCAGCTGCGGTCCTTGCCAATGATTTTGCCCAGCAACAACTGGGCATCGAGCAGGGCAGAATCGCTGTCAAACATGGCTGCAGCGTCTGCAAGCAGGGATTTGACGGTGCGCGCTGACATGTTCAGCCTGCAAGTTCCGCCAACTGATCAGCCTGGTATTCGGCCATCAGCGGTTGAATCAGATCGTCCATGTTGCCATTCATGATATCGGCAAGTTTGTAGAGCGTGAGCTTTATCCTGTGGTCGGTAATACGTCCATCCGGATAGTTGTAGGTCCTGATCTTTTCAGAGCGATCACCGGAACCCACCAGAATCCGGCGTGTATCAGTTTCCTGTTGATGGCGTTCGGCATCAGCAGCAGCCTGCAGCTTCGCCTGGAGAAGCGACATGGCACGGGCCCGGTTCTTGTGCTGGGAACGTTCGTCCTGGCATTCAACAACGATGCCGGTGGGAAGGTGGGTAAGCCTGATTGCCGAATCGGTCTTGTTGACATGCTGACCACCCGCACCGCTGGCCCGGTAGGTATCAACACGCAGGTCATTCTTGCTTATTTCTATTTCCCCTTCGTCTTCCAACTCGGGAAGAATCGCAACAGTACAGGCTGAAGTATGCACTCTGCCCTGGGCTTCTGTTTCGGGTACCCGCTGTACCCGATGCGCACCCGATTCGAATTTCAGCTGACCGTAAACATTGTTGCCTTCTATCCGGGTTATCAGCTCTTTGAATCCCCCGTGTTCGCCTCGGCGTTCACTGAGTATTTCAACTTTCCAGCCTTTCGATTCGGCATAGCGCGAATACATCTTGAACAGGTCACCTGAAAAAATGGCAGCTTCATCTCCACCGGTACCGGCCCTGATTTCAAGAAACACATTGCAACCATCACGCGGATCTTTCGGCAAGAGCAGCTTCTGCAGATCAACTTCCAGGCTTGCCTGCTTTTCAGTTGATGCTGCTGCCTCCTCTTCTGCCATGGTGCGCACATCAGGATCCGTATCCTTGAGCATTGCCAAAGCTTCCTGCAGGTTTTGGCTTACAGCCTGCAATTGCCGGTAACAGAGCACCACGGGTTCAAGCTCTGCATACTCCTTTGAATAGCCCCGGAATTTTTCCTGATTGCTGATTACCTCTGCATCACTGAGCAGATGCTCAAGTTCCTCATAACGTTCGAGCAGGCTGTCAAGCTTGGAGCTGATGGAAGGGTTCATGATCTGTTACCGGATATTGCCGCTCAGGACTGCTGTCCGGCTTCCTTTGGGTTTTGCCTGCTTTCGATAATACCCGCGTCGTCTGCAACCGGGTCATTTTCTATTTCAAGTCCATATAGTTGCTGTGCCAACTCGATGAGTCCCGGGTGGCCATCAGCACTGGCTTTTTTCATCTGCACACTGGGTGAATGGATAAGCTTGTTGGTCAACAGGCGAGCCAGCTCCCGGACAACTTTTTCCGGTGCCTCTCCCTTTTCAAGAGACTTGATGGCTTTTTCCAGTTCCAGGTCACGTATCTGTTCTGCCTTTTCCCGGAAGTTTCGCAAAGTGGAAACAATGCCAAGCCCCCTTTGTTTGCGCAGAAAATTCTCCACGCCGGTCGCTATGATGGTTTCGGCCTCGTGTGCCGCTTCCTGCCGGTTGCGCAGGTTGCTGTCGATTACTTCTTTCAGGTCATCAACACTGAATAGGTAGACGTCATCCAGCTCTCCGGCTTCGGGCTCTATGTCGCGTGGCACTGCCAGATCCACCATGAAAATTGGCTTGTGCCTGCGGGCCTTGATGGCCCTTTCCACGGTTCCCTTGCCAAGTATCGGGAGCTGACTGGCCGTGGAGGAAACCACAATGTCGGTATGTTCCAGTACATCCGGTATATCCGATAGCAGCACTTCCCGCACACCATATTTGTGTTTTAGTTCCTGGGCTTTGGTGAGGGTCCTGTTGGCTACCACGATGTCTGCAACACCAGCTTCCTTCAGATGCTGGATCACCAGCTCGATGGTTCGCCCGGCTCCTATCATCAGTGCCCTGGCTTCCTTGAGATCTGAAAAAATCTGATGTGCCAGGGTGACTGCAGCAAAGGCAACCGATACCGGGCTTTCTCCGATGGCAGTTTCCGTGCGTACCTGTTTGGCAACGGAAAACACGTCCTCGAATACACGGTAAAGCTGACTGCCAACCGTGGCCGACTGCTGGGCAACTTCAAAAGCGGATTTCATCTGACCAAGTATCTGGGGTTCTCCCAGCACCATTGAATCCAGTCCGCTGGCCACGCGCATCAAATGCCGCACTGCTTCGGGGCCTTTTTGCCAGTAGAGGGTGGGTCTGAGTTCGCCAGCTGCAATCTTGTGATAGTCGCATAACCAGTCAAGCAGCCTGTTTTCAAGCTCCCTGAGCTGCTCTTCAGGCTGATCGGCAACTGCGCCATACAGTTCAGTGCGATTACAGGTAGACAGAATCACTGTTTCTGCCAGCCCGGCTACATTGCAGGCCTGCTGCAACGCTTCCTGCATCAGTTCAGGCGCGAAGGCGACTTTTTCACGAACGGCTACCGTGGCGGTATTGTGATTGATGCCTAGCACCAGCAGGGTCATGAGGGTGGTGGGTCCCGTTTTTTACAAGGTTGAAAAGGCCGGTATTTTAGCGCCCAAGGGATACATAAAGCCATGACATATAAACCAATTCCCGATTACATGTCCTGTATGTTACTTGTATGCATTGAACTATGGCCGTGTCAAAACGCTCTTTTCATGGCAGTCATCTCCACTTTCCCTGTCCTGGTGAGATCTGTGGCACTAGCCCAATACGTATAGCTATTTCATAAGCCTCAAATTGAGCTTTGAACTGAACAAAGGCTATACTGCCCCGACGTATCCCATGGACTGAAACAAGAGCCACCCATTGCCTGCTTTTGACTACAGCTTCGCAAAAAGACCCCACCTGCCACTCCTCAGTGGTATCGCAGGCTTGTTACTGCTATTGGGCACCAGTGCTTCAGCCAACGTCGGAGAACAGGTAGCACAAACCCCGGATAACGCGCCACTGATGCTGGCCGCAGAAGATGCCACTGAAACGAGTGCGGAACCTTCTGAAGAAAGCCCGGCAACTGAAGAGCAAGCGTTCGGGACTTTTTCGGAAGACGTGCTCAGCCGCGCAATTATTGCCGAGCTGGCCGGGCAGCGGGGTTACGACCAGCAGGCTCTTGACGACTATCTTGCCCTCGCCCGGGAAACCGGCAATCTCAGTATTATCCAGCGCGCCATGCGTATCGCCATATTCCTGCGCAATATGCCTGTTGCCCTGGAAATGGGTCAGCTTTGGCTGGCCAAAGAACCTGAATCCATAGATGCCCGTCAGGCCGTATCGCTGCAACTGGTTACGCTGGGGCGTTATGGTGAAGCCCTGGATCACATGCTTGCCCTGCTCGATGCCGGGGAAGAAGTTGATTTCAGACTGATCTCTGCCCGCATCAACAACGACAACAATGCCGGGCTGTTCCTTGATGCACTGATTGCCGACTTTGAGGAATTGCTTGAACGCTATCCCGAGCACCAGACCCTGCGACTGAGCATGGCCCATCTGTATCTGCAGAATGAGCAGATCCAGGAGGCCTATGATCTGGTCCAGCGTCTGGCCCGCGACATGGATGACAATCCCGAGGTTGTCCTGCTGGAAGTCCAGCTTCTGGAAATGCTTGGCGAGGACAGACGCGCACAACGTCGACTCCAGCAGAGCCTGCGCACCAATCCTCAATCCAAACAGCTGCGCTTTCTCTATGGCCGCAAACTCATTGAAGAGCGCAAGTACCAGGATGCCAAGGAGCAGTTCACGATAATCGTCGAGCAGGATCCTGACGACTACGACATGGTGTATTCACTTGCACTGATCAGCATGGAAGTGAATATGTACGCAGATGCGCGCAATTTTCTGCAGCGTCTGGTAGCAGCGGGCCAGCGCACAGATGATGCGCATTACTATCTTGGTTTTCTTGCCAGCCATGATAACGACAGCAATCTGGCTATTGAGCATTACCTGCAGGTGAGTGGTGGCAGCAATTTCATGCAGGCCCAGCGAAATCTTGCCGAACTCATGATCAGGGCCGACCGCTACGAAGAGGTCAAGGCGCATCTGCAGAATATCCGTTTCCGTAATGCCGACCTGAATATTCCACTGCTGACCATGGAAGCGAATGTGCTGATGGATGAAGGTCGTACGCAGCAGGCCTCTACCCTGCTGAACAGTTCGATCGCCGCCTTCCAGAACAACATCCAGCTGCTGTTTCTGCGTTCTGTACTGAGCCAGGAGCAGGGGAACATCAGGTTGATGGAGGAAGATCTGCGCAAGATCATCCAGCTCAATCCTTCCAGCCCGGTTGCCTACAACACACTGGGCTATTATCTGGCTGACAGCACCGATCGATACGAAGAAGCCTACGAGCTCATTCTGCGGGCCATAGAACTGGCACCCAATGATCCTGCCATTATCGATTCGCTGGGTTGGGTCCAGTACCGTCTGGGTATGTATGATGAAGCCCGCCGTAATCTGGACCGTGCCTATGAGCTGTATCCGGATCCCGAAGTAGCCGCCCATCTGGGAGAAGTACTCTGGGTCATGGGGGAGAGGGCTGAGGCCAACCGAATCTGGCGTGGTGCACTGCAAGTGCAGCCAGACAGTGAACACGTGCTCAATGCAATGGAACGACTGAATCCCCAAGGCTCACGCTAGGGATACCCCACCAGGAAACTGTGGCTGCCCATGTTATTCATCCGGCACTCTGCCATTTCAACCATGGGTATTGCAGTACTTGCACTGCTTCTTTCTGCCTGCACCAACCTGCAGAATTCGTATACCTTTCCAAAGGCTCCGCCCGAATGGGCAGCCCATTCCGAGGCTGCCTCGGCAATTTCCATCTGGACACTTGAAGGCAGACTTAATATCCGTCAGGGTAATCAGTCGGATACGCTCAACCTGAACTGGGCACAGCAACAGCGAACTTTCGATATCAACATCAGCGGCACCCTTGGCCTGGGTGCAGTGCATCTTTGGGGGACACCCGAACTGGCAATACTCGAAAAGGCCGGTGAAGAACCCCAGAGCCTGTTTTCACTTGATGAGCTGACCCGGGAAATTCTTGGTTATCCCTTTCCGGCCAGGCACCTGCTCTGGTGGGTGCGTGGACTGCCTACGCCGGATTGGCAGGCTGAAGGAGGCTGGAATCAGGCCGGTGAGCTTGCCTTGCTGCTCCAGACAGACAACGCCGGCAGGGAATGGGCACTTGAATTTGACCGCTATACCCCGGTTGGCAACATCCCCCTGCCGGAGCGCATTCGCATAAAGCAGGGTGACCTGCAGATGACCTTCCTGATCAACAACTGGCAGTTGCCGGAAACAGCTCCGTGACTACTTTCTGTTTGCCTGCCCCTGCAAAACTGAACCTGTTTCTGCATATCACCGGCAGACGGGCTGACGGTTACCACACCCTGCAGACAGTATTCCAGATTCTGGACTGGTCAGACGAGCTGCATTTGAGCCCCCTGGCAACAGATGAGCTGACATTTTCCTGTTCGGAACCGGCCCTTTCTGGGCAGGACAATCTCGTGCTGCGGGCAGCACGCATGCTGCTGCCTTATCGTAAGGAGACTACTGGCTGGCATATCCATCTGGAAAAACACCTGCCCCATGGGGGAGGTCTTGGTGGTGGAAGTTCGGATGCTGCAACCACCCTTCTGGCCCTGAACCGCTTGTGGGGCTGTAATCTGGATGCAGATACCCTGAACAAACTGGGTTTGCAACTGGGCGCAGACGTACCTGTTTTCCTGCATGGCACCAGTGCCTGGGCAGAGGGAGTGGGCGAAAAACTGGAAGATACCGCGCTTCCGCCCCTGTGGTACCTCATTCTGACCCCTGCCTGCCACGCCAGTACTGCCGAAATTTTTGGCCACCCGCAATTGACAAGGGACAGCCCCCCCCTCAGAATACGCGGCTTTCCGTTTTCGGGCTGTAAAAATGACTGTGAAACAGTCGTTTGCATGCTGTATCCGGATATTGAAGAAGCCCTGGGCTGGCTGAAATCACAGACAGGAACAGGCGCTGATGGCGCAGTTCATACAGTTGAATCCGGCCTGGCTGCACGCATGACCGGCACAGGTTCCAGCGTATTTGCCGGCTTCCCTGTCAGGGAGCAAGCTGCAGAAATTCTGGCTCAGCTACCCAATCAATACCGAGACAAGATCAGGGGCCATATAGCCCGGGGAGTGAACAACTCTCCACTGCATGGTTTACTGGACACATTACCGGACATGAAATGACCGGTTGGGAAAAAACTAATGGGGTGTCGCCAAGCGGTAAGGCACAAGGTTTTGATCCTTGCATACGTTGGTTCGAATCCAGCCACCCCAGCCAAATTCATGATGTTTCGCATAGTTGAAACACCGTTTTGATAAACACAGTACAGGTTGAAGACATGCCTAACAATCTGATGGTTTTCAGTGGTAACGCCAATCCCGAACTGGCCCAGAAGGTGGCCAAATGGCTGGGTGTGCCACTGGGAAGAGCTGACGTTATCAAATTCAGTGATGGCGAAATCAGTGTGGAACTCAACGAGAATGTGCGTGGTCAGGATGTCTTCATCATCCAGCCCACCTGCTCACCCACCAACGACAACCTGATGGAACTGCTGCTGATGGCCGATGCCCTGCATCGTTCCTCAGCCAACCGTATTACTGCCGTAGTGCCCTATTTCGGCTATGCACGCCAGGACAGACGTGTACGATCTGCCCGTGTGCCAATCAGCGCCAAGGTGGTTGCCGACATGCTGGTGGCTTCTGGCGTCAACCGGGTTCTGACCATAGACCTGCATGCCGAACAGATACAGGGTTTTTTCAGCATTCCCGTGGACAACGTCTATGGCAGCGTGGTGCTGGTGGAAGATGTGCGTAACCAGAACTATGAAAACCTGATTACTGTATCTCCCGATATCGGGGGTGTGGTAAGGGCACGCGCCTTTGCCAAACAGTTGAGCACAGATCTCGCGATCATCGACAAGCGTCGCCCGAAGGCCAACGAAACCGAAGTTATGCACCTGATAGGTGAAGTGAAAGGCCGCACCTGTCTGATCGTGGATGACATGGTGGATACCGCCGGCACGCTCTGCAAGGCAGCCGATGCCTTGAAAGACCAGGGCGCCATTGCCGTGGTGGCCTACTGTACGCATGCTGTACTGTCTGGCAACGCCATTGAGAACATCAACAATTCAACGCTCGACTCTCTGGTGGTAACCGACACCATACCGCTGAGTGAAGAAGCACAGAAATGCGAAAAAATTCGTCAGCTGCCGCTGGCCCGTTTCCTTGGCGAATCCATCCGCCGGGTAAGCAACGAAGAATCCGTCAGCGCAATGTTCGACAACACCTGATCACTGGTCAGGTTACGAACACTGCCTGAAGGCTGGTTCCCGATCCAGCTGGTCGCAAGCCGGTCGGGATAATGAAACCCGGGGATAAACCCCGATTTGAATGCAGGACAGACATCAGTGCTGTTCTGCGAGGTAATCACAATGTCCAAACACGAGTTTGTACTCAACGCCCAGAGCCGGGCCGATGCAGGGAAAGGTGCGAGCCGCCGCCTGCGTAAAAGCAATGGTGTTCCCGCCATTATCTATGGTGGCAAGTCTGCACCTGCCAATATCAGCCTGATACACGATGACATCCTGCATGCCACCGAAAACGAAGCTTTCTTCACTTCCATTCTTACCCTGAATGTTGAAGGTACCTCTGAAAGCGTCATTATCAAGGATCTGCAGCGTCACCCTGCCAAGCCCCGCATCATGCATGCCGACTTCCAGCGCGTAAGCGCAGACCAGGAAATCCATGTGAAGGTGCCTTTGCACTTCATCAACGAAGAAACTGCAGTAGGTGTCAAACAGGGCGGTGGCGAAGTCCATCATCTTGTTGCTGACCTTGAAATCAGCTGTCTGCCCAAAGATCTGCCGGAATTCATTGAAGTGGATATTGCCAATCTCAATCTGGGCGAGTCACTGCATATTTCCGACCTCAAACTCCCTTCAGGTGTAACCAGCATCGCACTCAGCCATGGTGCTGACAGCGACCTGGCAGTGGTTTCCATCACTGCCAAGAAAGTGGTTGCTGACGAAGATGAGGCCCCCGCTGCTGAAGGCGGTGATGCAGCAGCACCCAAAGAGTAAGCTGCTGTTACCCTCCAATGGATCATCCGATCTCACTGATAGCTGGCCTGGGAAACCCGGGCCGGCAATATCAGCATACGCGGCATAACGCCGGCGCCCTTTTTCTTGATCTTGTCTGCGAGAGCGGCAGGTGTGAACTGAAACCTGACAAGAAATTCCAGGGGCTGGCAGGTGTGGTGAACATTGATGGTCGCGATATTCGCCTGCTGTTCCCTACCACCTATATGAACAACAGTGGCCGGGCAATTTCCGCGCTGGCTTCATATTACAAAATCCCTGCAGCAGAAGTGCTCATTGTCTACGATGAACTTGATCTGCCCATGGGTACCACTCGTCTGAAATACGGTGGCGGCGCTGCAGGACACAATGGTGTGAAAGATGTCATCAGTGCTCTGGGCACCAATGATTTTTACCGCTTGAGATTCGGCATAGCAAACCCGCAGGCCAGCAAGCGCGGCATGGACTATGTGCTGGATGATTTTTCACGCAGCGACATGGACCTGATGAAACGGGAATTTGACAAGGCGCTGGCCATTCTGCCCCTGCTGGTGCAGGGCAAGCCGGAATTCGCCATGCAACAACTACACAGTAAAGACTGAGGGATATTTCCATGGGTATCAAATGCGGCATAGTCGGTTTGCCCAACGTTGGCAAATCCACACTTTTCAATGCCCTCACCCAGGCCGGCATCGCTGCCGAGAACTTTCCGTTCTGCACCATAGAGCCCAATGCCGGCGTGGTTGCAGTACCGGACACTCGTCTTGATGCTCTCTCGGCAATCGTACAGCCGGAAAAAACCATTGCCACAACCATGGAATTCGTGGATATCGCCGGACTCGTGGCCGGTGCATCGAAGGGTGAAGGACTTGGCAACAAGTTTCTTGCCAACATCAGGGAATGCGATGCGATTGCCCATGTGGTGCGCTGCTTTGTGGACGACAACGTCATTCACGTGGCCAATACCATCAACCCCAAATCAGACATTGAAACCATCAACACCGAACTTGCACTGGCCGATCTCGAGACTGTTGAAAAAGCGCTGGAACGTGCCAACAAGGCCGCCAGAAGCGGCGACAAGGACGCCATGAAATTCAAGGATTTCCTGACGACTGTTCGCGATCACCTCGATTCGGGCAAACCGGTTCGCAGCATGACACTGGATGCTGATGCCCAGGCCAGTTTGTATCCGCTGCATCTGTTGACCAACAAACCAACCATGTACATCGCCAACGTGGACGAAAGCGGTTTTACCGACAATCCCTACCTGGACCAGGTCAATGCTATTGCCAGCGAGGAAAACGCTGTAGTCGTTGCTATCTGCAACAAGATGGAAGCGGAAATCTCGGAACTGGACCCTGAGGAAAAACAGGTTTTCCTTGAAGACCTCGGCATGACAGAAGCAGGCCTCGACCGGGTTATCCGTGCCGGTTACCAGTTGCTTGGACTGCAAACCTATTTCACTGCAGGGGTGAAGGAAGTGCGCGCCTGGACTGTAAAGATCGGCGCCACTGCACCCAAGGCTGCCGCTGTAATCCATACCGATTTCGAGAAAGGTTTTATCCGGGCGGAAGTGATCGCGTATGACGACTTCGTCAAATACAAGGGTGAGCAGGGTGCGAAGGATGCGGGCAAATGGCGCCTCGAAGGGAAAGAATACATAGTGCACGACGGTGACGTTGTCCACTTCAGGTTTAATGTGTGATTTTTGGGGCAGCTATAACGCTGCCTGAGGCGCAAACATCCTGGCTTAATGACAGTTGAATATTGCTGCTATCAGGAAAGCCGCTTGCTCTCCTCACGCTATAATGCCTTTTTCCTGATACGCTGCATTTTGATCTCTGGCACTTTCTTCTCATGACCCTGGCTGCAACTTCGCAATGGTGGCATCTGCACACCGACAATGCTTGTGCTGTGTTGTCATTGTCGGGGCATTGGCGTCTGGCCAACATGGCAGCGATTGATACCGCTCTTGGCGGCCTTGCCTGCAAAACTCCACTCAAACTTGATGGCAGTACACTGGACAGCATCGATTCTGCAGGTGCCCTTCTGCTGCTACAGGCATTACAGACTCGTGGCATAGCCCTGCATAGCGTGCAAGTTGAACAATTCGCTGCGGACCATAAAAGAATAGTGGATGGTGTTCGTTCGCGAATGCTTGAGCAGCAAAATCCTGCTCCATCAACAAGCAGACCCTGGCCCCTGCGCCAACTTGCTACTCTCGGCAGAGAACTGGAGGAAGCGGCAGGTCTTCTGCATGGACATCTGAATTTCCTCGGCGCAACACTCATTGCCTTTCTGCAATTGTTGCGCCATCCGGGAAGATTGCGACACAGGGAACTGACGGTGCAGTTCGGTCAGATATGTTTGAGTGCCCTGCCCGTTGTGGCTCTGGTCACCATGTTGATTGGTGTCACCGTCGCCTACCTGTTGGGCCTGCAGGCAGAAAAGTATGGCGCCAATATCTTTGTCATTGATGGTGTTGGCATCGGCATGACCAGGGAATTTTCCCCCATCATAGTAGCAACCATTGTGGCAGGTCGTTCCGGAGCTGCATTCACTGCACATCTTGGCGCGATGCGACTGACCGAAGAAATTGATGCAATACGGACACTCGGCCTTTCACCCATGCAGGTACTGGTGATCCCGCGTGTGCTTGCGCTGGTACTGGCGCTGCCTCTGCTGGTATTTGTAGGCGATGTAATGGGCATATTCGGCGCCATGCTTGTGGCTGACCCTCTGCTTGGACTTACACCCGCCACTGTACTGAACAGACTGCACACATCACTGGACCTTGGCCACTTCTGGATCGGTTTTGCCAAGGCACCTGCTTTTGCCCTGTTCATTGCCATAATCGGATGTCGTATGGGCATGACTGTTGAACGCGACACGCGGGCTGTTGGCATGGCAACAACTTCCACGGTAGTGCAAGGTATAGTCTCGGTAATCCTGCTGGATGCCGCCTTTGCAATCGTCCTGCAGGCGATGGGAGTCTGATCGCAACATGGACAAACAGGCAGCCGTGGTTGCAGTAGAGAACATCCATACGCAGTTCGGCAAACAAAGCGTTCACAAGGGCATCAGCTTCGAACTGGGAAAAGGCTCGCTTACTGCAATAATCGGCGGCTCAGGCACAGGCAAAAGTGTGCTGCTGCGTGAAATTGTCGGATTGCAGAGGCCAGACAGCGGCAACATCCGGGTACTGGGCACTGACATATGGACTGATACTGAAGCATCCGTATCGGCAGTAAAAAAGCGCTTCGGCATGATGTTCCAGGACGGCGCCCTGTTTTCCGCCCTGACAGTCAAACAGAATGTACTGGTGCCACTGGTGGAACACGCAGCAGTACCACCGGCCTTGTTGGATCCACTGGTAAACCTGCGACTTTCCCAGGCCGGGTTGTCTGTGGATGTGGGCCTGAAAATGCCCAGTCAGTTATCGGGAGGCATGCGCAAACGTGCTGCACTGGCCCGTGCACTGGCACTGGAACCGGAAACTCTTTTTCTGGATGAGCCGACTTCAGGACTGGATCCAACCACGGCAAGGAGTTTTGACAAACTGGTCCGCTCACTGGTGGATGACCTGGGTATTTCCGTTCTTGTTGTTACGCACGACCTGGATACCCTGCTTACTGTTGTCGACCGGATCATCGTGCTCGCTGATGGTAAGATGCTTGCCGATGGTCCCGTTGAAGACATCGTGAAACTTGACCACCCCTGGATCAAATCCTATTTCGCAATACGAACCATGACAGAGTCTGCCAATGGAAGCTGAAGCCCGTTATACGATAGTAGGAGCAGGAGCCGTAATTCTGGTCTCGGCACTGGTTGCTACTTTACTGTGGTTCAACAACTTTGCCTCCCGGGATGCCTTCACTCCCTACACAGTCTATTTTGAAAACCAGCGGATAGATGGCCTGCAGATTGACAGCGAAGTTGACATGCGGGGTGTCAGTGTAGGGCGAGTGGTCAGTTTTGCATTGGCCGACTATCAGGCCGGCAACATGCTGATCAACCGGGTGATGGTGGAAATCAGCCTGGACAGCAGCATTCCCGTTTTCACGAATACTGTAGCGATTATCACCCGCAACCTGGTAACCGGCATTGCCCAGATCAGCCTGGTTACGCCTAACACGGAAGGTGCGCAGGTACTGACTTCCACCCCCGGCGAACCCAATCCTGTAATTGCGGAGGGTCGATCCGACCTTGATGAAATTGCCGGTAAAGTGGAGCGACTGGGCGACATGGCAGGTGAGATCATGGGCAACCTCAGCCGTCTGCTCTCTGCAGATAACCGTGAAGCCTTGACCACCCTGATACGCAATCTGGGCGAATTGACCGGCAATCTGAACCAGCGCATGACCAGGCTTGACAATGTACTTGTGAGCATTGAAGCGGCCACCGGCAGCATCAATCGCGCCGGCACAGATGTATCGACGCTGGCCGAAGATGTAGGTGGACAGGTTGAATTCCTGGTTGGCGATGTCAGGGACACAATCAGTGAAGCAGAACAGGCCATGCGCAGTATTTCAACAGCAATGCTGTCTTTGCAAACCCAGGGTGAAACTCTCACCACACAGCTGGACCGTACCGGTGCAGTGCTGTCGGACCAGATGGCCGCAGCCGTCACAGAATTGCGTCGCAGCCTGGAATCGGCAGAACTGACACTGCAGCGACTGCAGGACCCACGTTCCGCAGTACTTGGCGTAAGCCCCGCCCGACTTGGGCCCGGAGAAAATCAATGATGAACAAAGCATCCGGATTTGCCCTGCTGCTGTTGACAGCAATCACGCTCCTGCTTGGTGCCTGTGTTTTCGTAGAGCTCGGAGGCAGTGAAGACCGCCAACGCAGTTATGTACTCGCAGATGCCAGCCCGGATATGTCGATTGCCAATAGCGTCCTGCCTGTAACGCTTGTACTGCAGTCACTGACCGGAGACCCTCTGGCGAACTCATTGTCGATGGCCTATTCCATGGCACCTGGCCAGCGCGAGCTTTACCTGCTGTCCCGATGGAATGAACGCCCCGCTATAACCATATCCCGGCAGTTGCTGCAACGACTTGATCGTCGGGCTTCATTCAAGGCCGTTGTGGAGCTTGGTGAAGGGGTTGGTGGTGAGTTGGGTCTGGGCCTGGGTATTGAAACCATCTACCACGATGCCAGCGCCAGCCCCGGCAATGTGCAATTGTCGATCAGGGCCGACCTGATACTGCGTGGCTCGCGGGAACTGTTGGCCAGAAATACTTTTACCATCACGGAACCGCTCGAGCAGGCGGGGCCTGATGAAGTGGCGCTAGCCATGGGACGCGCCATGGCCAGGCTGTTCGATGAGCTGGTGCCATGGACAGAAAGCAATGCGGCAGACTTTTATGTCGGGGCTCCGGGTTGAACGATTGCAGATAATTTGCAGGTGCCAAAACACATCCTGACGGTCTGTACTCTCGGAAAAATTACCTTTGGAATCTTGACTTTGCGGGGCTAAATCACCAAAATTCGCACCCTTTCCCGAACCGGGAAATACCGGAATTCACACGGAAGTCCGATCTTTGGAATTTCGTAACGAGGGTGGCTGTAGTGCCTGAGACGGGAATTTCATTTGCGCTTTACCGCGCAGGCGTATACAGACATACGTTGAGCAGGGAAAGCGCAAATGAAATTTCCGGATTGGGTGCTACAGGCAGCCGCAGTAGAAAATTTTGGCGATGTAGCTCAGCTGGTTAGAGCACAGCATTCATAATGCTGGTGTCGCTGGTTCAAGTCCAGCCATCGCTACCAATACAAAGGCCTGCAAATTTGCAGGCCTTTTTTTGTTGCGAATGAAGAGTCTCACCACCCTTCCCCGAAGGCCTCATCGGTCAGCACTTCTCCCAGCACATCACCATACAGTTCCATCGCAATCGCCTTTATTTCGAACGACAACTTCTGGAACAGATGTCTGGCCGAGCTGTGCCTGCGCCAAGCAGCAATATGAGTGCGTTCCAGGGCTTCGTCTTCCACGCTGTAGATTTTTACCCTGTCGTTACCGGCAAAGGCTTCCTGCACATAGCGGGCTGGCAGTATGGCGAGCCCCATGCCCATCATGAGCATCAGCTGCAATGAAGTGAGCGAATTACCTTCGTACTGACTTAACAGCCGAACACCGTTGCGCTCGCAGAAACTGCTGATCTGCCTGTGCAGGTGATGGGCTTCATCCATTCCCAGAATGGATTGCTGGTGCAGGTCGCGACCCAGCAGCTTGCCTTTCTTTGCCAGCGGATGATTTGCCGGCATGACTATTTGCAAAGGCTCCGTGAACAACGGACGAATCCTGTTGTTACCTGCCTGCATCGGCAGTACGGTAAGAATCAGATCGAAGTTGCCTGCATCAAGGCCTGACTCCAGCTCACGCGGGACCGCTTCACGCACATGCAGTTTCAGCTGGGGATACCGTTCATGCAGCAGCGGCATGATTTGTGGCAACAGCCAGGCTGCAATGGTGGGTGATACACCCAGCCTGAATGTACCGGCCAGATCCTCACTGCTGTTGCCTCTGGTGAATTCGTCCAGCAGACGGTAATGCTCGAGTATGTCCCGCGCCAGCGGCATGAATTCCCTGCCTGCCGGAGAAAGCAGTGTGCCAGCCCTGGAACGATCAAACAGCACTATGCCCAGTTGTTCTTCCAGTGCGGCGATCTGCAGGGTGAGGGTTGGCTGTGTAACCTTCAGTTTTTCTGCAGCACCACGGAACCCGGAAGCGCGGGCCACTGCAAGAAAATATTCAAGCTGCCTGATTGAAGGGCGGCCCGGCGCATTGTCTTCCTTTTTCTTTCTGCTCATGGCGCCTTCAACAGGATTCGGCTGCTGCCGCTCAGGGGGTAATTGAAATCGTGTCGGGATTGATCACAGCATCTATCCACTCGGCATGCAGTGAGATACGTTCATATACCTCAATGGCACCATAAGTGCCTTTGCTGCTGGTTTCCATATTGGTTGCCAGCTCACCCACAGCAACGCCTGCCAGCAGCATGGTGCCTGCCTCGTAGCTTTCCTCGAGTGCCGGCCCGCCACTGTCACCCAGACCGGGAATACCTTCCAGTTCCAGAGCACTCCCCTTTGCCTCACGAGGATCATCAAAGCGGAATACCAGCCACCTGGAAGCTTCTTCCACCTTGTTTTCTGCACGGCGGAACCTGCCGTCATTTCCCTGCCTGCCGCGTTCACCGTTACCGGTAAAACCCCAGCCAACCAGACTCATGACGGTACTGGCTTCATTGGCCTGCCGGTAAAGCTGCACAGGATTTACAGAAGTAACGGCTGTTTCAAGCTGCAGCAGTGCCAGGTCTACTCCCTGAAGCAAATCTCCTCCGGCGTACCGGGGATGTACTACCATGCGTCTGATACTGTTGGGCTTGCCGGCAATTTCCAGAGGCCAGTTATGTTGCTGGTCCAGCGTCAGCTTGATGGGTGTTTCATCAGTACAGTGGGCTGCAGTAAGTGCCCAGCCAGGATCAATGAGAGTAGCCATGCATACTTTGTTGTCGTAGCGGGTATGCAGATAGAACACCTGCGGATAACGGCTTTCGTCCACTACATAGTCGGCATCTGCCCGGTCATGACGTATGACTATGGCATGTGCCGACATTGCCAGTATCAGACACACCAGTGGGACTGTCACACAACTTGCAAGCCTGGCCAGATTCATGAATTCATCCTGTCTATTCTGCGCCTGACTGTTTTTCCTGCTTTTGCATGCTGGCAAGTCGCTTGCGCCCTATGTTCGGGACATAGGTGGATTTCTGTTCCGCCATGACAAGTTTGTAGAGTCGCCAGGCCATGTAGGCAACGCCGATGACCACAAAAACCAGAATTGCCACCAGAAGCCATTGCTGGCTGGTCATATCTGCAGGGCTGGAGAGTGCCTGTAACAATACATCCATGCTGAATCCCCCTCAAAAAGTCCTGCATTATGCCATGTGAATATTCAAATGGGGGGCCCCACAGAACCCGGTGATTGGCAGATCATTGAAACCAACCGCGATAATTGTCAGACAAGACATCTGGACGCCATAAAAGGAGCGTTTTGACACAGTGATCAAGCGATAAAGCGAGGAGCTCAAGCCCGCAGGGCGTCCGCACCGCAGCGCCGCTTGATCACTGTGGCAGCGGAAAGGCGGCCAGATGTCTTGTCTGACAATTTGAACTTGTGCTGTGTTGGAGTTTTACCGGATTATTTGTTCATCGCATTGATATACAACTCGATCTGCTCCAGCCGTGCAATAGGGTCCACCAGTTCCAGCAAGGCCTGTTTCTCGCGATTGCCAATGGGCAACAATTCAGAAAGACGCCAGGCAACCTCGCGCAAATTGTCGAAACTGACATTCAGCTTGAGCTCCTCAATGGCGGGATGCCTCGACAGCCCTCTTAGCAGATCCACATATTCGGCAAAGTCATCCTCAACCGGCAGTACCTCGGCATCAACCGAATCCTGCTCCCGGAACTCTACCGCTGCCTTGCAGAGATTGTTCAGCTCACGCCAGGTTTCCATCACCCTGAAAGTACTGCGCCCTTCAGCCGTGATGCCCAAAAGACCGTTGTCCAGCTGGTTCCAGTCTACAATTTCACAATAGGTCCCTACCGGATGAATGCCGAGTTTCTGGCCGGTACGCGCCACTTCACTGCCGGTTTCAATCAGCACCACCCCGAAGCCCGATTGTTCGCGCATGCAGCTGCTGATCATATCCAGATACCGGGATTCAAAAATCTGCAGCGCCAACCTGCCTTTCGGAAAGACTATGGAATTGAGTGGAAAAAGCGGAATGGTATCCAAACCTGCCCCCTACCCTGCTGCTCTGGAAAGACCTGATTCCAGCAAGGCAAGCAGACGCTGGTGAAGGCCTTCAAAGCCCCCGTTGCTCATGATCACAACGTGGTCACCTGCCTGCACCTCATCTGCCAGCACATCCAGTATGCCCTGTGTAGTATCTATACAACGCAAATCCGTAGTGGTTTCTCCGGCAATGGCATCAAGATCCAGTCTGGTAGCCTGACTACGATACCAGCACACCATATCGGCCGGGCTCAGCGCCCCGGCCAGGGTTTTCTGGTGATAACCCATTTTCATCGTATTCGAACGGGCTTCAATCACCGCAATCAGTCTGCCGGTAGCACCAGCGGCAGTCATGGCCGCTCTCATGCCCTGCAATGTGGTCAGAATAGCAGTGGGATGATGGGCAAAATCATCATAAACCCTTATACCGCCAACCTCACCAATGAGCTCCAGGCGGCGTTTTACCCCCTTGAACCGGGACAATGCCTCGCAGGAAACAGCAAGTGGTATACCCACATGCAATGCAGCAGCAGCAGCTGCAACCGCATTGCGGCTGTTGTGTTCACCCAGCAGTGACCAGCGGATTTCGGCGCTGTCATCCCCATGGGAGAGCAACAGATGGGAACCGTCCTGTGACACAGATTCCACCTGCCACTCACTGCCGCCAGCCTTGTGGGTGGAAAAGCGTTGCAGGGAACACCACAGCCCCTTGTCAAATACCGCATCAATGGCCGGCACATCATCTGGTGCCACGATCATGCCGTTGGAAGGGATAGTTTTTACCAGGTGGTGAAACTGGATCTGGATATCCTCCAGACTCCTGAATATATCAGCATGATCAAATTCCAGATTGCCCAGCACAAGGGTTCGCGGCATGTAATGGATGAACTTGGAACGCTTGTCGAAAAAGGCGCTGTCGTATTCATCGGCCTCTATGACGAAAAAATCCGACTCCCCGAGCCTGGCGGAAACATCGAAATTTTTCGGTACGCCTCCTATCAGATATCCCGGTTGCATGCCGGCATGCTCCAGTATCCAGGCCAGCATGCTGGTGGTGGTGGTTTTGCCATGTGTGCCTGCAACTCCCAGTACCCAACGCCCCTGCAGGACATGTCTGGCCAGCCAGTCGGGGCCGGAAGTAAATGGCAGCCCCTTGTTGAGTACATGCTCCACTGCCGGGTTGCCACGCGAGCAGGTGTTGCCGATCACAACAAGGTCCGGTTTGCAGGCATCAATATAGTCAGGGTCGTAGCCCTCATGCAGCACTATGCCCTGGGCCTGCAGCTGCGTGCTCATGGGGGGATAGACATTCTGGTCGCAGCCACTGACCTCATGACCGAGCTGACGCGCGAGCACAGCCAGACTGCCCATGAATGTGCCGCAGATGCCGAGGATATGGATATGCATAAAGACCTACCGGTACTAGAACAGGGGATTGTCTCAAAACGCCTGTGTAATTGTCATGCCCGGCGCAACCATGCAGAAAACCCGATCTGACAATGAAGTGCAGCATACAGTCTTCTTTCTGACATCGCAGGTCGATTCCAGTAAAATGCCCCCCTTTCCGAGGAGCAGTCCTATGCCGGTGCGTCCCAACAACAATATCTTCTATGCCCAGTCTGGTGGTGTTACCGCCGTTATCAATGCATCAGCCTGCGGGGTTATTGAAACCGCACGCCAGCATCCCGAACTGGGCAAGGTATTTGCCGGACGTAACGGAATTATCGGTGCCCTGCGCGAAGAACTCATCGATACCAGTGTAGTGAGTGATGCAACCATAGCTGAACTGCGACACACCCCTGCAGGTGCATTCGGCTCCTGTCGTTACAAGCTCAAGACAATTGAACAGAACCGGGCTGAATATGAACGCCTGATAGAGGTGTTCCGGGCACATGACATCGGCTACTTCTTCTACAACGGTGGTGGTGATTCCCAGGATACCGCCAACAAGGTGGCGCAGTTCAGCATGGACATGAATTTTCCGATCACCTGTATCGGTGTCCCCAAGACAGTGGACAACGATCTGCCCATCACCGACTGCTGTCCGGGATTTGGTTCAGTGGCCAAATATGTGGCAGTTTCCATACGCGAAGCCGGGCTTGATGTGGCCTCAATGTGCGAAAGCTCCACCAAGGTCTTCGTACTCGAAGTGATGGGCCGTCATGCCGGCTGGATAGCCGGTGCCGCAGGACTTGCTGCCGAGCAGGAAGGCGACGCACCGCACATTATCGTGTTCCCCGAGATTCCTTTCGACAAAACTGCATTTCTGGCCAGAACCAAAGCCTGTGTAGACAAATACGGTTACTGCGCCATTGTGGTTTCCGAAGGTGCCCACTATGAAGATGGCACTTTCCTGGCCGACCAGGGCACACGGGATGCCTTTGGCCATGCCCAGCTTGGTGGTGTGGCACCTGCACTGGCCAACATGGTCAAGGATGCTCTGGGCTACAAGTACCACTGGGCAGTATCCGACTACCTGCAGCGGGCTGCCCGTCATATAGCCTCGGGTACAGACGTGGAACAGGCCTATGCCATGGGCAAGGCAGCAGTTGAATTTGCACTGGCCGGTAAAAATGCTGTCATGCCGATTGTAGTCCGCGAAAACAGCAAGCCCTATCGCTGGTCGGTAGGAGAAGCGAAGCTCAGTGATGTGGCCAATGTGGAAAAGAAAATGCCGCGAAACTTCATCACAGAAGACGGTTTTGGCATAACAGATGCCGCCCGTGAATATTTTGCACCGCTTATACAGGGTGAAGATTATCCGCCATATGAAAACGGCTTGCCCCGTTTCGCCAGAATGCAGCATGTGCTGGCTCCCAAAAAACTGCCTGTCTGGAAATGAAGCGGCCAACTGATGCTTCTTGAAATTCTGGCTGTTATTGCTCCTGTCTTTGTCTGTGCCTGCATAGGTTACGGATGGGTAAAGCTTGGCCACCCATTTGAAACCGCCTTTGTCTCCAGACTGGTAACCAATGTCGGTGCACCCTGCCTGATCTTTTCCACTTTCATGGAAATAGAGATCGAAGTTGACACTTTCAATACCATGGCCAGTGCGACCATAGTAGCAATGGGACTGTTCGGCATAATTGGCCTGATTATCCTCAAGGCTGCCAAACTCGACCTGCGGGCCTTTCTGCCTTCGCAGATGTTTCCGAATGTCGGCAACATGGGGCTGCCCTTGTGTCTGCTGGCATTCGGTGACGAAGGTCTGGCACTGGCACTGACCTATTTCATGGTAAACATCGTCTTCGGCTTTACTTTCGGCATGTCGATTTCCTCGGGCACAGTTTCATTCCGTGAACTGCTGAAAAACCCGATGTTCTACGCCGTACTGGTAACACTCGCTTTCCTGTTCGCCGGGCTCAAGCCACCGGACTGGGTGCAGAACACCACCAGTCTGCTGGGTGGACTCACCATTCCTGTCATGCTGATTGCACTTGGTGTTTCGCTGGCCAGCTTCAGAATCTCCAGCATCAAACGCAGTGTGGCGCTTTCAGTGCTCAGACTGGTCATGGGCTTTGTTGTCGGTATTGGCACAGCTGCAATGTTCGGCATGGAAGGCACAATGCGGGGCATCATGATCATGCAGTGCTCCATGCCGGTAGCGGTCTTTTCCTATCTGTTTGCCTTTCGCTACAACAGACAACCCGAAGAGGTTGCGGGCACAGTAGTCATTTCAACAGTACTGGCCTTCCTGTGTCTGCCTTTGCTGTTATGGTATGTATTGCCACCAACCTGAGCCACATGTAATTTTTTATACAAAGAGATCCAGCCTGATTAAGCAGGATTCAATCAACCAGACGAGAGACCCATGAGCAAGATAAACCCCGCAATAGATCCCGACGGCCTGCTTGAATATTCAGTAGTCTTCACCGACCGCTCCCTCAATCACATGTCGCAATCATTCCAGGCCGTAATGCGTGATATTTCAGCAACGCTGAAAACTGTCTACAACGCCCACAGTGCCATACTGGTACCCGGTGGCGGCACCTACGGAATGGAAGCTGTGGCCCGGCAGTTTGCAACCGGCAAACGCTGCATGGTTATCCGCAATGGATTTTTCAGCTATCGCTGGAGCCAGATCTTTGAAGCAGGTTCCATCCCGGCCAGCGAAACAGTCCTCAAGGCCCGTCCGGTTGAAGATGGACCACAGCCTGCATTTGCCCCTGTACCGGTGGAAGAAATCCTGGCTGCAATTGCTGCAGAAAAACCGGATCTGGTTTTTGCGCCGCATGTTGAAACTTCTGCCGGCATAATATTGCCCGATGAATATCTGCTTGAAATCGGCAAGGCTGTGCATGCCCACGGTGGGCTCTTCGTGCTGGACTGCATTGCCTCGGGCACTGTTTGGGTAGATATGCAGGCATGCAACGTGGACGTTCTGCTGAGCGCCCCCCAGAAAGGCTGGAGCGCATCTCCCTGCGCAGGACTTGTCATGCTTTCCGAAGCAGCCGAAAAAACCATGGCTGATACCCAGAGCACCAGTTTTGCCTGCGATCTGAAAAAATGGCGGCAGATCATGGCAGCCTACGAAAATGGCGGCCATGCCTATCATGCCACCATGCCGACTGATGCCATCGGCAAATTCCATCAGGCCATGCTCGAAGCCGGCACCATCGGTTTCGACACACTGAAGACTGCCCAACTCGACCTTGGCAATCGTGCCCGGATGATCATTGCACAGGCAGGTTACAAAAGCCTGGCAGCTGCAGGATTCGGTGCGCCGGGAGTTGTTGTAAGTTATACCAGCGATGCAGACATCCAGACCGGCAGGAAATTTCTCGCCCTGGGCATGCAAACTGCCGCAGGCGTTCCCCTGATGTGTGATGAGGGCCCCGATTTCAGGACTTTCAGGATTGGCCTGTTCGGGCTGGACAAACTGCAGCACATGGATCGCACGCTTGAGCTGCTGGAAAATGCCCTGGCAAAACTGGGCTGATACTGCGCCCCGGTTGCCGGTTCAGCTCTTGTCTGGATCCCGCAGGCAGAATTGTGGTGTCAGATTTCTGTAGCACTGCTGTTCTGCCCCTGCACCTTTGTGCATCATGGCCGCCAGCAGTCTTGTCGGCTTGATTTCGCCACTTTCCAGCAACTGCTGATCAAGCGCATGGATCCGGTCGATATACTGGCGATCATCAATGCTGTCGGCAGCAAAATTGGGTCCATAACCCCTGTCCACAAAAACATCTATCAGGTTTCCATACGCCAGGAACAGCTCAAAATCGAAGCGATCTGTCAGCAAGGGCAGAATATCCTGGGCCCGGATACCTTCAAAGCCTTCCTGTGAACAATCACGGTTCACAAACATTTCATCACGGGTTTGCAACTGATGATTGTATTTGTAACGTGACGGCAATTCAGACCATAACTGTTCAATGATACGCAGGGCTTCTGGCCAGCGTTGATGACCGTTCCGCCCGATCATGTCGTGGGTGAGGAAATATCCCTGTGGATGAAGGCAGTCACAGATTTTTGAGAACATAAGTTCCAGCTCAACCATATGATGCAATGACTGGTTGGCAATAATGATATGCGCTGTTCTGTCCATGCCAGTTGCAACAACATTGCCGCAATTGAAGACCATATGGGTCAACAGATTCTTTTCAGTTGCAGCCTGCCTGCCGCGCTCAAGCATGTCCGGATTGATATCGACACATTCAATCACGAAACCGGAAACTCCCTCGGCAACAAGCTGCCCGGCTATTTCTGCTTCCTGGTCGCAGTTACCGGCACCAATGCTGATAATGTGCAGTTCGTTCACAGACAGCTGTGCCGACCTGAACTTCAGGATGTACTGGCAGTAGAACTGCGTAATCGTACTGAAGCCGAATTGCCGGGCAATCGGCACCAGATGCGTTGCTGCCCAGTACTCTGCAATGGGCGGCAGATCATGCACCATTTCCACATCCCTGTAGTTGGCAAGTTCTTCCTGCAACTTTCTGTCGTATGCACTATCGGGTCCAGTCATGCTCTCTTCTCATCCCTGGTTCATGGCACAGCAAATTCATTGCGCACCTCTTCAATGGTTGCCAACAGCTCTGTGCGGAACGATTCCCTGCTGACAGCTTCCTCGAACTCAATCAGGGCCTTGTCTATGCCGATGCCCACCATCAGCCCCCCGGCAATACCGCCGATTATTGCACCAATAGCCGTACCAATACCCGGGACTACAGAGCCGGCTGCTGCGCCCGCCGCAGCCCCTGCGCCGGCTCCCAGTGATGCCCCTGCTGTTTTGCTGGCAAGCAGTTTACCCAGCGCCTTGGCTGCCAGTTTGAAACTGCCCTTGGTGATCATTCTGGAACCCAGCTTTGCAGCAACTGCACCAGTCATGACACCTGCAACAGCCGAGCCACTGCTGCCGGCCAGCAGTCTTGACTGCAGGTTTATCAGATCCCTGTGCACGGGCGCTTCAAGTACACTTGCCAATTCAAGCTGAAGCAGAGGTTCCACTTTGCGCGTACCTGGATCAACCCTGTTGCCCGCAAGTATGCTTCTGGCCAATACCGCGTAGCGCTCCGCAGCAAGGGCGTTGCCATCAAGTGCTGCATCAAGGGCAGTCTGAACCGGGCCGAATACATCTCCCCACTGCAGCGAATCGATCAATCTGTCTGCCATGTACTGTTCAAGATCACCGGAAAGCAAATGCCCGATTCTTGCGTACTCACCTCCCAGGCTGTAGTACCAGTCAAGATAGATCTCCACATTGCTTTCAACTGCATTGAATGCAATGTCCAGTGTGGTCCTGAGATCCTGCAATGCCGCCCCGCTTTCATCCAGCACCTGCGTTTTGGCCTGTTCAAGTTGCTGCGAGGTTCCAGGCTTGTACCAGTCATCTCCTATACGTTCCAGCTGCAACACAAACACTTCAGGAGCGCGCTGCACTGGCTGGTTGTTGCGGGCTTCAGTTTCTATCAAGGCAACAAGGGGCAGGAACACAAAAAGCAGCAGGAAACTAGCCACGGCACTGCCTAGCACGAGATCCGGAGTGCTTACAGCAGGTGGTGTACTACTGTCTGTAAGCGGCACCAGTATCCGGCGCCATTCCGGGGCTGGCAGCATGAATGCCGAGAACACGGTGCAGGCAAGCCAGAAAACCAGCCATGCATCAAATGCTGCAGCCAGCCACATCAGGTAACTGTTTCCAGCACTCCGATAGTGAATGGCATAGTCAAGCATGCCATCGGCAATCATCAGCATCTCGCCTGTGAAACGTAGTGCCACACTGCCCTGCAGGTCGGCTACCTGCATTCTTGACCTTTCAATGGCATCTGCCAGAGTCCCTGCATCGGGCACATCGCTTGCAACAAGGAAAGTCAACAGAAGATATACAAGCGAAAGCAGCGCTGGTGTCAAAATCCGCGACCAGCCCAGGGCACGCATTGTTACCAGCCAGGGACGGTACTGCGTTGCTGTCAATCCATGTACCCAGTGGTACACAATCCAGAATACCGGTGCTGCACATAACATCAGCAGCCATTGTTGCCAGCTGAATACATGCAGGCGAATCAGCAGAAATACGGCACCCGGTAAACCGGTAAGCAAGGCAACAACCAGGCTGACTAGTCGCCCGGAAAAAATCCGGTAAAAGAGACTTGTGCGCCTGTATTGCAAACGTCTCAAGGTTCTGGCCATGACACGCTGATAAAGCACAAAGCAGACCAGCGGCAAGGCGATGACAACGATTGCCACCAGTGCATGCCATAAAACACCACCGGCAAAACTGCCGGCAAGCACGTATGTCACCAGCAGCCACAACACCACAGTCAACAGGAATCTGCGCGGGCTTGCAGGTGATAGATTGTCGTTATTGTCGCTTTTTGGGGGCTGCATGAAGGGAAATCTACCCGCTCAGTTGCAGCGAGTCACGAGGAGAGTCAGGGAGCCAGTCTTTCAACTGTCCAGCCGCCCTCGGGTTGCAGGCGATATTCAAAGCGATCGTGCAGTCTGTTCGCGCCACCCTGCCAGAATTCGATTTCGTGAGGCACTACGCGAAAACCACCCCAGAAATCGGGCAGCGGCACTTCACCGTGTGCATATTTCTGTTTCATATGTTCAAGCTGTGTGAGCAGGAATTCCCGTGTGGACAGTTTCCGGCTTTGCTGTGAGGCCCAGGCGGCAAGCTGGGATTCGCGTGGACGAGATGCAAAGTATCGTACCGACTCTGCAAGACTTACCTTTGTTGCTGTACCGCAAACCTTCACCTGCCTTTCCAGCGGATGCCAGGGAAAAAGCAGGCTGACGCGGTGATTTTCAGCTATTTCGCGGGCCTTGCGGCTGCCATAGTTGGTATAGAAGACAAAGCCTGAATCGTCGAGGTGCTTGAGCAGTACCGTGCGTTGTGAAGGCTGCCCCTGTGCAGACACGGTTGCCACTATCATCGCGGTAGGATCGATAAGCCCGCTTTCAATGGCCTGTTGTTGCCAGATTTCAAAAAGCTCAAGTGGTGTGGCTGGCAAATCCTTGCTGCGCAGGCCACCTTTGAGATATTCACGCCGGAACTGTTCGAGATTCATGCTGTGTGGTCTGCCTTGATGACTATGGAATCAACGTTCGAGTGGTTCGTCATATACCCTTTCATCGAAGTTGAATATCCGGTCGGAACGAAGCCCGGTGGGATACAGGAAATAACCACGACCATGTTTCTTGTTGGCTGCCCAGCCACCGGTGTACTGCACGCCATCGGGCCACACATAGGTACCTTCGCCATCGAAGTTGTCATTGAGAAAGGCGCCCTGGTAGTGCTCTGTATTTTCACTGAGCCAGAATTCTGTGTAGCGGTCTTCGCGCCAGCCATCCAAATGATAGGCCTGCAGTCCGGTGCCGTTGCGTTTGTCGTTTTTCCACTGCCCGATGTATACGTTGTTCTCGCTGTCCCACTGTGTTCCGCGGCCATCGCGTTTGCCGTATTTGAAATTGCCCTTGTACCAGATTTTCTTGTCCACAATTTCAAGTTTGCCAAAACCGTGGTAGCGGCCACCCAGAAAAGCACCGGTGTAGCTTGTCAGCCCTGCCGGTGTTTCCGAGACCAGGGTGCCTACACCATTTTCACAGTCACCTGAACTGCATCCGGGCTCGAGTTTACGGGCAAGTTGGGCTTGGGCATGGGTGCTGAGCATCAGCAGCATCAATGCAAGGCTGAACAGTTTCTTCATCACTTCTCTCCTGGCTTTTCAGCGGCAAGGCCGTTCATTCTACCGCAAAGTTATGACAATTCCCTTGAAGTCTCCAGATGACCAACTCCGTGTCGGACATGAACTACAAGTCAGTCAGGTCGTGTGGCTCAGCAATCCCAATCCAACCAATTACCTCATTCTGATTGTTGTTTGAATCTGCCACTGGACTTGAGAATGGTTTGCAGTAGTTAATCGAGCGACCGTCTGCGGCAGGGGTGGAGCAATGTGCATTGCAAGCGCAGCTTGCAGCATTGTGGAACGACACCCGCAGGGTGGCTGGACCCGCTTGCGGGCCGCAGCCGAGCCCCCATGGATGGGTTCACGGCGTGTCGCGAGAGAAACTACTGCAAACCATCATTTACACAACAGTCCAAATCGTCAAACCCCGATAACTGGTAATGCGCCAATACGCTTTTCAACCTTTGAATGACCACCAGCATCCTTTATAGTGCGGAACCTGGTTTCAAGCACAGCAGGAACAGCACATGGGCAGCAAAACAGCATTCATTGGCCTCGGTAACATGGGTTATCCGATGGCAGGACACCTTGTAAAAGCAGGTCATGAAGTTACCGTATTCAACCGCACGGTAACAAAGGCTGCTGCGTGGCAGGAAGAACATGGTGGTCAAACAGCCCCAACGCCGGCTGAAGCTGCTGCCGGGGCCGAATTCATATTCCTGTGCGTGGGCAACGACAATGACGTGCGGGAAGTCTGCATTGGAGCTGATGGCGTTTTCAGCACTGCTCCCAAAGGCGCCATCATTATCGACCACACCACCACTTCTGCCATCGTTGCACGTGAAATGTCGACAAAAGCGGCAGAACTGGGCCTCTACTTTCTGGATGCACCGGTATCCGGTGGCCAGGCTGGCGCCCAGAACGGCGTACTGACAGTCATGACTGGTGGTGATGATGTGGCTTTCAACAAGGCAGAACCGGTAATTGCTGCTTTTGCTGCCAGCATAAAACTGCTTGGTCCTTCAGGTTATGGTCAGCTCACAAAGATGGTCAACCAGATATGTATAGCCGGGCTGGTTCAGGGACTCTCTGAAGGCATCCACTTTGCCAAGCGCGCAGGGCTGAATGTGGAAGAGGTCATTGGAGTAATCAGCAAGGGGGCAGCCTCTTCATGGCAAATGGTCAATCGCTGGGAAACCATGAACAACAACAAATTCGATTTCGGCTTTGCAGTTGACTGGATGCGCAAGGATCTGGGTATTGCCTTTGACGAAGCGCAGCTCAATGGCGCCAGCCTGCCTGTAACCAGAATAGTCGATGGCTATTACGAAGAAGTGCAGGCCATGGGTGGCAGACGCTGGGATACTTCCTCGCTTATAGCCCGACTTGAAAAGCCCTGAGATCGCGAACTGTTGCAGATTATCCTAAAGAACAGGGACTTTAATGTTCAGCCCGGGTGCAGATTCCATTAAATCTGCATCCGATACAGTCCGACCGGTGTCCGGCTGTTGACGCAACTACACGACTTCGCTAGAGTCGGCGCCTGTAGTTGCTGTTGTCTGCCAACACTTTGCGGATAACCACATTGACGTTGTTGGCAAACACGGGAAATGTCGGGTATTG
>JAURLQ010000085.1 GCA_030831125.1 Gammaproteobacteria bacterium
TATCTTTTTTGGCATCTGTATTTACGGCATGGCCGAACGCGAACTGCGGCGCGGCTGGCTTTGGGGGCCCGCCTATTGTCTGGGATCTGCGCTTGTCCAGACTACCTTGATTGCAGGCTACTGGGGGCTGTGTTGTCCCTGTTGCTTGCCATCGCTGCCATGACCTGGGCCAATATGAAGTACCCGATCAAAAAAGGGCCATTTTTGAATAACCTCTGATTTGCGCCCGGGATCAGGTCAGGTTGATGACGGCAACAGAGTTGACATGGGCCTCACTTCAGGTCAACTTACTTTACCCTTCAATTGACCCTGACAGGAACTGCTGCAAATGGTTGACCCTTCCGCCGACAAGCACCTGCTCCAGTCCATGGAGCTGTTCTACTTCGGCTATCGCGCCTTTACTTCCGTTCCGGACCGTATCCTGCAGGAAAAAGGGCTTGGCCGTGTCCACCACCGTATCCTGTATTTTGTTGGCCGCAACCCTGACATCAATATAAATGAGCTGCTTCAGATACTGAGCGTGAGCAAACAGGCCTTGAATGCACCTTTACGCAAGCTTACCGGTCTGGGCCTGATTGAAGTGGAAACTGCCAGTCATGACCGCCGGGTCAAACAACTGCACCTGAGTAAATCCGGAGAACAACTGGAAGCCCGCCTTACCGCCTCCCAGATGGATCATCTATCACGTGCATTTGCCGAAGCCGGAGAAGATGCTTTTGATGGCTGGGTCAGAATCATGCAGGCTCTGCCGCGTGCCCAGAACAGCGGTTAGGCATTTCCGGAATTTTTCTATACCAGCAAGGTTTCTTTTTCAGAAACCGCCACCACGACCGCACAGCAGGAATCCGAATAGACATTTACGGCTGTTCGAACCATATCCAGCACGCGATCTGTTACCAGCAGCAGACCTATTGCCTCCACCGGCAGACCGATAGCCGTGAGAATGACACTTATCGCCACCAGCGATGCCGCCGGGATGCCGGCTACACCAATAGAAGTCAGCAGGGCAATGAGCACCACACTGAATTGCGTGGCGAAACTGAGCTCCAGACCATAGGCCTGGGCAAGGAAGATTGCCGCAACACATTCATAGAGGGCGGTGCCATCCATATTCACTGTTGCCCCCAGTGGCAACACAAAGCTGGCCGTCCGCTCTGACACACCGGAATTGTGTTCAATACATTTCATGGAGAGCGGCAATGTGGCAGAAGACGAAGCTGACGAAAACGCCGTCAGCAGTGCCGGCATCATTGCCTTGAAATGTTTCAGGGGGCTGACCTTTGCCACATATTTGAGCATCAGTGGCAAGGCCACAAACAAGTGGAACATCAATGCACCCAACACAGTGAAGAAAAATACCAGCATTGGAGTGAACGCTGCAAAACCTGTTGAGGCCACTGTTCGCGCAACCAGTCCGAACACTCCAATCGGCGCAAATTTCATGATCCACATGGTGATTTCCATCATCGTCTCGGCAATGCCTTCCCAGAAGGACTTCATGCTGTCGGCAAGCGGGGATCTGATAGTGGTCATGAAGTAACCGAACACAAGACTGAAAAAAATGAGCCCCAACATTTCACCATCGGCTGCAGCCTGGATAACGTTGGTGGGAATCATGCGAATGAAAATCTGAACAATGTCTCCGCCTCCCCGCCCCTCTACACTGGCAACAGCACTGCTGACCATATCGGCATCAAGAGTGAGATTCAGCCTTTCTCCTGCAGGCTCCCCATCGATGATGCCCGGACTCATGATATTCACAAACAACAGGCCGATGAGTATCGCCATTGTGCTGGTAACGGCATAGAAACCGAGGGTCTTCATCCCCAGTCTGCCAAGATCGTTGCTGCTGCCCAGTGATGCAATGCCAGTGATGATGGAAGAAACAATAAGCGGCACAATTATCATGCGCAGCCCGTTCATGAACATGGTGCCTACAAAATCAAACACGGCATAGAAAGTGATTCCGCCAATTCCACCTTCAGTTCCAGTGATTGAACCGATAACACCACCCAGCAATATGGCGACAAGAATTTGCCAGTGCAGTTGCAGTTTTTTCACACCATGCTCCATTGAGGCATACAGTCCGGGGATTTAACCAGTGCCCATCTTTTTATTCAATGCACCGGTACCAATGGCCCGTTATACTTGCCGGGCGCAATAACATATCGTCAATTCAATGCAAGCTTTGCTCCAGTTTCTGCAAAATCACTTTCCGGCTGCCTGCAACAGGGCGCCGGATTTCTGGCAGCTGACGCGCATGCATCGGCCCGTTGGTTTTCTGCTGCTCATGTGGCCTACCCTTTGGTGCCTTTGGATCGCAGGCGAGGGCAGGCCAGACCCCGGTCTGCTGGTGATCTTTGTCCTTGGCACTATCTGCATGCGGGCTGCAGGCTGCTGCATCAATGACTATGCTGATCGGCATTTCGATGGCAAAGTAAAAAGAACCCGGGATCGCCCGCTTGTTTCTGGCAGGGTCAGTCCGGGTGAGGCATTGCTGACTTGCGCCATTCTTTGTCTTGTTTCTTTCGGCCTGGTCCTGCTCACCAACACTCTCACTGTGTTGATGAGCGTGGTGGGGCTGCTGCTTGCGCTTTGCTATCCCTTCATGAAGCGCTACACCCATATGGCGCAAATTTTTCTGGGCGCTGCCTTTTCCTGGGGCGGCATGATGGCTTTTACAGCCCAAACCGGCAGCCTGCCTGTTTATGCCTGGCTGCTTTATGTGGGCAATGTCCTGTGGACCGTGGTCTACGACACTGAATATGCAATGGTCGACCGGGATGATGATCTGGAAATTGGCATCAAGTCCACCGCCATTCTTTTTGCCGAGGCAGACCGCATTGTTATCGCCATGCTGCAACTGATGTTCCTGATGACAATGTCATTGAGCGCCCGGCACTTCGGTCTTGGCGGCTGGTTTCAGTCAGGGCTGGTTCTGGCCGGCTGCTTTTTTGTCTACCAGCAGGTACTGATATACACACGCAGCCGCGATGGTTGCTTCAAGGCATTCTTGAACAACAACCGTGTAGGCATGGTGGTTTTTCTCGGCACTGCCATCGATTTGTTCCTTCCCTGAGCCGCTACTCTTGCTTCACCTTCAAAAGATAATCTGATGGCGCCACAATGACAGGCACCTTTACAGGAAGTCATGAATCAATATCCACTGCGGTAAATGGGACCTTCAGGATCCCGGCGAGAGCAAGTCCTGATTCCACTTGTAGAGTCTGGGCTTTGGCCATTGGCAATTGTGCCCCAGCCCGGCCAGCAGGTTCACGCCGCGATCGTAATTGCGACCGACTGAACTGACACCATGGGAGTCGTCGCCCGGAACGACTGTGATGCCGATACGCAATGCTTCTTTGAGTATGGGCATGGAGGGATACTGTTCAGCTGTCTTGTCAAAACCGCGCATGTTGAAATCCAGAATCAGATCGAGTGACTTGATCAGGGCAAGATTGCGTACCCACCTGATTCTGACATCGGGAATTTCCAGAGTTTCCATATAGTTGCTGTCGAATATACGGATCAGGTCGAAATGCCCGACCACAGCTGGTTCCAGCGCCCTGATCATCTGGTACTGGGCATCAAAGTAGCGGCAGTAAAGCAAATCCAGACCACCGGCCTTTGCAAGCGCCTGTTCCCAGTGAGAGCGGTTGTAGTCGATACCAATGCCATCAACATGATGGACCGAACCGACTATGTAGTCGGGCCTGGTTTCCTTGATCAGCTGCTTTACATAATCGAAGGCCCCGGGATAAGTTTCAGTTTCAAATGAGGTGAATATTCTGATGGTGTTTGCGAATTGCGTCTGCAAACGACGACATTCCTCAAAATAGGCAATGAATCTTTTCTGCAGACTTTCTGCCGAGAGGCCATCAGCCACTTCATCGGGGTAGCGGCTTGAGTCATCCAGCGGCGGCATATGCTCGGTGATGCCCACCCAGGTGTATCCGGCGTCAATATAGGCGCGGACGACCGCTTCCAGCGAGTCGTGCGCGTGATGACAAAATTGACCACTGTGGCCTCCGTGGACAGAAACTCTGGCAATCTTGCTGGTGGCGTTCATGAATGGCCTGTGCTGGGATACAGATGTGATGCAATTTACCGGAAAGCCTGCTGCAGTGAAACCGATGTCAGCCGTCCATGCTGTTACAATGGCCCGGACTGTCTCTGGCAGATTGAAGTCTGGTGTCTGAATCTACCTCCTCACAATTGCGCATTCGTTTTCTGGGAAGCATCACGGAAGTTGATGCTGCTGCGTGGAATTCGCTGGCCCCTGTAGGCTACCCGTTCATGCGCCATGAGTTTTTGCTGGCACTGGAACAAACAGGAGCCACTTCGGCAGCATCCGGATGGCAACCCTTGCATATGCTGGTTGAATCAACAGACGAGGCACAAGCACTCATGGCCCTTATGCCTTTGTATGCCAAAACCAATTCTATGGGCGAATATGTCTTTGACTGGTCCTGGGCTGACGCTTATGCAAGGCATGGTCTGGAGTACTACCCGAAACTGTTGACCGCCATCCCCTTCACACCCTGCACAGGGCCCAGACTTTGTATTGCCGAAAACTGTGGCGTGAAGAACATGCAGGCTCTGGTGTTTGCCCAGTTGAGAACACTTGCAGCACGCATTGATGCCTCAGGCTGGCACTTGCTGTTTCCTGAGAAGTCGCAGGCTGAAGAACTTGTTGAACAGGGCATGCTATTGCGGACCGGTTGCCAGTATCAATGGTTCAATGATCAGTATGAAAGCTTTGATGATTTTCTTCAGAGCTTCAGTTCCCGCAAACGCAAGAACCTGAAAAAGGAAAGAGCCCAGGTTGCCGCGCAGGGTATTGAGCTGCAGCAGATTGAAGGCGCCGATATTTCCGCAGAGCAGTGGCGTAATTTCTATCGCTTTTATGAAAGCACCTATATGGTCAGGGGGAGGTCGCCTTACCTGAGCGAAGATTTCTTTCTGGAAATAGGTCGTACCATGCCTGAAAGCCTGATGCTTGTGCTGGCATCACATGCAGATACCCCTGTTGCCGGCGCCCTTTATTTCAAGGGTAATGACTCGCTATATGGACGTTACTGGGGAAGCGACAGGGATTATCCCGGTCTCCATTTCGAAACCTGTTATTACCAGGGCATAGAGTACGCCATCCGGCAGGGTTACAAGCGCATTGACTCAGGCGCCCAGGGTGAGCACAAGATTCAGCGAGGCTTCAAGCCGGTTACCACCTGGTCGACCCATTGGCTAAAGCACCCCGACTTTCAACGGGCCGTGGCAGATTTTCTAAGGGAAGAAGCAATACATATAAGCGAGTATCAGAATCGCGCTGCAGAATATCTGCCGTTTCGCAAGGATCTGCATGAGCTCCCGACAAAGGGCTCCGGATAAGGCGTTATTGATCAGGTTGCAATGGTCAGTGCTGGATTTTCACCTTGCTGAAAACCAGCAACTGGTTGTTTGCCGGCATGGCATGATCTGCCATCAATCGCATGCTGTTATCAGAGGCCAGCGCCAGCACCTGTTCGAAATCCCGGATACCACTGTGCGGATCCCGGGTTTTCAGCCAGTGGTCAAAATCGGCGTTGCTCGGGCTTGTATATTTACCCTTGTATTTGAAAGGTCCATACAGGCACAGGTTTGCTCCCGGTTTCAGAATTTTCCCCACTCCCTTGAAAAAATGCTGTACTGACTTCAGTGACATGATGTGCAGGGTATTTGCACTGAATACACCATCTACTGCGTTAACCGGCCACGGTTGTTGCGTTACATCCAATGTTAGCGGTGCTTTGATATTTTGCCATGGAGGCCTGCTTGCAGTGTTTTGAAGGCATTGGCGGTATCAGAAGGAAGCCAATTCACATGCGGCATTTTTTCTGCGAAATGCAGTATGTGTTGCGCCGTATACGAACCGATTTCCAGCACCAGACCCTTGCCGGTAAAAACGCCACCAATGCGACCCAGGATGGGTTCCTTGTTGTTTTCACATGCCTGGCTGAATGGTTTGTTCATGACTGGTAACTCCCCATTACCCTTCATATGTATATGGCTGTGGCCAGATTCCACTTGTTGCCGCTTGATGAATTACATTATCGCTTTACCGGACGATTCTGTTCGTGATGAGTTTGAAGTTCCATTGAATTTCCCCGTTTTGAATTCCAATCCGCAATGCCGAAAACCGGTAAGCACTGCGACTGGCTGATCAAAACGCCTGTCTACGCAAAAACACCAGCTCGTTTGCAGAAGATTGATCTGCACTGAATTGATAGCCCATTTCTGAAAACTGCTTCAGATCGTCAAGGGATGCCAGTCTGTTCTGCAGTATCCATGCCGCCATCCGGCCACGGGCCTTTTTGGCGAAAAAACTGATGATTTTGTAGTTGCCGTTTTTGTAATCCAGGAAAACCGGTGTGATGACTTTTGCCTTAAGTATTTCCGGCTTGACCGCTGCAAAATATTCCTGCGATGCGAGATTGACCAGCAGCTCCTGACCGCCTGCCTTTATAGCCTTGTTGAGAACCCGGGTGATCCTGTCATCCCAGAAGGCATAAAGATTCTTTCCGGCAGGGTTAGGCAGATTTGTGCCCATTTCGAGGCGATAGGGCTGGATCAGATCCAGGGGTTTGAGCAGACCATACAGGCCTGAAAGTATACGCAGATGCTTTTGGGCATATTCAAGGTCTGCTTTGCTGAATCGTGCAACATCAAGGCCGGTATAAACATCTCCGGTGAAGGCAAAAATTGCCTGTCTTGCATTCTGCCGGTTGAATGGCGGGGACCAGCTGATATTGCGCTGATAGTTGAGCTCGGCCAGATTCCCGCTGATCGCCTGCAACTCTGCAAGATCTGCGGCCCTGAGCTTTTTCAGTTCACGATTCAACTGTGCCGCTTCTTCGAGAAAGTGTGGCTGTGTGGCTTTGACCGGTGTTACAGGGCTTTCAAAATCCAGGGTTTTGGCAGGTGAGATGACTGTGAGCATGAAAAAATTCTGTGGGCTGTTGCCTGGCAGGGGTCGGGCGCCTATGGGCAATGAATGGTAACCAGTGTGAGCGGGCTGAACAACGCCACATCATGTAGGGCTATTTATTGTCGCAAATGACGACAGCCCGTTGACGTGTGTCAATAATAGCTGTTTCATGACGTTATCTAATAAAAGACATAACCACTGCGGGGGAATCTCATGAGCACCTACAAGAACATACTCGTTGCAGTTGACCTGTCCAAAGACTCACCACTGGTGCTGGACAAGGCGCGCATTCTTGCAAAGATAGATGATGCAGCATTGAGCCTTGTCCATGTCATGGAGCCCATTGCTGTTGGTTATGCCGTGGAAGTAACCAGCGTGGATATTGAGGGTCTGCATGAAGAGGCCTCGCGCCATGCCCGCAACACTCTGCTGGAAATGGGTGCCAATATCGGCATTCCGGAAGGTCGCATACACAATGTGTTGGGCAGCCCTGCGCGGGAAATTCGGGAATTGGCCAAAAGCATGGAGGCAGACCTTGTTGTCATGGGCGGTCACGGCAAACATGGCTTTGAGCTGCTGTTCGGATCAACCTCCTCTGAGGTTTCCCATGGCGTAGGTTGTGATCTCTTGATTGTCCGTATTCCAGACTGAGCCTGTAAGCCCGGATTTCTTCATTTGTAAATGCTGGCCAAGGGCGCAACGGCTCGCGGGAACCGTTACAATCGGCTCATGCTGCTTTACCGACTCCACAAGATCGCCCTTGCCCTGCTTCCACTGACCACTGCCAGTCTGTTGTTGACGGCTCTCGGTAGCACAATGGTGGTGCTCACCCTGATGACAGAGTCCGATGCGCAATCTCCATTGCTGCGGGTTGCAATTCTTTTCACACTCTGGAATCTGATGGTTTTCGCTTTTGTTCGCTTGTTCCAGGCCATTCCTCCTCCGGTTCTGCCACAGCTGGGCTGGCTGGAAAAATGCTGGATGCGCTGCAAACTGGGCTTTTATTACCTGCTTGCACTTGCTGTTATCGTTACCGGTCTGGGATTGATCTCGCTCAGCCTGAAATTGCTGTTGCTTTGATCCTGTCTGCAGTCGCCCTCCTGATTAACACTGCGAAGCAATGCTTTCGTGCAGTTTTTGCTAGACTCTCTCCTGAAACCCATTATCCCCCGGAGCCAAAATGAGAGCCAGAATCCGACTTTTGACAGCCGCAATATTTGCCTTGCTCATGCTTTACGGTTGTGGCGGGGACGATGCACCCTCTTCTTCTGCTGACGGTAACTCCCCCGGGCTGACGCGGACTGCCGTGGACACGTCTGCTGAGCAATTGTGGTTTGAAGCAGACCGCTTTGCCGACATACGGATTCTGCGTTACCGGATTCCGGGCTTCGAAACGCTGAGTCTGCAACAGAAGAAGCTGCTCTATTTTCTGTCACAGGCCGGAATGAGTGGCCGTGACATTATCTGGGACACCAATTACAAACATAATTTACGTATCCGCCGCACCATCGAGCAAATAGTGCTCAACTATCCTGGCGACAGGAGCACCGAAGAGTTTTCAGCCTTCATGACTTATGCCAAACGAATGTGGTTTGCCAATGGCATTCATCACCATTACAGCGGTGACAAGTTCACACCGGGTTTCTCTGAAATGTTTTTCCAACAACTTGTGCTTGAAAGCGCGCCGTTTTCCATCATGCCTCTTGATCAGGGCCAAAGCGTTGTTGCCCTGGTTGAAATGCTGAAACCTGTCATGTTTGACCCTGCTGTTGCGCCGAAAAAGGTCAATACTGCTGCTGACGTTGACAAGGTGCTTGCCTCTGCTGTGAATTTCTATGAAGGGGTTACAGAAGCAGAAGTCACTGCCTTCTACGAAGCAAAACAGGATGCCGATCCGGATCGTCCGGTTTCATGGGGGCTCAACTCCAAACTCATGAAAGTGGATGGTGAACTGGTAGAGCAAACCTGGAAAATCGACGGCATGTATTCAGCTGCTCTGGAGCAGGTTGTGTCCTGGCTTGAGCAGGCAATTTCCGTTGCCGAAACCGATGAGCAAGGTCTGGCTCTGGAACTGCTGGTGCAGTACTACCGCAGTGGCGATCTGGCTGACTTTGACGCCTACAATGTTGCCTGGGTGGCGGATACGGCCTCTACCATCGATGTAATCAACGGCTTTATCGAGGTATACAACGACCCGCTGGGTATGCGGGGATCTTTTGAATCAGTTGTCTCTTTCCGTGATGAAGTGGCAACACGTCGCATAGGTGCAATTGCCGACATGGCGCAATGGTTTGAAGACAATTCTCCAATCCAGGATGAGCACAAGAAAAGCGAAGTGGTTGGTATTACCGGCAAGGCCATTACTGTTGTCTCGGAAACAGGTGATGCCTCACCTTCCACACCAATAGGAATCAACCTGCCCAATTCAGCCTGGATCAGGGCTGAACATGGCTCAAAATCTGTGAGTCTTTCCAATATCGTGGCTGCCTACAATTCTTCCGAAAGCGGTGCTTTGGAGGAGTTCGCCTGGTCCGAAGAAGAGATTGTGCGGGCCAGGAAATGGGCTGAGCTCAGTGGTGATCTGCATACTGATATGCACGAGGTTATCGGGCATGCCTCCGGACGCATCAACGCAGGTGTAGGCACTACTGCAGAAACTCTCAGGCAATATGCCAGCCCGATGGAAGAAGGTCGCGCTGATCTTGTGGCCCTGTACTACATGATGGACCCCATCCTGATAGAGCTAGGCGTGATGCCTGACCTTGATGCAGGCAGGGCCGAGTACGACCGCTATATCCGTGGCGGCCTGATGACCCAGCTTTACCGTATAGAGCCCGGCAAGAATATTGAAGAAGCCCATATGCGTAATCGTCAGGAAATTGCAGCCTGGGCTTATGAACGGGGTCAGGCCGACAACGTAATCGAGCGACGCGAGCGTGATGGCAAAACCTACTTCGTGATCAATGACTATGAAAAGCTGCGTGAAATTTTCGGTGAACTGTTACGCGAACATCAGCGCATCAAGAGCGAGGGTGACTTTGCGGCAGCCCGGAACCTGATAGAGAACTACGGCACGAAAGTGGACAGCGAACTGCACGCAGAGGTGCTGGAACGTTATGCGCCACTGAATGTTGCGCCCTATTCCGGCTTCATCAATCCTGAGCTGGTGCCGGTAATGCAGGGTAATGAAATCGTGGATGTGCGGGTTGAGTACCCGGACGATTTCACGGCACAGATGCTTCATTACGCTGCCAACTATTCTTTCCTGCCGACAGTGAACTGAGCTTTCCCCCTGCCCGCAAACAAAAAGCCCCGGTAAACCGGGGCTTTTCAATTCAGCGTCTTGCTTAAAAATTGTAGGTCAGCCCAAGGCTTGCTGAAGTGCCTTCCCTGAAGGTGTTCACATCGAGTCCTCCCTGTGTGGTTTCCCTGTCCTGGTTCAGGATGTTCTTGACCTTCACATTCAACTCTATTGTATCGCCAAAGAAGCGTGTGTAGGCAAAATCAAGCTCTCCATAGGCCTCATCCATGACATCTGGAGCCTTCAGTACACCGACTTCCCTGATTTTGGGTCCGGTGATGTGGTACACAAAACTGCCTTTCTGGACAAAACCGTCATCGTAGCCCAGCTGCAGATTGACAATATAATCAGCCTGTCCCTGCAGGGCTCGCGTTGCATTGGTGATAATGCCTGAGTCCTGGGGGCGGATATTGACCTCTGATTTCAAAAGGGTCAGGTTGCCGCCGAAATAGAAGTTTTCGAATTTCTCGTTCACAAAATCGAGATATTTGTAGGTATCAAACTCGATACCATACACATTGGCATCCTGGGCATTGATGAACGAGCGCTCCAGTGCTTCACCAGGTTTGATTACTGCTTCAATCGGCGATGAGAAATCCTTGTAGAAAAGTCCTATGGAAAGACTTTCGTCACTGGAAAAATACCATTCCCAGCGCGCATCGTAGTTCTTGATGTAGGTAACATCGAGGTCAGCATTACCGACGATGATGAAACCGGTAACCGGGTGGGTAAATGGCGCCGGTGACAATTCCCTGAAATCCGGTCGGGAAATTGTTTCTGAATAGCTGGCCCTGACCTGCATATCCCAACGATCAAGGATCATGGTGCCGGTTACAACAGGAAAATAGTCGTCGCTGGCCAGCTCACTGAGGATGGGCGGTGCTGTGGTATTGAAAAGGTCAAAAGTCTGCACATTCTGGATGGACTCCTCATGACGCACACCTGCCATCAAACGGAACATGTAGTTCAATTCAACATCCGCTTCCACATACCATGCATCCAGATTCTGGGTGGCCACATAGTTGTCGGTTGGGCGGGTGGATTCACGCAACTGGAAACCATCAGGTGCAATGGTTGCCGGCGAAATCACTTCGTCCAGTGGTCTGGACAGCAGATCCTGGTTGTTCGAGAGTGCACCCTGACTGATGAAAGAAAAGCGTCTCAGGTCGGAGTCCCTCTCCCTGTCTATGCTGGTAGCACCAAAGGCAAGCGTCGTGCTGGTATCAAAGGGCGTCAAAAGGAACATGGTGGCGTTGAAGCCCAGATCTTCGTTCTGGTCTTCCAGTACGTCCCAGCGCCGGGTATTGGCATCTGCCCGCAGGGAAAAAAGGTATGCATCCCGGTTCGGGTCGTAATCGTAACGGTACTGGCGCATGTCGGGTGCTTCACGCTTTGCCCGGCTTTCGTTGTAATGCCAGTTGATGGTCAGTTCATTGGCGGTATCAAAGATGTGCTGCCCCTGCAGCTGCGTGGACAACAGGTCTCTTTCGATCCACTCGAGTCTGTTCTGGTCGATGAAGACACTTTCGGTGTTCTGGAAGCCGGTCAGGTTGCCGGCAAGATCATCCATTTTCCGGATCTGCAGGACATTGGCCTGAAGGGAATGCAGATCGCTGAATTCTATACCTGCCGCGAGAAAAGTTGAGGTATCAACACTCTGTTCTGTGGAACGGAAACTCAGTTCATCGGATGTGCTCAGTTCACCGTTCGCATTGGCAGCATAGTTGTTGCGCGATACTTCAATGGTGTCCCAGGAATTGCTGTAACTCAAATTGCCAAGCAGCCCAAGTCTCCAGTTGTTATCCATGTAGTATGAGGTACCAAAATTGGCAGATGCACTGAAATCCGGTTTGATTGATTCAGATTTGACGGTGTAGTTGTTGGACAGGCTCTCGCCTATGACTTCCAGCTCTTCCCTGTCAAAACCGTCACGGAAGATCAGGGTATTGGGCTTCAGCTCCCGGTCGCCGGCAATAGCGGATTTGAGCAGATCCGGTATATCGCGGGTTCCATCGTCGGTGCCCATCCAGTCGTCACCCCCCCCGGAATAGACAAGCCCGTCTTCTCCGGTCGTATTACCGGAATATCCGACACTGGTTGATACAGAAAAGAAAGGTTGATCCGGCGCAATTCGTGTGCGCATCTGGATGGTGCCGCCAGCAAATTCTGCCGGGTATTGTGCTGAGAAGGTTTTCTGGACCAGCACGCTTTCAATAATGTTGGTCGGGAACAGATCAAGGGGCACCACCCGGTTGATTGGTTCAGGGCTTGGCAGTGTTGAACCATTCAGCACGGTGCTGGAATAGCGTTCACCCAGGCCCCTGATGTAGATGAACTTTCCGCCCTGCAAATTCAGTCCTGAAACCCTTTTCAGCCCATCAGCCACACTGGAATCTCCTGCTGCAGCAAATGCTTCGGCATCAATCACATTGGAGATTGCAGCAGTCGCCCTTTTTTCATCAGGAATATACTGACCGATGGTCACAACTTCCTCTATATCCGGGCTTGCAGGAGGTGGCAGATTCTGGGCAGCAACCAGAGTGGCGTTCGCCATCAATATGCTTGCAGAAAGGAGTTTCAGATTATTACGCATACAAATTTCTCGTCTCATTAAATAGCCAAGAGCCAACAGGTGGTTTACCTGTTGGCTCTGATCCAGAGCCCGGTTTCATGAGTAATGAACCCGGGCAGATTTTTGACCGAGATTTGAAATCTCAGTCTTTATAGGTCCAACCTGCAGTCCAGTCAGATGCTGAATCCTTTACAGCACCGATATAGTCTGTGGTATCAAACCATGGGTCAGTTGGCGCAGTGGGCGTCACTGCGTTTACAACAGAACTGTTTATGTAACTGGTCATACCGGGGTTTGTGCTTGAGTTGTTTGAACCAGCCTCAAACCAGGCCTGAACAGTAAAGGCATCACCGGTTTCTTCACGGAAAGTCGTGGAGCAGTTGGCAACGGCGCTGTTGATGGTCAGGGTGCCGTTCAATCCGGCAATTGAGCCGCCTGCAGCAGCAAAGGTTTCCGGATGATCAATGTCGATACAGTCATCCCCGAACCCGGTTACCACCAGGTTGCTCAGGTTGGCGCCTGTACCTTCGCGCAGCAGCATGCCCTGGTCAGTGTTGCTGTTGCCTATAAGGGTAATGTTGGAAATAACCGGCTTGGCGCGCGGCAGTGAATCACGATTGCTTGAGTTGTTGTCTGCCTCAATGCCCTGGTCTCCACGATCTGTCTGGAGTACAACTACATGCTGCAGGCGACCGACCCAGCCTTTGGTCCAGTCAACTGAATCGTCACCAATACCGCTGAGATAGATGTGTTTGGCATCTACAGTGCCTCCAAAGAACTCGACTCCGTCATCAGAGTTGTTGTGAACCTGTACGTAGTCAACAACTGTGCCGCGACCGATACCCTGGAAGGCAATACCGTTCAGCTCGTTGTCCGGCGTAATTTCAAAACCGGCATATTTGACCTGCAGGTAGTTCAGGTTTCCGCTGCTGTCATCCGGGTTGTTGCCGCCGTACAGACCTGTGCTGCCTTCGCCCTCGGCCTCACATACAGCAGTTCCTTCTGAACAGCCGTTGATTGGTGCGTTGCCATTGATGATCAATCCGCCCCACTGTCCACGGGTGGAAGCGGTGGCAGAAGCATCATTGCCACTGGTCATGATGACAGGCGCAGAAGGCGAGCCGTTCGCGTGTATTCTGGATCCACGACGGATTACCAGGAAATCACTGCCTGATTCGCCGTAAATCTTCACGCCGGCATCCATGGTGATTGCTGCGCTGTCGGTATTGTCTCCACCTACAAAAACGGCACCGGAGAGTATGTATTCGAAATTGCTGGTCAGATGCACATCTGAAGTAACGTTTCCCGTGATCACACACAAACGCTTGCCTCCGGTGACAACAGGCGAGAGGCTGCCACCACCAACCGGACAGGTGTCCGAAGGAGGATTGGCAACATTGAATTGCATGGCGCTGGAATAAACCAGAGGCGATGTGCTGGTCATGTAACCAATATGCACGCGCAGGGTTTTGCCATCAAAGGTGGTACCCGCCATGGTCTCGAGATCCATGACATTGACTGATTCAGTAGCACCGAGGGTTTTGGTTTCGTAGGAAACCAGGCTGGAAACTTTCAGGTCTGTCCATTCTACAAAACCGGTTGCATTGCGCATGTACCACTTGTCACCAGCATTGATTACCATGTACATGTCTGCTTCAGAGCCTACTTCAGCAGCCGGTACGGTGATAGTTGACCAGATGCCTGCTTTCTGGTCAGCTGGAATTTCTGCAAGGAAATTGGCTCCCATGCTGATAGTGGCCCCGCCTTTGAAAGCGGCGTCAGAGCTGCCGGTGCCGAAAAGATTGGTATTCAGTCCCGGCTGGGTAGCAGCCTGGGCAGCGGTTGCGGCGACCATGGCAGCCATGATGGAAGTGACTAGCAGTGTTTTTTTGAAATTCATGCAATTTGCTCCGTGACGCTGTGCGAAGAAGGACAGGCTATATAATGTGCCGCGCAGTTTATGGAGCATTTGTAAAAGCTTTTTAAGTATTCAGTTTTATTACCGTTAATTTTCCCCCTGTTTGGTTAAGACACTGTAAATTTGGTGTTAAGCCTGTGTTTTTTGTAAAGATCCGCTAGCGAACTCGATTTTCTGCCCCTTTTGTCAATAAGTGCTGTCAATCTTCCTGAGTGGCATGCAGGAGAATGCCCTGTAATTATGGTATTGTTGCGCGGCTTTTCCCGGCACCTGCACAGCAGGTGGTTACACCGGGATTCCGGATTTTCCAGACACAGATACACAAGACAGAATTACCTGAACATGAAAACCACTGTTGCTATCCTTGCCTCCTTCCTGCTTGCCAGTCTGTTACCGGCAAAATCCCTGCAGGCCCAGACCGTGGTCTGTGCAGAAACACGCCTGGGAGAAATCTGCATGGAGCTGCTGGAGTCTGAAGCACCGCAAACGACGGCCAACTTTCTCGGCTATGTCGATAGTGCCAATTTTGACGCCACCATTATTCACAAGAGCGAAACTGGTACCAATACGGCAATTGAGGCCGGAGGTTACATAGCATCCCTTGAGGGACTGCACGTTGAAGAAAGAGCTCCCGTGCCGAATGAATACAGCCTGGCCAACCTGCGTGGTACGGTTTCAATGGTCACTGTTGCCGGCAATATCAACAGTGGCACCAGTGAGTGGCGAATCAATGTAAGCGACAACCCTTCACTTGATGCCGCTGGCAGCCGCGCCACCGTATTCGCCCGTATTATCGGTAACGGCATGGAAGTGGTGGATGTTATTTCCAGACTCCCAACGATTGCGCTACCGGACACCATGCTTAACGCCGTCCCCTTGCTGCGGATGGATTCCCGCCTGACTGCGGATGACCTTCTGGGCATTACAAAAGTGTTCCGCTATCCCGGGTCTCGCGAAGATTATGAAAATGAGCTGGCCAACGGCGGACCGGATGAAGAGATTATCCTGACCGATGTTGTCTGTATGGAGAGCGGAATTGGCGAATTCTGCATGGAACTGTTCAGCGATACCGCCCCTCTGACAGTTGCCAATTTCCTGAGCTATGTGCGCAGCGGTCGATTCGATGGCACCTTTTTCCATCGTGCTATCCCGGGATTTGTTGCACAGACTGGTGGTTATATCCTGGACCCTGCTTCCGGTCCTGTAGAAATCCGCAAAGACGGCAATGTACTTAACGAGTTCAGCCGCTCCAATTTACCCGGGACCGTCGCCATGGCAAAACTGGGCGATGACCCGAACAGCGCCAACAGTGAATGGTTCGTAAACCTGAATGACAACTCTGAAAACCTGGATAACCAGAACGGCGGATTCACTGTTTTCGGACAAATCATCCCCAGTGACATTCCCGTTGTGGAGCTTGTCGTAAGACAGCCCATTGTGAACCTTGTCAATGATTTCGGCGGCGCCTTCAGCGAAGTCCCCCTGCTGAGAGTTGACGGTTCTCTGAGTATCGACGACTTTGTCATTATCTCCCGTGCTTTTGAGACACAGCGTGATGTTTCCGAGGGAACCGGGGTTGATCCTGACGACCCGCTTGCAGCCATCAGGGCGCTTGGTGATTACAGTTTCAGCAGATTCAGCATCCCTGTCCGTTACAGAGGCAATATCTACCAGATGATATTTCGCCAGAATAACAGCCTGCCCGGCTTTGTCGTTGAAGTGCTGACCACCCAGATTATCCAACTCAAAGACATCGGCCAGCCGGTCGCCGAGTTTACGGACGATATGTTGACTGTGCCCTCGATTCGGGCAGGACAGAATGTTTTTACCAATCTGACTTTCCAGCTGACCAATGTTGAAACACTGGAGTTCACCCTGCAGTCATGGACCCGGCTCTGAGGCCAACCCCTGATGCCCGGGCGCCTGATCTCGATACTTGACAGCATTACCGAATGGCTGGGCAGGCTGACAGCATGGTTTGCCGTGCTGATGGTGCTGGTTACCTGCTATGTGGTGTTGACCCGCTACGTCTTCGACACCGGCTCCATTGCCGTCCAGGAAATCATCATGTATCTCAATACGCTGATTTTCACGGTTGGCGCAGCCTATACGCTCAAACACGATGCCCATGTCCGCGTGGATATTTTCTTCAGCAAGGCAAGGCCCCGTACCCAGGCATTGATCAACCTTGCCGGTACAATGCTGCTGCTCTTTCCGGTTGTGATATTTATCCTCATTTATTGCTGGGACTATGTCTCTGCTTCATGGGCCATTCGGGAGCAATCCGGAGACCCCGGCGGATTGCGATGGGTTTATCTGCTCAAAACCCTGATTCTGCTGATGGGGGGCTTGCTCCTGCTGCAGGGGCTTTCAGAAGCACTCAGACAGATTATGACTTTGCTGA
>JAURLQ010000086.1 GCA_030831125.1 Gammaproteobacteria bacterium
ATCTGCGGGGAGGAGTTCGGCCGGATTGATTTCGAGTCCGAACAGGTCGCGAATGGCATTGCCGTATTCCTTGCGGTTGAGTCGATGCACAGGCAAATGGCGTATGGCATCCCGATGCGCTCCGGCTTCATCAAGATAGGATTCGAGCCAGCCAACAAAGGCATTGGTGCGCCGCTCATCCGGACGGATACGGTTCGGGGGTGGCATCATGCGGCCATTGAGTTTGGTGACCACTTTTTCAAACAGTTCCGGATTGCCCGGGACATCTGTCGGGAAAGTGGTGGTGAAATCCACAGAACCGGCAAAGTCCTCAAAGTTGTGACAGTCAATACAGTAGTCGTTGAGATAACCCCAGAACTGGTCCGACTGCGCTGCCGCTTCAAACTGTGGGGTTTCGGTCTGTGCTTTCACACCGGCAGTTGCAAGGGCAACTGCAAGGCACAGGCATGCCTTTCTCAGCAGGGAGGGAGCTTCGCAATGTTTACTGTCATGTTTCATGTAGTCAGTTCTCATGCATCAGGGCTCAGGTGAGCGATCAGGCTCCAGTGAGCCAGATTGATGAATTCATCGGCATTGCCATAACGGTCTTCCCAGGCGGCAGCAGGTTTGGCGGCAACAGTTTCCCCAGTTGTACTGGCAGCAGAGAAGAGTCGACGAACGCTGGAAAAGATTTCGTCATACATATCGCGCATTTCTGCCAACTGCGCCCGGTTGATGACCGGGCCGCTTGCCGGGACTATAACAGTGTCATCATTGGCGATATCCAGCAGGATATCCATGCCGTCTGCAATGCCGCCAATCCAGCCACCAGTCCACCAGTCCATGAAAGGCCAGCCATCGCTGGAAACAGTACCACCGGTGTGCAGCACATTATCGGCAGTGAAGAACACATACATGTCGCCGTCTGTATGGGACTGGCGCAGGTAACCATACTCAACACGTTCACTGCCGTGCATGAAATCACCGTAGTGGTAGAAGCCTTCATTTGGACGTGCTGATTCAGGCAGGGGATCAATGGTGTGGTCTTCCCAGAGCCTTTTGACAGAAGTGCCCAGCCACTGCCTGGTATTCTCATGCGCAAAGATGCGGGTATTACGATTGCCCAGTTCCAGATTGAGGCCGGTTTGTTCGGGGTGCCAATGTGTATTGATCAGGGTGGCAAAACGGCGAGTATCCAGACTGAGCTCGATCTGGCGGCGCAGGGCACGGGCATTGCCTGCCAGACCACCATCCACCACCAGCAGTTCATTATTACCGGCTTTCTTCACAAGGATGTTGCCGCCATTGCCGGAGATCATGCCCAGGCTGTTGTTGAGGCTTTGCAGATCACCACTGTTGCCGGACTGCGCCAAAGCGCGGGAAGGCAGCCAGACAGGGATACCAGCAGCTGCACTGCCTGTTGCCAGAAATTTTATGATGTTTCTTCTATTAGTCATTGATATTCATAGTAATTATTAATAAATCCCCGACTGCAATCCTGCGTATTTCCGATAACTACTGTCAGCATGCAGGAACACGGGATTCAGGTGCTGGCAGTATAAAGCAGGGCCTGTGCATGTGCTACAACAATGCCACTGCAGCTGCCTGGTACATGTCAGCACGAGCCTTGATGCACAAGCGTGGATTGCATTGTCTTGTACGCGCAAAGCAAATGAACAGTTCAGGCAGGCTTCAGCTTGTTATATCAAAACAGGTGCTTTATTCTCGCTTGCCAGCCATGGCGCAGGCTTGCGGCGCAATATCATAACGATTACAAGCAACCGAGTTTCAATACCAAGGGGATAAAATCCAGATGACAGACCCACGCGAAATTATCGACAAATCGGCGATGACCACCATGCAATACGTTATTGTGGCGATCACAGTAATGCTCAATGCGATGGATGGTTTCGATGTATTGGCAATCAGTGTTTCCGCGCCCGGCATCATGGGTGAATGGGGCATAGACAGGGCAGAGCTGGGCGTCGTCCTGTCAATGGAACTGATCGGCATGGCCATAGGCTCCATATTCCTCGGTGGCGTGGCAGACAAGATTGGTCGCCGCAACATGATGCTGGGTTGCCTTGTGGTCATGTCAGGTGGCATGTTCCTGGCAACAACATCCGGCAGCACGACAATATTGAGTATTTTCAGGGTGCTCACCGGACTTGGTATCGGGGGCATGCTTTCAACGACGAATGCCGTGGTGGCCGAGTTTTCAAACTACAGACACCGTGGATTGTGTATTTCCATGATGGTGATCGGTTATCCGCTGGGCGGCATTGTCTGTGGTGAAATTGGCAAAGCCCTGCTCAACGACGTTGCTTCCAACTGGCGTGTAATGTTCTACGCCGGTGGTATTTTCTCGGCTGCCCTTATCCCTGTGGTGTATTTCCTGGTACCTGAATCAGTCCACTGGCTGGCTCGCAAGCAGCCTGAAGGTGCCTTGCAGCGCATCAACCATGCACTGACCAAGATAGGCCACAAGATTGTGGATGCCCTGCCTGACCTGACTGATGATGTTCGCAAGAAATCTGTCATGGACATTTTCTCTCCAACCCTGCTCATGAGCACTATTCTGGTGACCATGGCTTACTTCCTCCATATTGTGACTTTCTACTACATCCTCAAGTGGACGCCGACTCTGGTTGTACTGATGGGTATAGGTGCAAGTGCAGCATCAGGTGTACTGACCTGGGCCAATATCGGTGGCGCACTAGGTGGCGCGGTGTTTGGCCTGCTCACAGCCAGATTCAAACTGAAAACCCTGTCCATCGTGATCATCTTCCTCTCCGGACTGGGTGTGGCAATGTTCGGCCGATCCGAGTTCAACATCAGCTCCCTGAGCATGATGGCCTGTCTTGCCGGATTCTTCGGTAATGCCGGCATTTCCGGTCTGTACACTATTGTGGCCTATGTATTCCCGACTCATGTACGTGCAACCGGTACAGGATTCGTGATCGGGGTTGGCCGTTTCGGCGCTGTACTGTCTCCAGCGCTGGCAGGTTTCCTGCTTCAGTCAGGCCAGGATCAGGGTGTGGAACTGGCCAGCAACCTCGCAAGTGTCGGTCTGGTAATGGGCGTTGGCTCCATCCTTTCTGCCATTGTGTTGCTGTTCATCAAGCTGAAGTCAGACGACAAACCGTCAGATTCACCTGTGACCAGCAGCGAGCAGGAAGCAGGACTCAAGCCAACGCTGGCCTGATCCTCAACCGCATGACAAAAAGGGCAGAGCAATCTGCCCTTTTTTTTGTGGCCCGGAAGCAGGTTGGGGAAAGCAGGTCAGGGACACCCTTTGCCATTGCAATTGGCAGAGCGACGAGGTGTTCGGAGTGAGGAGCCCGCGAGCGAACCCGCAACACCTTGGTGCTCGTTTTCAAATCAGTCTGGCGGGTGTCCCGTTGTCACTCCCAGAGGTCCCGGGCCCATCCCGGATCACTGCGTAAAGCGACCTGACATTATTGTTTCTTCGACACGCCGTGAACCCATCCATGGGGGCTCGACTGCGGCATCCATGCCGCAGACGGTCTCAGACCCAATAATGTCAGGCCGCTACCCAAGCTTCTGCTGGAATTCAAACCCTAGAAGGTTGAACTGGACACACACACACATAAGTATACAAGGCAGCATATGGTGGGTGATGTTTCAGGGAGATGTTTCAGGGACACCCACACCAGGTGGTATATAAGGCTGCACAGGGGGAGTCGGGCGAGGAGCGGAAGCGAGCGAGCTGACTCCCCCTGGGAAGCCGGGTGCCACTGACATTGAAGTGGGTGTCCACCCGAGGAATCCCGTTGCCATTGTTGCTTTTCCTGTTGATCAGTCGGGAAATCTTCCGGTTTGTAGAAACTCTGGCGAACACGGGACAAGCCCTTTAGAATCGGGCTCATGAGCAAAAGACATAAAATGCCGATGACGTCAGTATACCTGCCAGGGATACTGTTATTCCTTGCAACAATTGCCCATGGTCAGCAATCTGAAGCTCCCAAAGCGCTCGGGGAGTCAGCCGAATCCTGAATTCAGCTGGAAGAACAGAAGACAGGGCAAACTCCTGCGTCCTCACCAGTAACAGTTGCCGCACAAGCACCACTGCTGGAAACGCTCAATGCCTTCACAGATGCCTCATCGGGAGCATGTTTCGTCATCAGCGACATGCTGATGTCGTATTGTGCGCAATACCCAAAGGATCAGTCCTGCAAGACACCCTGAACAGGTAGCAACTCCGGAATTACAGGTACGGCTCCATGCTGGCATGGGACTGTTCGTAGTACACATATGCTTACTGGATAGTAGTAAATGTCACCCATCATCGAAATCAAGGGCCTCAACAAGGTCTATGACAATGGCTTTCAGGCGCTGAAAGATATCAACCTGGAAATAAGGGAAGGGGAAATCATCGCGCTGCTTGGTCCCAACGGCGCCGGTAAAACCACCCTCATCAGTATTATCTGCGGCATCGTCAATGCCAGCAGCGGCACCATTACCATTGATGGGCATGACATAGTCAGGGACTATCGTGCTGCCAGGTCGCTCATAGGGCTGGTGCCACAGGAGCTGGCCACTGATGCCTTTGAGTCGGTCAACGCCACCATATCGCTGAGCAGGGGCATCTTCGGCAAGAAGCCGGATCAGACGCATATCGACAAGGTAATGAAAGATCTGTCGCTGCTCGACAAGAAACACAGCAAGATCATTACACTGTCAGGTGGCATGAAGCGTCGTGTCATGATTGGAAAGGCACTTTCCCATGAGCCCAGAATCCTGTTTCTGGATGAACCCACTGCCGGAGTTGACGTGGAACTGCGCAAGGACATGTGGAATGTTGTCAGGGAGCTCAGAAAATCAGGTGTAACCATCATATTGACCACGCATTACATTGATGAGGCCGAGGAAATGGCAGATCGCATTGGTGTCATCAACAAGGGACAAATCATGCTGGTTGAAGAAAAGACGGTACTGATGCAGAAACTTGGCGAAAAACGTCTGCTCTTGCTCTTGCTTGAACCACTTGCTAGTTTGCCACCCGAGTTGTCACAGTGGAATCTGCGCCTGCAGGACAATGGCTCAACCCTGGTCTATACCTACGATGCCCAGAGTGAGAGTTCCGACATCACTCATCTGCTGGATGCCATCGACAATGCCGGCATCCGTTACCGTGACCTGGAAACCAAACAGAATTCCCTTGAAGAAATCTTTGTGAACCTGGTGAAGAAATGAATATCCATGCGATCAGGGCAATCTACAAATTCGAAATGGCGCGTACTTTTCGCACCATTGCGCAGAGCATTATTTCGCCAGTACTGTCCACTTCCCTGTATTTCGTAGTGTTCGGCAGCGCCATAGGCTCACGCATGACAGATATAGATGGCATCAGCTATGGTGCCTTTCTGGTGCCGGGTCTCATCATGCTGTCCATTCTCACTGAAAGCATTTCCAATGCCTCATTCGGTATCTATTTTCCGCGCTTCATCGGCACCATCTATGAAGTCCTTTCTGCGCCGGTATCGCCGCTGGAAATAGTCATTTCCTATGTCGGGGCCGCTGCCAGCAAATCGTTGATGATTGGCAGCATCATCCTGGTTACAGCTTCCCTGTTTGTACCCTTGCAGATTATGCATCCTTTCATGATGCTGCTGTTCATGGTGCTTACCTGCATTACCTTCAGCATGTTCGGGTTCATTATCGGCATCTGGGCAGACAGTTTCGAGAAACTGCAGATCATTCCACTACTGATCATTACGCCGCTTACCTTTCTGGGTGGCAGCTTCTATTCAATCAGGATGCTGCCTGAGGCCTGGCAGACAGTCACATTGTTCAACCCGGTTGTATATCTTGTCAGCGGTTTTCGCTGGAGCTTCTACGAGATCGCGGATGTGAATGTGGGCGTGAGTCTGGGCATGACCGGACTTTTCCTGTTGATCTGCACGGTCATCCTGTACTGGATTTTCAAAACAGGTTACCGACTGAAGAAATGAAAAAGCGGGGTCAAATGAAATTCAATCCAATTCCATGGATTGAATTTCATTTGACCCCACTTGTTTTCAGGAAGCGGCAAAAAGATCGGGAATGGAGAGATAGCGCTCCCCGGTGTCGTAACAGAAAACCAGGATTCTTGACCCGGATGGTATTTTTGGCAGATAGCTGTTGACTGCTGCCAGGGTTGCTCCCGAGGAAATGCCCACAAAGATGCCTTCCTCAGCAGCACAGCGACGCGCCATATCGAAAGCTGCTTCTTCGCTAACGGCAATGGTGCCATCAAGCAGTGCAGTATCCAGCACTTCAGGAATGAAACCGGCGCCTATTCCCTGGATACGGTGCAGGCCTTTCTCCTTGCCGGCGATAACCTGGGATTTCTCAGGTTCCACTGCCAGTACCTTGATAGCCGGAAATTTCTCCTTCAGTACTGCAGCACAACCGGTAATGTGACCTCCTGTGCCTACACCTGTAATCAGGTAGTCGAGTCCGTCAGGAAAATCGGCCACAATTTCCATGGCTGTTGTGTCCTTGTGCACCTTCACATTGACCGAATTGGTGAACTGCGAAGGCATCCAGCTGTCCGGATTTTCTGCCATTATTTCACGCGCACGTTCAATCGCACCACCCATACCTTTTTCCTTGGTGGTAAGGGAGATTTCAGCACCCAGTGATTTCATGATCTGTCGTCTTTCCACCGACATCGATTCCGGCATGGTCAAAATAAGGCGATAGCCTTTTACTGCAGCAACCAGCGCCAGGCCTATGCCGGTATTGCCTGAAGTGGGCTCGACAATAAGGGTGTCTTTCTTCAGCAGGCCGGACTGTTCGGCATCTTCGATCATCGCCTTCGCAATACGGTCCTTGATGCTTGCGCCGGGATTGGCACGTTCCAGTTTCATCCACACTTCAGCGCTGTCGCCAAAAAGCCGGTTGATGCGCACATGTGGTGTATTGCCGATGCAGTCGATGATGCTGTTGTATTTCATTATTTGCCCTTGCTGTATCAGTTATTCCGGCCGTATTCAGTTACTGAAACCATAAAGCCTGTGCGGATTGTCCACCAGCAGTTTCTGCTGGATTTCAGTGGTTTCTGCCATCAGCGGAATCAGGTCCACAAGGTCGCCATCATTGGGCATATGCAGTTTTATGTTCGGATGTGGCCAGTCGGTTCCCCACAGTACGCGGTCGGGTGCCGTTTCTATGATGGCTTTGGCAAAGGGTATGGCATCGGTAAACGGTGGACCCATGGAAGAAATTCGTTCAGAGCCACATACCTTTATCCAGCAGTTATCGCGCTTGGCGAATTCAAGCAGAATCTGGAAGGGGCGCTGGTCAAGGCCGTCTTTGGTGGGTACACGACCCATATGGTCAATAATGTAGGGAACCGGCAGATTGTCCAGCAGGTCCTCGAATGTCACCAGATCCACGGCATCAAAATGCAGTACTACATGCCAGTTGAACTGTTTGATCCGGTTGATGATGAGATGGAATTCGTCCATGTCGGGCACTCCACCCAGATGACGGACAAAGTTGAAACGACAGCCCCGGATACCCTTGCTGTCGAGATCCTCTATTGCCTTTTCATCAAAGCTTTTGTCGATGTTGGCCACGCCCCTGTATGCACCGCCGCTCTGTGCTATGGCATCAATAATGGGATCATTGTTCACACCATGACAGCTGGCATTTACCAGTACGGCCCGTGTCAGGCCCAGTATGCCCTGCAGTTTCTTGAACAGGTCCAGTCCTGCATCCTGTGGGGTGTAGGAACGATTCGGATCGAAAGGATATTTGTCTGCAGGCCCGAAGATATGGCAATGGGCATCCGTGGCATTGGCAGGCAGTTTGAACTTCGGGGTTCTGGTATTCGGATCGGGTGGATTACAGGGTTTGGTCATTACTTCTGGCTTCCGGTCAGTAAAACAGGGGCACTAATTTATCACAGGGACCCGGAGCAGCATAAATTTTTTGCTCATCAAGTCATGGGTCAAGGCACAGTACCTTGGTTATACTGCCCGACTGCATATTAACTCACGATAAAAAGGCTAGCAGACAGTTTGATGGGAAATTTGCCGGTTTTCATTAGCGGATTCCGCAGTGGCACAACGCTATTGGCCAATCTTCTGGGTATGCATCCGGCGCTTGCCGCGTGGTTCGAAACAAGGGAGCTTTGCGAAATCCTCCGATGGATGCATGTCCTCAGTGGCAGGGAAACCGCAGCCTTTGAATACGGCTACTGCGTACCACCAAAACCGGCTGGCTTCAGTGCTGAAGCCGTCATCTCCCGGGTGCATGCGAATGTCACTGATACCTTTGCAAAAATCAGTGGTGCGAAGGCCAGTGGCAAGGCTGCACATGAACGCTATCCGCTGGGTAATGACTGTCTGCTGTATTCCCGGGAGGAGGTATTGGCGGCATTGCAGGACTGGCAGAAGGAAGTCGGGGAAGGAAATGATTACAACAGTCTCAACGCAGGCACGGGTAAACTGATTACCAGGCTTGCCAGTTTACAGTGTCAGGCAGCGGGCAAACAAAACTGGGTGAACAAAACGCCTGAAATTGGCCGTTTTGCCTGTGAGCTGCGGGAAAGTATTGGTCCATGCAAAATCATCTATCTGGTGCGAGACGGTCTGCAGGTGGCAGCTTCCGGATACAGTCTTGGCTGGGCAGATGTGGAAACACTTGCCTATAACTGGAAAGGTCTGCTCGAAAGAACCCGGCTTGCCATGCAGGATCATCAGGAACATTACCTGGAACTGCGCTTCGAGGATCTGGTAAGGCAGCCCGTTGCAAGCCTTGAAAGGGTGTTGCAGTTCTGCAGCACAGGCAAGAACGCTGCTGATGAAGCAAAAGCGCTGGTCCAGCATTTTGAAGCGCTAATGGGCCAGCATGCTTTTGACACCGGACGGCTTGGCTACCGGGAAGGATTAAATGCTGATCAGGTAGAGTGCTTCATGGCCCAGGCAGGAGATCTGTATGAAGCGCTGGGCTATCCCTGTGGTGACTTTTAATCCTTTCCCGATTCCAGTAGGCTTTCCGCGCTTCTGGCATGCTATCCGGAAAATAACCAGAAAATGAAGAAATACCTTTTCACGTTAGTACTGTTATTTTTCAGTCCTGGACCTGGTATATCACGCAGCTTTTTCGAGTGGAAAACGGCTTGCCGGGAGAAATTGAAGCCTTCCTGCAACGAGTTCCCTGCGGCATGCTTTCGGGCTGGTCTACCTGGGAGCAGGGTATGAGCAGTGATCTGCAGGATGTCACATTTTCTGACGATTGATCTGATAATCTCCTGATTGGTTGGGCAAGGACAGGTCCTGCCCTTTTGTCCCGTTCATGCAGTGTAGTTCCAGTAATGTATCTGACAGTCAAAACCATACACATGACCTGCGCCCTGATCAGTTTCACGGGCTTCCTGTTCAGGGCCTATCTGATGGTCATTGAATCCAAATGGCTTAATCACAAGGCAGTATTGTTGACACCACATGTCATCGATTCCGTGTTTCTGGCCAGTGGCGGAACCATGGCTTTCATGGTCAATTTCGGTCTATTCAACCAGCTTTGGCTGACACTCAAGGTAACATTGCTTATGTTCTATCTGCTGTTTGTCGGAATTGCGCTGAATCGTGGCAAAACCAAACAGATCAGGATTGGCTCCTTTTTCCTGGCCATTTTTACCTTTGTCTATATCGTTGGTATTGCGGTGACCAAAAACACTGCCAGCTGGTTTGCACTGCAGGCAATACTGCCGGTCTGAGCACTGGGGTGTGCGCCATTGGCAGCATACATGCTAAGATTTTGCTTTCGCTCCAGTCATGGACCTCCATGCTGCAGTATTGCAAAGCCCTCAAGCGAAAAGGTGGACCAGTAGTCGCGTGCATAAAGCCAGCTTCCAGCAGGATATACTGATATACTGCCTGTTATCGGCCGTACCCCTGATGCTGATGGCATTGGCTTTCAATTTTCCCTTGTTGTTCTCCGGCAGATTCCTGCCCGGATTTGATACAGAAACCCTTGGTTACATCATGCAGGCACAGTTCCTTGCAGCAGCAAGCGGTATCCTGCTGATACTTCCCCTGCTGTTTTTTGTGCCTGGCAAACTGTCGTTGTGGTTGCGTCGTCTGGTTTTTGCGGTTTTCGGATTCGGATTTGCGTGGCTGGCCTATGATGTGGATGGCACCGCCGGGATGATCTATTACACGCTGCTGGTTTGTCTTACCTATGGCGGGGGAACCTTGCTTGTTTTTGACTGGTTATCCGGTGTCTGCAGGACTTTTCTTTCCCTGTTACGCTGGTCAACAGCCATATTCTTCTACGTTACCTATCAGCTGGAGCTGAATCTGGACGTGGATATTGATGTCTGGAAAAACACAAAGGATGTCATTCCTTTTGGCGCCATGTATTTTGCAACACTACTGGGGCTTGAAGTGCTGGCATATCCTGCACTTACCTGGCATCTGGAGAAAAAACTCCAGCAAGAAAGAACCATGCTTGATGAAGAGAATGGCTGAAATCAGGGCGCCCGGTCGTAGACTCTGCGAATTTCAACCGGTACCTGGAAATTGCGCGGTTTGATATAAAGCTCCACCTGCAGTTGTGTGCCTTCGTTGATCAGGCTATAGGTTTCGTCTGCAAACCCGCCATCTCTGGGTCTTGCTTCCACCATCAGTTTTTCATCCTCCCAGTGTGCAAAGGAAAAATCCTCTACTTCATCCAGACCTGTAAGGCTTACTGAACGGCTGCGATTGTCTGTATAAACAGGCCTTATGAAATCGTCTGCGTAGGTAAATATCCAGGTTTCGCTGTCGAAATCAATCTTCAGCACATTGTCGTACGAAATACGGTCGTAAAGTTCCTGCTCGGGTGGTCCTCCCCGGTATCGGTCCTTGCGTGTATCAAACAGTCGTCTCCGCACTTTCTCCCCTGCAGCACGCAGGGCTGCTTCAACCTGACGGTCGGTACTGTCGCTGAGTTCTTCGTTGATGACCCAGCTTCCTGCGAATTCCGCAATGGGCTGCGCCATCAGCAGCTGTGAGCAGGCCAGGCAGAGCAGCAGGGTATTGAGCATGAGGCGTATTTTGTCCATGGCTCAAGTGTACCGTGAAGCATGGTGCAGGTGTAAATACTCCGTCATATGCCTATACTCGGATTCAAATTCCGCCCGATAGCCGGACTTTGTACAACTGGGGAACACACCATGAAGCAGCTGTTTTTCCTGATTTTGCCAATACTGTTGCTGACCAGCGCATGTGGTGACAGCCCGGATGCAGGCAGGGGAGCTGATGCTGCCGAATCCGCAGCCTTGCAGGCCCGGGTTGATGCGTTAAAAACCCGATTGGGCAAAATCCGGGATGCCAATGAAATCAAGCGCCTGCAACGCAGTTTCGGCTATTACATGGAAGAAGCCTTGTGGGATGAGGTTGCTGCCCTGTTTGCGGAAGATGCAACGATAGAATGGGCCAGGGATGGAGTCTATCGCGGCCGAAACAGGATCCGGGAGTTTCTGTATGCCCTGAACAGCGGTGAACAGGGATTGCGAGAGGGGCAGCTCAATGAGTATCTGCAACTCATGCCGGTTGTTACATTGTCAGAAGATGGCAGCACTGCCAAAGCCCGATGGCGGGCCATCATGCTGACAGGGCAGTATGGTGAACAGGCACTTTGGGGTGAAGGGCCATTTGAGAACGAATATGTCAGGGAAGACGGGATATGGAAGATCAGCAGGCTGCACTGGCATCAGAGTATTCTCGTGCCATATGAGGGTGGCTGGGCAAGGCACGAGGATGTCAATCATGGGGTATGGGTCTCGGATACCTTGCCACCGGATGCAGCTCCTACCTACGATGAAGGCTGGTGGCCGACGACCTTTCTGCCGCCATTTTCCTTTGCCAATCCGGTAGGCAGATACAACCCTGCATCCGCAGGAGCAAGGCCATGAACATATTCAAACTCAAACATGTTGCAGTTGTAGCGTCGGCCCTGGGCCTTGCAGTGTCTGTATTGCACTCGGACGCGCAAAACAATGATGTATCCACCAGATTGGCCACTGAGCTCGCCGCCCTGGAATATGAAATATTCACCTATGAGGCTGAAAACGAAATTGAAAACCTGCAGCGGATATTCGGGTTTTATATCGACAAGAACCTGTGGACTCAGGCTGCAGACCTGTTTACGGATGATGCGACATTCGAGCTTGGTGGCAGCGGTGTGTATATCGGCAAGGCGCGTATTCTGCAGTATCTGCAATCCCTTGGTGATGAAGGGCCGCAGGAGGGATTGCTGAATGACCAGATGCAACTGCAACCTGTCGTGCATGTGTATCCTGATGGTAAGGCCTGGGGGCGCTGGCATCTGTTTTCCCAGGAAGCCCGGCATGGTGAATATGCCCGCTGGGGTACCGGTATCTACGAGAATGCGTATGAACTACAGGATGGGGTATGGAAGATAAGTGCATTGCATTTGTATTCAACAATGCAGACGCCGTATGAAGAAGGCTGGGCAGTAACAGCATTGCCCCGCAGTCTGCCAAGCGAAAGTCTGCCTCCCGATCTTCCGCCAACTTCAGAATACGAAAATTATCCGGCAGTCAGTGTGCCGCCTTTCCATTACCAGAATCCTGTCAGCGTTCCCTATGACCCACTTGCCGGTGCCGTATTCACGGTGCCAGAGACTGCTATATTGCAGTCAAGGCTTGCTGAACTTGAAAGCCGTACCTCATTGCTGGCAGATGCCGATGCCCTCGAGAGACTGCACACCATCTACGGATACTATCTGGCCCGCAACCAGTGGGATGATCTGGCCGGCATCTTCGCGGAGGAAGGCAGTATCGAAATTGCCTTGCGTGGTGTGTACAGGGGCAGGGCGAGTGTACGTCGCAATCTGGATTTGTATGGAGTGCAGGGTGAGCTGGAAGCGACCCTGCATAACCATATGCAGTATCAGCCAGTTATACACATAGACCCTGATGGCCAGACTGCCCGGATGCGTTCAAGGGCCTTCAGCATGATGGGCAGTTATGGTGGTGCTGGCACATGGATGGGCGGTACCTATGAAAACATCTTTGTGAAACGCGACGGTGTGTGGCAAATCCTGAAGGACCAGCAGATGAACACCTATTTCGCCAACTATGATACCGGTTGGGAAAATCTGGTCTGGCGACCTGCACCGGGCATCAATCAGAACAATCCGCCTGACGAGCCACCCAGCATGTATTTTGAAATGTATCCCCGTGCTTTCCTGCCACCATTCCATTACGCGAATCCTGTCACAGGCAGGGAGTAGGCCCTGGACTAACCGGATCGGCAAGCTGACTCGTATGCCCCAGGCCCTGTCTGTCATCTATCTTCTGACATCTGTCCTCTGAACGCAGGGGCGCATGCAGATGCGCCCGTCTCTCCGTTTCTATTCTGCCCGGTCATCACGGCGCCGGCCTTATCCTCAACACGCCACCATCACGCTCTTCAAGTGCCACGTAGATAAAACCGTCCGGTCCCTGTTTTACGTCTCGTACCCGCTTGCGCAGATCAACCAGCAGGCTTTCCCTTCTCAACTCTTCCATGTTTTCGTTCAGGACAATGCGTTCCAGATGACCGGTGCCTGGTATCTCTCCTGTACGCATGGAGCCGACAAACACATTTCCTTTCCAGCGGGGCAGTGCATCACCGGTGTAGAAGGTCATCCCGGATACTGCAATTGCCGGCATCCAGTAAACCACTGGTGGCTGGAAGCCCTCGTGACTGGGTGCTTCCGCCTGCCATGGCCCCTGATAGGAACGTCCGAGACTCACCAGTGGCCAGCCATAATTGAGGCCGGGTTCGATCACATTGATCTCATCACCACCATTGGGACCATTCTCGTTCTGCCATATTTCTCCAGTGGTCGGATGTATGGTCAGCCCCAGAGCTCCACGATGGCCGATCGAGTAGACCTCGCCGCGTGCATCTGTTCTGCCAGTAAACGGGTTGTCTGGCGGGATGCTGCCATCATCATTCAGTCTCAGTACCTTGCCGGCAGGATCATTGATATTCTGGGGATCTCCCAGTGGACCATTGGTGCTGGTAGTCATCACAATCTTGCCGTCCCTGGTAAAGGCTATGCGTGAAGTGCCGCCGGTTTCACCGATGCCTCCCCAGATATCCTCGAAATCTGCCAGTGCAGAACCGGTCCAGCGGCCACGACCAAGGGCTATGCTGCTTTCACCATCTGCCATGGGTTTGGTATAGCTCAGATAGATCAGGTTGTTGGTGGCAAAATCGGGATGCAGTGCGATATCGATATAGCCGTGCACACCACCGGGGGCACCGGATTCACCCCGAAAGACAGAAGGTGGACCACCCTGTATTTCTGTCATGTTGCCATCCGCAATACGAAACAGTTGCCCGCGGCGGTTGACTACCAACATGCTGCCGTCTGGCAGAAAAGTCAGTGCCATGGAGTATTCCATGTGCGCAAC
>JAURLQ010000087.1 GCA_030831125.1 Gammaproteobacteria bacterium
AGCAGCTGATGGTGCTGGATCTGGAAGTTGATGGTGTTATGCGCCATGTGGTTACACAGGCATCAAAGAATGGTTTCTTCTACATGCTGGATGTGGCCACTGGTGAACTGCTCAATGCTGAACCCTATACTGATGTGAACTGGGCCACCGGCATCAACAAGGAAACCGGACGTCCCTTTGAAAATCCCGAAGCCCGCTACAACCTCACCGGTAAAGCCATCGAGCTGCTGCCCGGTCCTGCCGGAGGGCATGCCTGGCAACCTATGTCCTACAGCCCGCTCACAGGATGGGTCTATATTCCGGCCACCAGCCATTTGTACCTGACCGGCTCTGCCGACGCTCGCGCCGAACATCTGGCGGAGAACCCCGGTTCCGCCGAAAGCTTCACCGGACGTCTGGTGGCCTGGGACCCGGTTGAAATGCGTGAAGTGTGGCGTAGCGAGGAATTTGTCAATCCACGTGGTGGCATACAGGTTACCGGTGGCGCACTCGCTACAGGCGGCAATATTGTGTTCCATGGCAACAACCCCAACCGGGAGTTCGTGGCCTATAACGCCACCACCGGAGCAAGGCTCTGGAAGTTCGATACCAAAACTTCCGTGTTCGCTGCTGCGATCAGTTATGAAATAGACAATGAGCAGTATGTGGCACTGGCCGTAGGCGGTCCCGCTGACGGGGGTTACTATGCGCCCAATGGTGCCCGCCTGCTGGTATTCAAACTCGGCAGCAACACCGAACTACCGGATCTGCCTGAATTCACACAGCGCCCGATCGCACCACCAGAACAGTTCGGAACACCGGAGCTGATTACTGCCGGAGAACTTGTGTTCACTGAACACTGCCAGCTATGCCATGGTCGCGGCGGTGCAGCGCGCTCCAGTTTTCCCGACCTGCGCCGCACACCTGCACTGCATGACCAGGGTTTGTTCGATACCATCGTGCTTGGCGGTGCATTGTCGCCCAATGGCATGGCTTCATTCAGCGACAGACTGGAACACGGTGAAACGGAAGCCCTGCGCGCCTATCTGATTTCAACTGCGGAAGCGGCGCTTGCACAGCAATGAATGAAATTTGTCAGGGGAGAATTTTTTCGGCATGTAACCCTGATACCAGACGGATAAATCATGAAAATCTGGGTTGATGCAGATGCCTGCCCTGTGGCACTCAAGGAAATGCTGTTCCGTGCTGCCGAACGGGAATCAATCGAGGTGACCTTTGTTGCCAACCAGTACATCCCTGTGCCCAGATCGAAATTCATTTCCATGGTGCAGGTACCCAAGGGTTTTGATATTGCCGACAATGAAATTGCGCGGCGCGTTCAGGCTGACGATCTTGTAGTAACCCAGGATATCCCGCTTGCATCAGATGTCATCGACAAGGGCGCGCTTGCACTAAGTCCTCGAGGTACCCTGCATACAGCCGGCACCATCAAGGCAAGGCTGACCATGCGCAACTTCATGGAAACCATGCGCAACGCCGGCGTGCAGACTTCCGGACCTGCACCATTGAACCAACAGGACAAGCAGGCATTTGCGAACCAGCTGGACAAATGGTTGCACACCAGAAGAAACAGTACCCAGAACAACTGAACATGCCTTTGTTCATTGCGCCATCTGCAAGACTCTCCTACAGGCTCATGGGTAGCGCCGATGCTGACCTTTTTTTCGAGCTTGACCAGGATCCGGAAGTGATGCGTTTCCTCAATGACGGGAAGCCCACGCCACGGGAAGACATCGACAATTACTTTCTGCCGCGGATGCTTGCCTTCACTGATCCTGAGCGGGGGCATGGCATCTGGGAAGTCACGCTCACCAGCACGGGTGAATATCTGGGATGGATACTGGTGCGGGATTACGGCTTTGGCACCCATTATCACGAGCACGACAATGTTGAGCTCGGCTGGCGTTTAAAACGCCACTGCTGGGGCAAGGGTATTGCAACAGAAGCCGCAGGAAACATCATGCGAACCCTGCAAGGCAACCCGTCTATCAGGCTTTTCTGTGCAATTGCCGATAGTGAAAACCACGGCTCCATCGGGGTGATGAAAAAACTGGGCATGCAATTTGTCGACAACAGAATTCACCACACACCCAAACGTGATTTTCCCTGCGCTTATTACGTCCTGGCAAATACAAATCCAGAAGCCAGCCCGTGACAGGCTACGCTGCACCATTGAATTCCCGGTACGGTACTGCTTTACTCTCCCGCAACCTGAAAAACTACCCGCCCCTATAAGAGGTTGAGCAACATGCTTCGAGCTCCATCAATTGCCATTACATTTGCACTTGCACTGGTATTGGCTGGCTGCAGGGATTCTGGCGATCAGCAGACAACAACATCTACTTCGACTACTGCTGCTGTAACTGTTACCGGTCTTGTTGCCAATACTACATCTGCCAGACCTGCCGACGTGAATCAGGCCCGGTATGAAAATGCCATCAACGAACCCGGACAGTGGATGACCTATGGCGGCACCTGGAAGGAACAGCGCTTCAGTCCGCTCGACCAGATCAATGAAAGCAATGTCAACAGACTGGGACTGGCCTGGTATGCAGAACTCGGCACTCGTCGTGGTGTGGAAGCCACGCCTTTGTTCATTGATGGTGTGCTTTACAACATTTCTGCCTGGAGCGTAACTACCGCCTACGATGCCGTGACCGGCGAAGAATTGTGGACCTATGATCCCAAAGTACCTCCGGAATACTCCCGCATTACCTGCTGTGGCACGGTAAGTCGCGGTGTTGCGGCATGGAACGGCAAAATCATCATTGCCTCACTCGATGGTCGCCTGATTGCGGTTGATGCCGCCACTGGCGAGGAGATCTGGCAAACCGATACCAGAATTGAAGGACAACCCCTGTCCATTACCGGAGCCCCCCGCATGGCCGACGGTCTGGTGGTCATAGGCAACAGTGGGGGAGATGTGGGTTCACGCGGTTACATGACCGCCTATGATGCAGAAACCGGGGAAAAAGCCTGGCGATTCTTCATAGTGCCGGGAGAGCCCGGTGTAGCCGATGGCGAGGCGTCGGATTCCGTGATGGACATGGCTGCTGCCACATGGACCGGCGAATGGTGGACCATGGGTGGTGGCGGCAACAACTGGGACGGCATTATCCATGACCCCAATCTGAATCTGGTTTACTTCGGTACCGGAAACGGCTCACCCCATTTGATGCGTCATCGCAGTCCCGGTGGTGGCGACAACCTTTTCCTGTGCTCCATCGTGGCAGTAGATGCCACCACTGGTGAATATCGCTGGCACTATCAGGAAATTCCAGCCGAGGAATGGGATTACGATTGCACGGCACCGCTGATGCTGGCCGAACTGGAAATTGCCGGCGCAGAACGTGAAGTCATCATGCATGCCCCGAAGAACGGTTACTTCTATGTGCTCGATCGCGCAACTGGCGAACTGTTGTCTGCAGAAGCCTTTGTTGAAGGCAACGACTGGGCGCAGTACATCGATATCGAAACCGGTCGTCCGGTGCTTTACCCCGATGCCCGCCCCACCGAAACGCCCAAACTGATGAGCCCCGGATTCGGCGGTGGTCACAGCTGGAATCCGATGTCTTTCAGCCCGCTTACCGGACTGGTCTATACCCCGGCGCATTACACTACCCATGTTTCATCTGTTGCTCCTGAAGGGGAATTCGAGTTCCAGTTGGGGCGTTCCACCTATGCACCCGGTCGTCAGGAGCCCGAACTGCGCCGCGAGTTGAACCAGCAGATGCAGGAAACAGAATACGGTTTTCTGCTGGCCTGGAATCCGGCTACCCAGCAAGAAGCCTGGCGCGTACCGCATCCGCATTCGGGTAGCGGTGGCACCCTGGCAACAGCGGGTAACCTCGTAGCACAAAGCACCATTCGCAAAACGGTTTCCATCTATGCCGCCGATGATGGCGAATTGTTGTGGGAGATGCCGGTAGACAGTGTGGCGCCCGGCGGACCGATTACCTACATGGTGGATGGCAAGCAGTACATTGCCCTCAATGCCGGCTGGAACAGCGCGCTGGTTTATGGATTGAATGAAGGTGGAGTGCCTTTCAGTTACTCTCCTGCCCGCCTCCTGGTCTTTGCACTGGATGCCTCCGGAGTTGAGTTGCCACCACCACAGGATCCGGGTGAACTGGTCGCCCCGCCATCAACGCAGTTTTCACGCGAACAGATTGATCGTGGTGCTGAACTCTTCGCCACCAACTGCCAGCTGTGCCATGGCCAGAGCGCAATAGGTGGACTCAAGGATCTGCGCTACATGACTGAAGAAGTGCATGCCGAATTCAATACCATTGTGTTGCAGGGCACACGTGCCGACAAAGGTATGCCGGTACAACCCGATATGACCGAAGCCCAGGTTGAAGATATCCATGCCTATGTTATTTCCCGTGCGCAGGAAGACTGGCAGGGTGGATTCATGCAGTAGGTCGGTCCCCAGTTGCAGGAAATCCGGATTACTGACCGGCACAAAGCCGAAAGGAAAAAGATGACCCAGATGCTTTTCAGGCACAGACGCCAATTACTGCAGGCTTTTGGTATGGCCGGCCTCGGTACGCTGCCCTTTTCCTCCGGCCTTCTGGCACAAACTGAACCCGATGTTCCTGGACTTGTGGAATTCCAGCGGCTATTGGCAGCCAATCGCATTCTGGCCAATGAAAACATAGTTGATGCCTTTGGCCATGTGAGTGTGCGCGATCCACGCAACCCGATGCAGTTTGTGATGTCGCGCTCACGCAGCCCTGCACTTGTCGAGCTGGAAGACCTGATGGAGTTCGATCTGGATGGGGTTCCTCTGGATCAACGTGGCCGTACACCCTACGGGGAACGCATGATCCATGCGGCAATCTATGCCGCCCGGCCCGAGATCAACTCGGTAGTGCATAATCATGCCTATGCGGTGCTGCCCTTTACCGTAACAGATGTGGCCCTCAAACCAGTGGTTCATGCAGCTGCAATCATCGGTGCTGAAATTCCGGTTTGGGACATTCGCAATGAATATGGTGATACCGACATGCTGGTCCGCCGGATTGAACAGGGCCACAGTCTCGCAGAAACGCTTGGTGACAATACCTGTCTGTTGATGCGAGGTCATGGTGCGGTTGTTACAGGCACAGATATTCCAAGAGCTGTACTCACTGCGATCTATTTGCAAGTGAATGCCCAGGTGCTGCTGCAGGCAAGACAACTGGGCGAACCAGCTCTGCTGAATGAAGCAGAGGTGGCTGCAGCTACTGCTTCACAATTTTCAGACCTGGCACTGCCACGTGCCTGGGAATACTACTGCCAGCGTGCGGGTATTGATCCCGTATAAGCGGCCCACAGAGGCCAGGCTATAACTGTTCGCAATTTGATTACCTTGCCCTTGCTTGCCGGTACCTGCCTTGCGACAGGTTTTGCCATTGCGTAAGGCGCTGACATTTCCTGCTCGACGCCATTGGAATAGCCGTTTATATTTGCCAATAGAAGGCAAGGCGATGCACCATGCCCGGGATCCATTAGCTGCATGAAACTTTCCATATGCATACCTGTTTACAATGGCGCACTGACCATCGCGGGCCTGGTGGATGAATGCATTGACGAACTGGCGGCG
>JAURLQ010000088.1 GCA_030831125.1 Gammaproteobacteria bacterium
TTACCCCCCTTGCCACCTCTCTGAAATCCACAAACCTGGCCAGTGCTTCCCCCACTGCGTTGAAATATGCAGGCCTGTCTGTCTCGTAAAGTGGTTTTATACGGTCCATTTCAGTGCGCAGGTTGCATATATAGGCATCAACAGCTGTCTCGGCACTTATACTGCTCTGGGCAGCCTGTACCTGAATTGCCATGACCAACAGCATGCCCAGAAAAGACTGGACCATCATCCTGGCCGTGAATTTCATCGATTTGCCTCCGGGGCGAATATCATATTGCCCGCAGGTTGCAGACAGCTGGGCATTTTACCTTAAAGCACTGTGCGACCCAACCTGAAGTATCGGTTAACATGACAATATGACAAAGAATGCAAGTGCAAAGGCAAATTCCCATAAACCGCATCGACTGGATTCCCCGGCCATGATCCCGGTACTGCAATTGTGCCGTACAATACACGAAAACGCCTTGTCTGCTGGCGAGCCAGAGGCATTCCGTTTGCCATTCACATTTCCCTGTCTGAAACCATGCCCTTGTTGATTCTGGCTTTTGTGGCCCTGCTCTCCGGATTCTACGGACTTGTCAAAAGCTCTGACAGCTTCGTTGAAGGTGCCGCCAATACGGCCCTCTTGCTTGGGATTTCCCCTCTGGTTATAGGGCTTACCATTGTTGCTTTCGGCACCTCAGCACCGGAAGTGTTCACTTCCATTGCAGCCTCCCTGAGCGGTTCCCCGGAAATCGCCATAGGCAATGTCATTGGCTCCAACATCGCCAATGTCGGATTGATACTGGGTATTACAACCCTTGTATGCAATGTCAGGGTGCCGGAGACCATCCTCAAGTTCGAAATACCGTTTCTGGTTGCAATCTCGGCAGGATTTTTGCTGTTGCTAATCGATGGCAATTTGGGTCCTCTGGACGGCATTCTGATGCTCATTATGCTTGGCGTCTTCAGTTGGTACATGTACCGCGCCAATCCCTCTGCAGTAGCTGAAAACACTGAAAATGTTTCTGTTGTACCCGGAGAAGACTCTCTGGGCAAATCGGTTTTCGTGATGACAACTGCGCTGGTCGTCATGATCGCCAGTGCCCGTATACTGGTATGGGGAGCAAGCAATATTGCAACAGCACTTGGCATTTCCGAGCTGGTTATAGGACTGACCATTATTGCCATGGGCACCAGTCTGCCAGAGCTGGCAACTTCTCTGGCCAGTGCCCGAAAAGGACATCACGAGCTTGCCATCGGCAATGTGGTTGGATCGAACATCCTGAACCTGCTTATAGTGCTGCCACTTCCCGCCATCTTTGCCGGCATACCTTCCGGCAGGGATATCGTCATCAGAGACTATCCTGTCATGCTGATGTTCACCCTGCTCATGTCTGCCATATTTTTCTGGCAAAAGCGGAAAAGTGGGGAAATCGGCAGAAAAACGGGAACAGTTTTCATCATTTTTTATTTGGCATACACTGCCCTGCTTGTTATGGCCAGCCCCGCATCATGACAGAAAACACCTTCATAAAATCAGGTCTGCATACCATCCAGCTGCAGCGGGATTGCATCGCCGCATTGCAGGAAAGGATCAATGATGATTTTGCCCGTGCCTGCGAACTGATTCTCCATTGCAAAGGCAGAGTGGTAGTTATAGGCATGGGAAAGTCGGGGCATATTGCCAACAAGATATCCGCTACCCTTGCCAGTACAGGCACACCCGCCCAGTTTGTCCATGCTGCCGAGGCAAGTCATGGCGATATTGGCATGGTGACCCGTGATGACCTGGTGCTTGCGCTGTCCAACTCAGGCACCACAACTGAAATGCTGGCCCTGTTGCCGATACTCAAACGCAAGGGTGTGCCCTTGATTTCACTTACCGGCAATCCGGATTCAGAATTGGCTCGCGAATCGGATATCAATCTGGATGCCAGTGTTGCCAAGGAAGCCTGCCCTTTGGGGCTGGCTCCCACTACCAGCACTACTGCCGCACTTGTCATGGGCGATGCACTGGCCATGGCACTGCTTCAAGCGAAGGGTTTCACAGCTGAAGATTTCGCATTCTCCCACCCGGGCGGCAACCTTGGACGGCGCCTGCTGCTGAAAGTTGCCCACATCATGCATGGAGGAAGTGACATACCTGTAGTCAACGCTTCCACTACCATCAGCAAGGCATTACTCGAAATAACAGCCAAGAAACTCGGCATGACAACAGTCCAGGATGAAAATGGCAGCATGCTCGGGGTTTTTACGGACGGAGACCTGCGCAGAGTGCTCGACAAAGGCATAGATATCCACAATACCAGGGTCGCCGATGTCATGACTGGTGGATTCAAGTCCATACACAGTGCCTGCCTGGCTACCGAGGCTGCATTGATGATGCAGGAAAATTCGATCTACAGTCTGGTTGTAGTTTCAGACAGTGACGAATTGCAGGGCATCATTACCATGCACGATCTGTTACGCGCCAATGTGGTGTGATTGCATTGGCTTTTGCAGAAATTGCAAAACAGGAATTTCCGAACCATGAATGAGCAGCAGCCAAAACAGAGCATTCTTGAACTCGCAGGAAAAATCAGACTGTTGGCACTGGATGTAGATGGCGTGCTTACTGACGGCAGGCTCTACTTCGGAAATTCCGGAGACGAGCTGAAGAGTTTCAGCACGCTGGATGGTCAGGGGATCAAACTTTTACAGGACAACGGGGTTGCTGTCGCACTGATTACAGCAAGAAGTTCAGACCTGCTCGAGCGCAGGGCAGCCAATCTTGGCATACGCCATCTGGTACAGGGTTGTCATGACAAACTGACTGCACTGACCGGATTACAGCAGCAGCTTTCCATCTCCATGGCAGAAACTGCCTATATCGGAGATGACTTGCCCGACCTTGCCTGTATCCGCAGGGCTGGTCTTGGTATCACGGTTCCCAACGGCCACGCATCGGTCAAGGACCATGCTTCGTACATTACCAACAATCAGGGTGGTGCCGGTGCGGTGAGGGAAGTATGCGACTGGATACTCAAGGGACGCGGGCTATATGATGCCGTGATCGATTCCTGGATGTGAATGCAGACGCACATGATCATCAAGCCCAGACATTTTGCTTTTGCTGCAGCAGCCCTGCTCGTAACAGTCATGTTGTGGCCTGCTACAAACAATCGGGGCTTGCCTGACGATCCGGCAGCCCGGGCATTGCTGCAGTCTGACTTCGACTATTATCTGGACGATGTCATCACAACAAGGTTCTCCGATACCGGAGCACGCCTTTACAGACTGGAAGCAGACCGGATCATGCATTTTCCTGACGGTGACCGGGCCGAGCTGACAGCTCCGGATTTCACCCGTTATCCTGCAGGTCAGATGCCTGTAAGGGTCAGCTCACTCTCCGGCGAACTGATGCCCGGGAGCACAGCAACGGCTGACCTTCTGAATCTTCGCGATGCAGTCGTGCTTGAGAGAACCCTTGATAGTGGCGCCCTGATGACAGCCAGCACTTCCAGCCTGCAACTTGATACCGCAACCGAAACCGCCAGTACTGCAGCCCCCGTTATGCTGGTAAGTGGCAACAGTAAATTGAGCGGAACTGGTATGCGCATCACGCTTGCTGACAATCGTATAGAATTGTTGGCAGATGTCAGGGGCACACATGAATAGATTTCTCAACACGGTCACTACAATGGCATTGTTGCTTGTTGTGACAGTTTCATACAGCCTGCCTGAAGATGCCATGCAGGACATTCTCATTGAAGCTGCAAGCAGCGAATTCATGCTGGATGAAGGCGTTGAAGTGCACCTTGGCTCCGAATCCGAACCCGCCCGCATTTCCCAGGGCAGTATGGTTATCAGTGGAACTGAAATCAGGGTAGAGCGCAGCGGTAATGCCTTGATCCGTGTCACAGCAACAGGCACGCCTGCCAGATCACAGCAACAACCCCAACAGGATCAGGCCGTTGTCTACATGAATGCCGATACTCTTGTTTTCGACAATGCCTCCCGGATTTTTTCTGCCGATGGCAATGTGGAACTGATGCAGGCAGATCACACAATCACCGGCAACCATATCGACTATTACCTGGATACGGGACGTGCAAGAGGAGACCAGATCCAGATGACCATCAAACAGGCAGAAGACTGAGCCTCATGAGGATTCTGACAGCCCGTAATCTTGCCAAAAGCTACAAGGGGCGCCAGGTCGTCAGTAACACCACTCTCAGTGTTGGTAGCGGTCAGATAGTCGGATTGCTCGGTCCCAATGGTGCAGGCAAAACCACTTCCTTTTATATGATCATTGGTTTGGTGCGGACAGATGCCGGGCAGGTGCTGCTTGACGGCGAAGACCTGACTCATGCTCCGATGGCAGAACGTGCCCGCAAGGGTATTGGCTACCTGCCGCAGGAAGCTTCGATTTTCCGCAAGCTCAGCACATCAGACAACATCATGGCCATACTGGAAACAAGGCCTGAACTTGATCAGGCCCAGAGAAACCGCAAGCTGGAAGCACTGCTGGAAGAATTTCATATTTCCCATATCAGAAACAACCGGGGCATGAGCCTGTCAGGAGGCGAAAGGCGCCGGGTAGAAATTGCAAGGGCCCTGGCCACTGATCCGGCTTTCATTCTGCTTGACGAACCTTTCGCCGGAGTGGACCCGATATCGGTCAATGATATCAAGCAGATTATCCGCTCCCTGAGAGACCGGGGAATCGGCGTACTGATCACCGATCACAATGTACGGGAAACACTGGATATCTGTGAGCTGGCATATATTGTCAATGCCGGCAGTGTGCTGGCAGAAGGAACGCCGACACAGATTCTTGAAAACCCGATGGTCCGCCAAGTCTATCTCGGGGAAGAATTCCGGATGTAGGCGCCGGATCTATATACCTGTCGTTGACACCTGTCAATCCTTACTCCCGCTATCAATTCAGGCTATGCTTCTTCTCAGGACTGCAGGCATGAATTTTGCTAATATGCGCCGCTCCTGTCGAACCCATGTACAGGACACAGCGCGGCATTGAATCTGAAATGCCCCTGAAACCCCCGAAGCAACCAGTTGTGTCATGAAACTATCGCTACAGATCAAGCTTGGCCAACAGCTCACCATGACTCCCCAGTTGCAGCAGGCAATCAAACTGCTGCAATTGTCCACGCTCGACCTGCAGCAGGAGATTCAGGAGGCCCTTGAATCCAACCCGATGCTGGAAATCGAGGAAGACTTCGACAGCCCGGACCTGGAATCACAGAATGGCAATCAGGAAGACCCTTCACGCAACAACGAAAGCAACCAGAACACGGAAGAGTATCAGGAAGCACCGGAACTCAATTCTGATGAAAACTGGAATGACAGTGACATCCCTGAAGAGCTGTCAACAGACAGTTCCTGGGATGATATCTATACCGAAAGCACTGCCGGGAATTCCGGCTCTTCAGGAAGCGACTCTTTCGATGGTGATTTCGAGTCACGCAATACAGCAGGAGAAACACTGCAGGACCACTTGATGTGGCAGCTCAATCTTTCCACCATGAGCGACAAGGACCGCTTTGTTGCAACTGCCATCATTGACGCAATTGATCCCAACGGCATGCTGACTTCCACAATTGAATCGATCCATAGCGGACTTCCGGAAGAACTGGACCTGGAACTTGATGAAGTGCTTGCAGTTCTGCACCGTATTCATCACTTCGATCCGGTCGGTGTAGGCTACAGGGATCTGAGAGAATGTCTAACCATCCAGATCAGGCAGCTCGACAGGACTTTCCCGGAGGTGCAGCTTGCAGAAAAAATTATTGCCGACCTGCTGCCCCAACTTGCCAGCCATGACTATAACCAGATCATGCGCAAGCTCAGGGTTCGAGAAAATGAGCTGAAATCAGCAATAGACGTCATTCTCAAACTCAATCCACGTCCGGGTTCCGAGATCACTCCCCCCGAGACTGCATACGTCATCCCTGATGTCATAGTGACCAAGAAAAACGGCCGTTGGAAAGTGGAACTCAACCCTGAAACCGCACCAAGAATCCGCGTCAATCCAGATTATGCAGCGCTTGCCACCAAAGGCCGGGAGGGTGACAACGCATTTTTGCGTGACAGTCTGCAGGAAGCCCGCTGGTTCATCAAAAGCCTGCAGAGCAGGAATGAAACCCTGCTGAAAGTTGCAACCCGGATTGTAGAACACCAGAAGAATTTCTTTGAATATGGCGAAGAGGCAATGAAGCCACTTGTGCTGCATGACATAGCTGAGGCGGTGAGCATGCATGAGTCCACAATCTCACGCGTTACTACCCAGAAATACATGCACACACCAAGAGGCATCTTCGAACTTAAATACTTTTTTTCAAGCCATGTTGATACCGATACCGGAGGAGAATGTTCCTCCACTGCAATCAGGGCGATTATCAGGAAACTGGTTGCATCGGAAAATCCCCGCAAACCTCTCAGTGACAGTAAAATTGCTGACCTGTTGGCAGACCAGGGAATCCGTGTGGCACGAAGAACCATTGCCAAGTACAGGGAGTCTCTTTCCATAGCCCCTTCCAATGAAAGGAAGCAGTTGATCTGAAAGGGCATTACCTGCCCCCATTCGCAAGAGTCCGTCAACCTATGAACATGCACAGTATCCTCAACCCCGAACTTGCTTTCTGCAATGTTCCGGGTGGCAGCAAAAAGCGATTGCTGGAAACCAGCGCAGAACTGATCGCTGAAAAAGTCGATCAGGTGAATGCCAACCAGATCTATGAAGCCCTGATTGCGCGGGAGCAGCTAGGCAGCACAGGACTTGGCAACGGCATTGCCATTCCGCATTGCCGTATTCCAAGGCTCAAGGAAACCATCGGCTGCCTGATCAAACTCGAATCCCCGGTGGACTTTGATGCAGTGGACAAACAGCCGGTAGATCTGCTGTTTTTCCTGCTGGTACCGGAAAATACCCTGGCAGGACACCTTGAGGCATTACGAACACTGGCGGAACATTTCACCAATCCGGTATTTTGCGCAAATCTGCGAGCGGCACAAACCGATATCGAATTGTTTGAGGCAGCAACAGCTTTCATGCAGGATAAACGAGAGGCTGGTTGATTCCCGGTATAAACATGAAACTCATCATCGTCAGTGGGCGATCAGGTTCAGGCAAAACCACCTGTCTTCATGTACTTGAAGATATTGGCTATTACTGTGTCGACAATATACCCGCTAGCCTGCTGAGCGCACTGGCTGACAGGCTCCGTGCAGATAACCTCCAGCTTGAAGAAGTGGCAGTGAGTATCGATGCCCGGAATCTGTATGAGGATCTCAAGCAGTTTCCGGCAATATTTTCAGCAATGGGCAGTGACATAGACGGACAGATCATCTTCCTTGATGCCGACGACAAGACCCTGCTCAAGCGTTTCAGCGAAACCCGTCGCAAACACCCTTTGTCAAACGATGATATGGGATTGATGGAAGCCATAGTTTACGAAAAGGAACTGCTTGAACCCATTGCCAGCCTGGCGGACCTGACCATAGATACCAGCGCACTTTCATTGCACCAGCTCAGGGATGTAGTAAAAAACCGGGTAGCTGCCCACGACAACAAGGGGCTGGCCCTGCAGTTTCTGTCTTTCGGCTTCAAGAACGGTGTGCCTGTGGATGCCGATATCGTCTTCGATGCCCGCTGCCTGCCCAACCCGTTCTGGATTGAAAGCCTCAGGCCCCATACCGGCCTTGAGCAGCCTGTCAGGGAGTTTCTTCAGCAGGAGTCGGAAGTTAGTGAAATGTATAACGATATCAAGGAGTTCCTTGAAAAATGGCTACCTCGATACCAGGCCAACAATCGCAGCTACATCACGGTTGCAGTCGGTTGTACCGGTGGCCGCCACCGCTCTGTCTACCTCAGTGATTTACTGGTGAGTCATTTCGCCGGCAAAGGCTATAATGCACAGGTTCGCCACAAGGAACTTGCCTGAAAATCAGTTGTCCAATTCCGCATGATCAATACCACCATTACAGTACCGAACAAGGCTGGCCTGCATGCCAGGGCCGCAGCCAAACTGGTTGCCACAACTTCTTCTTTCCAGAGCCGCATACTACTGGGTAACGGGGAAAAGACGGTTGACGGCAAAAGCATCCTGTCTCTGATGCTGCTGGCAGCTCCACAAGGAAGCGAACTGAACCTGGAGCTTGAAGGTGTTGATGAGCAGGACGCCCTCCAGGCCATTCTCGATCTGATCCAGGAACGTTTCGGAGAAGAATAGTAGGCATCAGGTCATATCCTCAACCCGCCAGGAAAATTTCCTGCCTGCTTCCTGCAGCAAACAAAACCCTACTTTTATTCCTGAACAGCAGCGTAAGGCTACTTCTTCACAGTCTCTTTCAAAGCAGACTGCTATAATGTGACGCTTTTTACCCATATTCCGGACAGGACAGTGAGCGAAATACAAAGCCACGATGACAAGCTGCCTACGCAGGACCGCTTGCTGGCCCTCAATGAGGCGCTGGAAAGTGGTGCATTTGTCCAGGTTCGCCGGATGCTCAATCACCTCCCAGCTCCCACTATTGCCCATCTTCTGGAATCCTCTCCCATCAAGACCAGGGAAGTTCTCTGGAAGCTGGTTGAAAAAGATAACGAAGGCGAGGTACTCAACTACCTCAACGAGGATATCCAGGCTGACATTCTGACCAAGTTGAGCCCTCAGGAAGTGGTGTCGCTGACCGAGGGACTGGATACTGACGACCTTGCAGACATTCTGCAGAATCTACCCGAACAGGTCATCCAGGAAGTGCTGCTGTTCATGGGCGAACAGGACAGAAAGCGTATAGAAACCGTACTGTCCTATCCTGAAGATACCGCTGGCGGTCTGCTCAACACAGATACCATTACGGTTCGTCGCAACCATACCCTTGATGTTGTCCTGCGCTACCTGCGTCGCCATGATGAAATACCGGAAATGACTGACAACATACTGGTGGTTGACCGTAATGATGTGCTCTCCGGTATTCTGCCCCTGCGTAAACTGCTGGTATCCGACCCGAATCTTACTGTCGGCGATATCATGATTTCGGATTTTGTTGCCATCCCGGTTGATATGGTGCAAAGCGAAATTGCGAAGCTGTTTGAGCGACTGGACTGGATATCGGCGCCGGTAGTTGATCCAGATGGTAAACTGCTGGGGCGCATCACGATTGACGACATTGTGGATGTGATCCGGGAAGAATCCGATCACTCCATCAAGAGCATGGCTGGACTGGGAGATGCCGAAGACACTTTTGCTCCAGTCATCAAGACAGCCAAACGGCGCGCGCTGTGGCTGGGCATCAACCTGCTCACGGCTTTTGTGGCCTCTGCCGTGATCAGGCAGTTCTCTGACACCATTGATGCCGTAGTAGCCCTGGCCGTACTCATGACCATTGTAGCCAGCATGGGAGGGGTGGCCGGCAACCAGACCCAGACCCTGGTTATCAGGAGCATGGCGCTCGGTCAGATAGGGCGCACCAATTCCTTGTGGCTGATTAACCGGGAACTGTGGGTGGCAGTAATCAACGGCATACTCTGGGCCACCATCGCCGGTGCCATTGCAGCCTGGTGGTTTAAAGATGCCACATTGGGGCTTATCTTTGCCTGCGCCATGATCATCAATATAGTGACAGCAGCAGTTTCCGGGGCGTTCTTGCCAATGGTCCTGAAAACGCTGGGTATTGACCCTGCCCTTGCAGGCGGCGTGATACTGACCACAATCACCGATGTCGTTGGCTTTCTTTCCTTCCTTGGTCTGGCAACCTACTTCTACTGAGCATCCATGACTGACAAGCCGGAACAATTACAGGACACAGGACCCAGCAAAAGCCAGCTCAAACGCGAGATGTCTGCACTGCAGGATTTGGGTGAAAAACTCATCACAATGAACCCGTCATTACTTGCCAAGTGCGACCTACCACAGAATCTGCTGGAAGCAATTGGAGAGTATCAGCGTATTCCAACTGCAAAACACGGTGCATTGAAAAGACAGCTTCAGTATATCGGCAAGGTAATGAGGGACGTGCCCGAGGAAGTCATTCAGCAAATCAACCAGCAACTGCTGCAGCACGACCTTAAAGAGAAGAAATATTTTCACATGCTGGAGACCATGCGGGAACAGTTGCTGTCAGGCGACAACGATTCACTGACGGAACTGGTCACACGTTTCCCGGAAATTGAGATACAGCAGATCCGGAACCTGATCAGAAATGCCCGCCGGGAAGCAGAACGGAACATGCCAGCAGAATCATCCCGCAAACTTTTCCGGCTATTACGGGACCTTCACCAGGATCAATAGCCGCACCTTCAGAATGAATATCGGTACTGCCTTTCACTGTAAAATGCAGTCGGAGACCGATACGCTGAATCAGGTACTGGCTGCATTGATAATAAAGGGATCACAATGGATATGTGAGGATGCAGCACCGGCGAGAAAAAGCCGGACTTTCAGATCGTTGACAAGATCCGGCGCCCCACACAGGAAGATTCGTGCACCAGCAGCACCCAGCCTTGTCAGTTCGGATTTGGCAAATTGCCTGATATCAGCGCTTTCTGTTTCACCGCTTTCCACCACTGAAGTCCTGTAGCTGAACGCCTTGTTGGCAGACTGCAGAGCAGTCAGTTCATTGCCATGGTACAACCCTGACTCCCGCAATGAACCGTGAATGAGCACTACAGGTCCTTCGTGTTCCTGTTGCAATGCATCACGGGCAATACCTTCAAGTGGTGCCAACCCGGAACCTGTACCTACCAACAGAATGGGAAATTGTCTGTCTGCATCAGGCACATAGAAACAGGAACCAAACGGCCCACGGAAACTGCACTGCATACCAGGCTGACACGTTTCGTGAAACCACGTACTCATGCTGCCACCGGGAATTTTCCGGACATGTAATTCCAGGAATCCATCCTCAATCGGCAGGCTGGCAACAGAATAGCTGCGGATATGGCTGTCCTGCATTACCTGGATATACTGCCCCGGCCTGCAGCGAAAGCCGGCAGGACAGGAAAGCCTGATGCTGGTTATTTCTTCGTTAAGCTGTTTTTTACTGATTACTTGTGCCGGATAGACTGGTACTGCATCATCCGCCGGCAGAGTTACGGCAAGATCTTCTGTTGGCACACACTGGCAGGCCAGAAAATAGTGCTGACTCTTCAATGTCTCCTTGAGTCCTTCCTGACTCTTTGCAGGCACAGCACCAGCAACTGCCCTCATCAGGCAACATTGACATGCCCCACTTCGGCAGGAACTCGGAATTTTCTCGCCAAGTCGTTCCAGTCCCTGCAGGACACTTTCATTGTCCTGCAGTACGACTTTGCTTTTCTGATAGGAAACGACTGCCATTGACAGTAACTACTCAGCGGTCAAGCACATCATCACGCACACTGTTGGCAATTGAGGCTACTTATGAAATATCTTCATCCGGAACACCCAACTCCTTGAGCGTACTACCAAGGTGTTCAATCACAATATCCACATGCGTATCATTCAGACCGCGCTTGATCAGGTGCTTGTGCCCTTCACGCATATCCTTGCCGGTGTAGTTGTTGGGCCCACCGAAGACCATGGTCAGAAACGATTTCTGTTTGGCAATCTGTCTGTCCATATCGGTGTTGTCGAAGAAATAGTTCACACGGTCATCTGCCAGCATTTTGCGATAGAAAATATCAACTGCTGCATTTACAGCATCCGCGCCACCCAATCTTTCGTATAGTGTAGACATGTACCCTCCTCAGGCTTTATTGTTTGATTTTATTTATAACAATCATTGTTGCATTTTATTTACAACTATAGCAAAAGCAACCATCAATTGAGCAAAATTCATGAAACTGACCACATTCAGTGATTACGCCTTCCGGGTCTTGATCTATCTGGCTTCTACCGGAGAATCTGCTTCTCTCAGCGAACTGGCACAGGCCTATGGCATATCACGCAATCATCTGGTCAAGGCTGTAAACACCCTGGAAAAAAACGGATTTGTCAGAACCAGGCGGGGGGTTGGAGGGGGAATCAGTCTGGCAAGACCGGCGTCAGAAATCAGTCTGGTGGAAGTGGCACTCAGCACTGAACCCAACTTCACCATCGTTGAATGCTTTGACTATGAGAACAACACTTGCAGGATAGCAGGCGCCTGCCGGCTGGAGCGGATACTGCAGGATGCCACACGCGCCTTCATGGCAGAGATAGGCAAATACACACTTGCCGACATAACAGGCAACAGCAAGGTGCTCCTGAAACTGATTGCAAGATCTTCCGCCTAGTATTGATGATTGTTATCCACCCGCAGGATTTCATTCGATGAAAGTTGCAGCTTTCTGCAACCGATCATTCACATCGTGCCATTGTTCGGACTGAGGTGGCCGTTCAAGCAGTATCGCATCAGGTTGTGCCTGATCCATTTGAAAAAGTGCTCCATAGAGTTCGCGCGCATACCCGGCCTTGTCAGCAGGCATAATCTGCCCGGGATTTCCGTCAGCACCGGCAATTTCGGCAGTTGCAGGGATATGGGTCAAAATTGCCCAGCGACCAGGCGTCCTTGCTCTGGCTGTCAGGGTTTCAGCACTCAATACATAAAGTGGCGTATGGGGCTGGTAGTGTTGCTGCATATTTCCGGGTACTGCCACTTGATGTGTTTGTGGCAGTTCAACCTGCATCTGCAGAACAGCTTCAATTTCCTGGCGGGACACCGGTCCACTGCGCAGGATGCGCGGCGGACCTGCAGTAAGATCGACAATGGTCGACTCAAGACCAACCCGGCAGGGACCTCCATCAAGCACGGCAGCAATTCGTCCGTCCAGTTGTTTGTGCACCTGTTCTGCGCTGGTCGGGCTGAGTTGCTTGTGCAGATTGGCTGATGGCGCCGCCAGCCCTGTTCCCAGCCGTTTGATCAGGGGCAACAACACTGGATGGTCAGGCACTCTCAGCGCAATTGTATCGAGGCCACCGGTCACCACCCGGTTTACGCCGGAGGACTTGTGCAGCAGAAGCGTCAGTGGTCCGGGCCAGAAGGCCTTTGCCAGGACACGCGCTTCCAGGGGAATGATTGATGCCCAGCGCTGCATTTCTTCCCAGTCATGCAGATGCACGATCAGGGGATGGGAGCGGGGACGATCCTTGGCCTGGAAAATGGCATTGACTGCAGTGGGCTGACGCGCATCGGCAGCAAGCCCGTAGACAGTTTCAGTAGGGACAGCCACCAATGCGCCCTGGCGCAAAAGTGCGGCAGCGCGTTCGCAGTCTTCTGGTCTGTTGGCTTTCAGGCGGAGTGTGATCATTTGCTACGGAATGTTTCAGGAGAACGGCAAACCTGATCATGGAACAGGGTAACAACATGTGGCAAGCAGATTTGTGACAAAACAAATAATGAAGGAGGTGATATGCCGATCCTGGTCAATATCCGTACAGCCCTCATATATTTGTCATTGCCGGATTTCTCGCGGTTTTGACCAGTCCGGGTGCCACTGCCGGGCATATCGGTGACCCGGACACGATGATGACTGCGGCCGGGTCCCTACACACAGCTGGCATCATTGTTGTGTTCCCAGCCTGGCCTCGGCATGAGTATCAATAAAATTTGATAATCCAGGAAATATGCTCGAAAACCCCGAACGATAATAAGCGGATCCTGTAGCTGCAAATAATCCATTGTGACTGCCGGCACGGAAGCACCCTGACCCGCACAGAGGATTGCCAATTGAACAGATTCCATCAAAGTGCCATGACCTGCATGGCTCCCTTCTTGTTTGCCGCATGCCTGGTGTCTGGCAATGCCGAGGCCCAGATGCAGTTGTCAGCGCCGGTGATGGAACTGGAAGTTGGCCCGACCTGGCAGACGCGTAACGATGTCAGGATTCCGAACGACAATCCGGGGACCAGATTTGCTCTTGACGATATTTCAGGTACCGGACCCTGGCTCGGTGCCCGCCTGAACCTGCTTTGGGATTTCAGGGACAGGCATGGGGTGCGATTCCTGTATGCGCCATTGTCCTATGAGGAAACAGGGATTGCTGAGCGCAATGTTGATTTCGCCGGCGAATCCTTTGTTGATGGACAGGCGCTGCAGTCAAGGTACCAGTTCGATTCATGGAGGCTTTCCTATCGCTACAAGTTACTGGAAAACGACAGCTTTGGTCTGTGGCTCGGCGCTACACTCAAGATCAGGGATGCTGAAATAGCACTGCGGCAGGGCAACCGGTTTGCGAAGGATGATGACCTCGGATTTGTTCCTCTTGCCTACCTGGCTGTACGATACCGGTTAGGCGAGCGCTGGTATGTGAATGCAGAAATGGATGCCCTTGCAGGTGGGCCCGGGCGCGCCATAGACCTGGGGCTGCGACTCGACTACCAGGCTGGCCCGCGCTGGACCATAGGCGCTGGTTTTCGAACTCTGGAAGGCGGGGCCGACACCGACGAAGTCTACAATTTTGCCTGGTTTAACAGTGTGGTATTGGCAACAAGAATCAGCTTCTGATTTTTACTCAAGTATTACTGCCTGAAACATACACAGAAAACCCTGAACAGGGCCTGCTCCTGATCAGGATTCAGTCAGGCCTCTGCCGAGCCAGCGCCGCGTTACCAGCCCGGAGGTAATGGCACCGTTGACATTCAACGCGGTGCGACCCATGTCTATCAGTGGCTCAATGGAAATCAGCAGGGCCACCACCGTCACCGGCATGCCCAGAGCAGGCAGCACCACCAGCGCAGCATTAGTGGCACCACCACCGACACCGGCAATGCCGAATGAGCCGATTGCAATGATGATCACCATTGTGGCGATGAATTGTGCATCGATATCAATACCAATTGTGGGCGCCACCATCATAGCCAACATTGCCGGATAGATGCCTGCACAGCCGTTCTGACCGATAGTAGCGCCGAAAGAGGCCGAGATACTGGCAATCGGCGAGGGGATCTGCAGTTCTTCCACCTGCATGCGGATGGACAGGGGAATGGTGGCCGCAGAACTGCGGGTGGTGAAGGCAAAGGTCAGCACTGGCCATACCTTGCGGAAATAGGTACGCGGATTGTTGCCGCTGAGCAGGATGATCAGCGCATGCACGCAGAACATCAGGATGATGGCCATATACGAGGCAATCACGAAGCTGATCAGTGTTAGGATGGCCTGCCCGTCGGAACCTGCTATTACACGGGTCATCAGCGCCAGCACGCCATAAGGAGTAAGCTGGATGACCAGTTTGACAAAGCGCATGATCACCGCCTGGGTAGTACTCACAAAGCTGCGGATTGCAACGCTGCGTTCAGGATTTTCCTGGGCAACCAGATGGGCAGCGATACCGAAAAGCAGCCCGAATATCACGACTGAAATTATCGAGACATCCCTTGCGCCAGTCAGGTCCAGGAAAATATTGGTCGACACAAAACTCACCAGCAATTCGGGTATGGTCAGGGCTGCGACCTCACTCTGATCCGTAACCAGCTCTTCGGCTTTGGCCAATTCAGCCGCGCCACTGGCCAGGCCTTCTGCGGTAAGCCCGAACAGAATGGCCATCAGGATACCGATGAGCGCGGCAATCATGGTGGTCAGAAGCAATACGGCAATGACAGAGCCACCGATACTGCCCAGAGTCTTTATTTCGTCGACCTTGAGCACCGAAGCGATCATCGTGATGAGCACCAGCGGCATGATTATCAGCTTCAGCAGGTTGACATAACTGTTGGCAACCACATTGGTCCAGGCCATCGTCTGTTGCACCACCTCACTCTGGAAACCAAAGACCACTTGCAGGTAGAAACCGAACAGGGAGCCTATTACCAGTGAGATCAGTACCCGTCTGGACAACGAACTTTCGTGCCGGTTGAGACGAACGAGCAGGCAGAGCAGCACAAAGAAAATCAGCAGGTTCAGAAGGGTCATCGGGTTCATGGGGGCTCCGAAAACAGGTCATGGACAAGTGGAGTATACCGGGCTTGGGCGATTGGGATTCAATTGATCAATCGCAGGGAAGTGAGTTGCTCCATGGGCGTGCGCTCTGCCGCCCAGCGCACTGCAATTTCCGGTCGGCACAGACTGTCATCGGCGCCCTGGACAAGATCGCCCATCGCCAGCCCCATTGATACCAGCTCGCCCCTTCTCTGCCAGATTTCACAGCTTTCGAAATCATCGCCTATATCAAGAAAAAATCGGTTGGCATGGAAATGACAGATAGTTGCAGCAAAACGCCAGGGCCTGGCGTTTATCGGCAACGGCTTCTTCAATGTGTTGCAAGTCTGTTGCTGAGGGTTTGGCCTTTGCTGATATGTGTTCCCAGCGCCACATTCGTCTGGCAGCCTCTTCCCGGACTGCAGATCCTTCCCACTGGGTATCCACAATCTCCTGAGCGTAGGCAGCTTCATGAACAATTGTGGATGCTCAAGCAACAGTTTCAGCACCAGCGTGGTTCCCCAGGAACCTCCGGAGAAATGCGCTTTGCTTATCCCCAGGTGAGCAAGAA
>JAURLQ010000089.1 GCA_030831125.1 Gammaproteobacteria bacterium
ATGCGACCGAACTGGCACTCCGTGGTGCTCGTTTTCAAATCAGTAAAATAGGTGTCCCTTGGATTGAGTGGGTGTCCCCTTGTATTGGTCAAAAAAAACCACGCCGAAGCGTGGTCAAGAGGGGGTTCTGTTACTGGTGCTCAGATTCAGTTGAACGGCTCCGGGCTGGGCGTATGTGCTGTTGACGGCGGCAGTATCGGCAGCGCAAATGAAGGCTGATCTCCGGTCAGTGTCAGCAGGAAAGCCACAATATTGTCGACTTCCGGATCGCTCAGTACACGCCCCAACTGGATTCTGGACATGATCTGTACTGCCTCAGACAGGGTTTTCACACCACCATCATGGAAGTAGGGATAGGTCAGTTCAATATTGCGCAACGTTGGCACCTTGAATACATTCAGGTCATTGGCCTGACCGGTTACGCTGATACGGCCATGGGCTTCATTGTCCGTTTCGTAAGGCGCAACAATGCCGAATTTCATGAATGCCTCACCGCCCAGTGCAGGACCTCTGTGACATGAAGTGCAGCCCATTGCCTTGAACAAGGCATAGCCATCCTGTTCCTGGTGCGTAAGCGCACTTTCATTACCACCGAGCCACTGGTCAAAGCGTGAGTTGGGTGTAACAAGCGTACGTTCAAATTCAGCAATGGCTGCAGTGACTCGCTCGATGTCAATACCGGGTGATCCGAAAGCAGTCTCGAATTCAGACTGATAACCGGGAATTGATTCAAGCACATCTATTGCAAGTGTATGCGAGGATGCCATTTCTCCGGGGTTCGCGATCGGCCCGCCTGCCTGCACCTGCAGGTCGGAAGCACGACCATCCCAGAATTGCGCCAGATTGAAAGAAGAATTCAGCACGGTAGGGGCATTGATTGGTCCCTGATTCCAGCCATGTCCGATGGAAACAGGCAGGTTGTCTGTTCCGCCCATGCTGAGGTTGTGGCAGGAGTTGCAGGAAATGAAACCGGATTTCGACAATCGCGGATCAAAAAACAGCTTCTTGCCCAACTCCACTTTTGTCAGGTCGACATCTACCGGTATGGTGATGGGACTGAAAGGCTCCTGGGCATGAACCGCCACTGCACCAAGCCCCAGCAAAAGCCCTATGGAAAGACAGATTATGATGGTACGCATGTTGAATCCTGCAATTGGTGAATTAATGACAATCCCCGGATTGCATATGCCGTACCAACTTCCGGACCTACACAGAAATTATTTTATTCAATAAAATCAACATGTTGAAAATTTTACCAAGAATACCGTGCTTGTCTGCAACTACTTCGCACGATTCCATGTGTCAGAAATGACACCCTTTAGACAATATTGGCACGAAGCATGCATCAGAATACCCAGTTATTTCAAACCAGTTTCTTTTTGATGAAACGGAACTATTGAAGATCCTCGCTGACCAAGTGCCATACCCGGAGCAGTGGGATACAGCTCCCCATTTTTGAAAGTTCCAGTTTCCAACATGTGGCATTTATGGATAATGCCGTGGTCCTTTGCCTGAAGAGTTTTATTTGTGCCTCCGCATCGCTTATACCCACTCAGCATCACACTGATTTCACTGGCAATTTCTGCTTGCAGCAACACCAGCACTATCAATCCGGTTGCCGGAGAAGCGCAGACAAGTGCCGTAGAAGCATCAAAAGCACGCCCTGTGCCAGTGATCGAACGGCTGGTTTCCGAGGCACGTGCCAGGGGAGAAATACCTTTTGAGCTTCAGGGCAATGAAACTGAAGTAGCGCCCATAACCACCACTATTCCGATGACTGCCAACCGGGTGGTCGAACGCACAATCAACGACTACCTGCAAAACCGGCGATCACTGCTCAGGATGTGGGTAGGTCGCAGCCACACCTATTTCCCGATGATTGAAAAGATTTTCGAGGAAGAAGGTGTGCCTGATGAGCTCAAATATCTGGCCCTGGGTGAAAGCAGTCTCAACCCTGTAGCCCGCAGTCCTGCCAATGCAGTTGGTATGTGGCAGTTCATGGCTGGTACGGCTCGTGGCGAAGGGCTTCGCGTGGACAGCTGGGTCGACGAACGCCGCGACCCGGAATTGTCTACCAGGGCTGCAGCGAAACATCTCAAGGCTCTCAACAAGGACTATAACGGCAGATGGCATCTGACGGTCGCAGGCTACAACTGCAGTTACAGATGTATCACTCGTGCTATCCGCGCAGCCGGTGGTTCCATCGAATCACCACCAACCTACTGGGACATTTATCCCAACCTGCCGCGCGAAACACGGGAATTCGTCCCCAAATTCATAGCGGCAGCATTGATAGTTTCCAATCCCGGCTTCTATGGAATTGAAGTGGACGATTTCGGCTCGGAACTTGCCTGGGATACAGTCCGTATACAAGGCATGCTGAGCCTGGAAGATGCAGCGCAATTTGCCGGCACCGACATGGCAACCATCAGGGCCCTGAACCCGGCACTGCTCAGAACTTCATTGCCTGCCGATACAGAGCCGTATCCCCTGAAAATTCCCCGGGGCTCATACGATCGCTTTGTAGCGGCTTTCAATGCCGCACCTCCACAGAGCAAAACCGGTACCGGAGAATACATAGTCAAAAAAGGCGATACCCTGGACGCAATAGCACGGACCAACCAGAGCACAGTTGCAGAACTGCAGCAGGCGAACAATATTCGTGGTCATATCATCCAGATCAACCAGAAGCTGCTTATTCCCGGCATGTCGGGCAGTGGAGAAATCAGACTGGCCAGCACAGCACCTGAATCGATTGCATGGGGTGAGCATCATTTCCAGCCCATCGACCTTGGTGATGAATACCAGATAGTCCGCCAGTCCGGTACGGAAGCCGCGCCCTTGCTGGCCGTTAGTCTGAGAGTGCAGGAAGCTGATGAAGGTGCCATGGCATTGGTGCCGACTATCTACAAGGTCAGACGGGGTGACACGCTTGGAGCCATTGCCCAGCAGTTCGGCGTCTCTGTCGCCAGCATCCAGCAGGCAAACAACATCAACAATTTCCTGATTTACCCTGATCAGGAGCTGACCATACATTCGGCTGCAAGTACCGACGCTGTCGGAATTGCCCAGGCCATTACCTATGAAGTACAGCGTGGGGACAGTCTTTACCAGATAGCCCAGCGGTTCAATACCAGCGTGGACAACATCAAGCGCGCCAACAACCTGCGCAGCAACCTGATCCATCCTGGCCAGAGTCTGCGGGTAAACTGAATAAATGGGGTCAATAAACAGGGGGCAGATGAAAATTAATTTCCAGGTTTAATTTTCATCTGCCCCCATTTGTTTTTATTAAAACAATTGCTGTCTGACCGCTGCCATTGACTGTACTATTTTTCCATCCTGCTGCAGATCTGCCACTATCTTCGCCAGATAGACATCCATCTCCTGTTCGTCATCATTCCTGATCAGGGCTTTGCTGCCATCCGGCTCAACATTGATTACCCGGTATACCGCTGCATAAAGCTCCCTGCTTGCAGGAGAGAGTGTGGCTAGCCCATCGTAATGACCGGCAACCAGCTTGCTGCGCAACTCCGCAGCCTGCATGCCAAAAAGCAGCGCCACAGCCACGTAGTGCTGGAATATTTCCACTGCCCGCCGAGAGAGATTGGCTGATCCGTAGCCCTGGCTGTTGATATTCTGGTTGAAGCCTTCAGCATGGCTGGGGTAATGGCTTACAAGCGAATTACCATAGAACATCAACTGCGGCATGATGCAGTTGCCACAAATCTGCAGGCTCTGCAGTCCGCCATTGATCGTGCGCTCGGGGTTGCCCACAAGCATCGCAGGCAAACCATTGTTGAAGGCCGGCATCGCTGCCATGGCAATCTGGATATCGAGATGCTTGGCCAACAGTCCGATGTGGTAACGCAACTGGTCCATGCCAACCCCGATGTACTGACCCAGGAAATTGCCGCCGTGATAGGTAAGCCCCCGCTCATGATCCACCAGCGGATTGTCGGTGGCGGAATTCATTTCCATTTCCACCTGAGAGGCGATCAGGCGAATACCATCCACAACCGGTCCCATGTACTGGGGCAGGCATCGCAACGAATAGCGGTCCTGGATGGGTTCGTCTCCACCCCTGAATTCATGCTGACCATCCAGCTCATCAGCAATCAGGATTGAGCCTTTCAGCAATTGGAGCATCACATCTGCAGCAGCGACCTGACCCGGTAAAGGCTTGTGTTGATGAATGAAAGGATGAAAGCTCTGGTTGGTTGCTGCCAGCCCCTGGAACAACAGGGCATGCACGCCGAAACTCAGGGCCAGCAAGTTCTGCATGTCATGCACACAGCCAGCCGCGATGGCTGTCATGACCGAAGTACCGTTTACCATGGCCAATCCTTCTTTCGGTCCGAGGGTTTCCGGCCCTATCCCGAGGGTATCAACCAGGGTCCTTGCCCCCACTACCCTGCCCTGGTAGTCCACTTTCCAGCCATCATCCAGTCCGATAAGACAGGCTGTGATGTATGACAAAGGAGAAAGGTCTCCGCTGGCCCCGATGGAACAGAATTCGTAGACATGGGGTGTGGCCCCTTCATTCAGAAAAGTCCCCATGCGCTCGATCATGCTCATGCGTATGCCTGAAGCCCCGCGCAGATGCGAATTCATGCGTAACAGGATCGCGCCCCTGACATCGGCACCCGGAATCCGGTTACCGGTACCCACCTTGTGAAACCATGGAATGTTGTTCTGCAGCTCAACAGCCTGCTCTTTGGATATGGTTTTGAAGGCCATGGCCCCGAAACCGCTGGTTACCCCGTAAATTGGCTGATTGTCTGCCACGGCCTGCAGGATGAAATCTGCACTGCGTTTGACCCTTTGCTGGATTTCAGGCGAATCACTGATCCCCACAGCAGCACCTTGCCTCGCTACGCTGATCAGATCACTGATCGCAAGTCCTTCTCCCTGAAGGATTATTCTGTTTTTCCCAGGTTGCATTCCGATACTCCGGCAGGTCAAATTCAAGGTGGCGGATTATACCCGCCAAGCCCGGTTTTTGCTTTGCAATTGCCCGCGTGACCCATTACAATCCGCACCCCTGTTACCAGCCACCCGGCTGGTCTTTGTTTTTGCAAGCGTTAAACAAGCGTTCATTCAGAAACAACAACAGACAAATCAATAAACTGGTACTGGATTAACTGGAAGCGAATATGCCTGTCGTCCGTATAAAAGAAAACGAGCCTTTTGACGTTGCCCTGCGCCGTTTCAAGCGTTCCTGTGAAAAAGCCGGTGTACTGGCTGAAGTACGTCGTCGCGAGTTCTATGAAAAGCCTACTTCCGTGCGCAAACGCAAGGCAGCTGCTGCTGTAAAGCGTCATCAGAAGAAAGTATCCCGCGAAACCCGCCGCACCCAGCGTTTATACTGATCCCCCGGATCAGGTTCCTGTCATGGCAGATCACCCGATCAAGGCCCGCATTACGGAAGCGATGAAAGACGCAATGCGGGCGCGGGAAAAAGAACGCCTTGGCACCATCAGGCTTATTCTGGCCGATTTCAAGAAGATCGAAGTGGATGAACGCATTGATGTGGACGACACACGTGCCGTTTCTGTGCTCGACAAAATGGTCAAGCAGCGCCGCGAATCCATCAAGCAGTACGAAGCCGGTGGCCGCCCTGAACTGGCAGCCGCTGAACAGGCTGAAATTGAAGTTATCAGCGAATTCCTGCCAGCAGCCCTTTCAGAAGACGAAGTAAAAGCCATCATCAACAAGGCTATCGCCGAATCCGGCGCAAGCGGTATGAAAGACATGGGCGCCGTCATGAACATTGCCCGCCCCCAACTCACCGGCCGCGCTGACATGGGCCAGGTAAGCCAACTGGTCAAGCAGCTACTTGCCTGACCCTCAGAATTGCATTCTTACACCTGCCAGCGCCGTTCTGCCACGGTTGGGTCTGGCGCCATAAGGCTGCCTTCCCATGATCTCGGCTGTATCTGCCAGATTTTCCACCCTGCCGTAAAAGCTGATAACCGGGCTGAACCGATAGTTGGCTGAAAGATCCGTAATCAGGGTCGCATCAGTCCTCTCAAACGCGTTACATCCACCGCTTACGCAAACTTCATCAATGAAATTGAGAGACAGGTTCAAATCCCAGCTTTCCTGCCCTATACCTGCAGACAATCGCCATTGATGCCCTGGAAGGTAGGGGATCGGATCTCCCTTGCTGACATCTCCGAAAAATCCTGTATCTGCTATATCCGAATCGAATTGCCCATCGGTCCAGGTCCAGGTAAATGAAAGCGGGAACTGCAGCCCTGCAGTTTCCAGTGTTGTTGCTGCCTGCAGTTCTGTGCCCTTCACTGTTGCTGCATCGCCATTGAAGGTATCACCAACCACGCAATCCACACCTGATGAAGCAGTGCATACTCCCACCAGGTTTTCGTAATTGCTGTAGAAGCCGATCAATTCCAACCGGGTATTGCCTGAGGCAAATCTGAAGCCTGTTTCATAATTGTAGGATTGTTCAGCCTTTTGCCCGGGCTGATTGGAGGGTGCTGAAAAGCCTTTGTGCACACCTGCTATGAGTCGCAAACTGTCTGCAACCTGCACCGTTACGCCGAACCCGGGTAACCAGACCTTTTCAGTATTGGTACGCTTGTCACGGAAATTTCTTGCCTCTGCACCATTGAAGCGGACTCTTTGCTGGTCTATATCTTCATAGCGAATACCGGGTGTAAATTGCCAGTTTCCTATGCTTATTGTGTCCTGTAAAAATGCAGAGAATGCTTCAGCCTGTTGTATCTGGTTGCCAGCGCCCCCGGCTTCGCCAATCGCATTGAACACAAGCCTGCCATCCAGTTGCTGCCAGCTTGTGTCGTGCTGGAAACGATCTTCCGCATCTTCGTGATAGCGTAAACCACTGCTTAGTTCATGTGTAACCGCTCCCTGATTGAGCTGCCATTGAAAGCCCAATTGCACACCTTTGGAATAGTAATCACGGTTGTTGGCCCGGGATGCAATGCTGCCGAACGGTGTATCCATGCTGCCATCCATAATGGCCATGAGTTGCGCAGCACTATAGGCACCACGTCCGACGCCATTGTTGATACTGTCAATTATTGAAGACCAGCTTGTTCGGGACAATTCAGCAACAGAATTGCTGCCATCAAAATCCATGCCTTCAGTCTTGAACCAGTTGCGTGCATGGTCGTTGCGGTAGATAACCGCTGTAAATCCGGTATTCTCAGAAGGATTGAAGCCATAACGCAGTATCGCCTGTGTGTGCTCAGTCTGGATATTGTCAAGTTCGCTGAGCCCGTACCGCCTGTATGGTGAAGCGCTGAAATCAGCATCAGCAAGCCCGAGATAACTCTGGTTGGAATCCTGATTGGTAGCCTGCAACTTCAACTCGATACTGTGAGCTGAATCTATGGGTGCATAAGCAAGTTTGAGTGTGTAGTCTTGCAGTGAAAGTCCCGTATCACGATTGCTTCGATCAATAGTCTGGAAACCGTCAGATTCCCACAAATGGGTTTCCAGCAACGCTCCAAAACCGTTGTCGGAAAAACCACCATACCAGGCATGCAGACGATTACTGCTGTTCTGTCCTGTCTCTGCCAGAACATATCCTGCTTTCGAAGCAGGAATTGGTGTTGAAACCATGTTCAATGCTCCGCCAGTGGTATATGGTCCCTGGGTTATGGCGCTCGGACCCTTGACTACTTCAACAGCATGCATGCGCCCGGAAGTGGGGAAGTAATAGGCGGCAGGGGCTGCATAGGGCGCAGGTGCAATCAGGACATTGTCTTCCAGAAGTGTGATACGGCTGCTCCGTTCACTTGCCACACCTCGAATACTCAAATTGGGGCGCAGTCCGAATCCGTCTTCGATCTGGACATACACACCCGGAACCTCCCGAAGAATGCGCTGGATATCGGAATAGGAAAAAACTGCCAGCTGTTCCGGACTGATGAAATGTACCGCACCGGCTGATCGACTGGCTTCTTCGGCATTCCCGACTATGCTTACTTCTTCTATTGAAGCTGGACTTTGGGCAGAAACCTGGCCAGCAAGCTGGATAGCAAATGCCAGCGTGCTGTATTTTCCAATTGTCTTGCGTGGACCTGAAAATGAATTGCGTTTCATGATGACTCCGACCAGTTTTGATCTTAATGATAATGATTATCATTTATATTCGCGGTTGAAATCAACTCCCATTCCTGATTTTTCCCAATTCAGGAAATCAAGTCAGGCCACCACCAGCAATCTGGTACCTTAAGCTCAGTGGCGGACCAATACACCAGCTCAAGTTACTGTGTTGCTGAAAGCGTGGCTGCTAGACTTGCATTCCGATTTCTCCAGGCCCTGGTCTGGTAACCTGTATTCTTATGGCTGGGCTGATTCCGCAACGTTTCATAGATGATCTACTCTCGCGTGTGGACATCGTTGACGTGGTCGACTCTCGCGTAAAACTACGAAAAACCGGCAAGAACTATTCAGGTCTGTGTCCTTTTCATCAGGAAAAAAGCCCTTCTTTTACCGTGCAGCCAGAAAAGCAGTTCTATTACTGTTTTGGCTGTGGTGCCGGCGGAAATGCAATTGGCTTTGTCATGAACTATGAAAACATGGATTACCCCGATGCCATTGAGTTGCTGGCAAAAGATATTGGTCTTGAAGTGCCACGGGAAGAAAGCTCTCCACAGGCAAGAAAGGAAAAGTCACGTCACGAAGCCCTTCTGGAACTGCTGGAGGGGATCAACAACTGGTATCAGATGCAGCTTCGCAAGCATCCTGGTCGGGAGTCTGCAGTCACCTATCTGAAATCCCGAGGCCTCAGTGGCGAGATAGCCAGGGATTTTGGCCTTGGTTATGCACCTGCGGGCTGGTCCAACCTGCTGGAGGCCTTTGGTATCAATGAAGAAGAAAAGCGGAAACTGCTTGATACCGGCATGCTCATCGAGAACCCCGACAACAAGCGCAATCCGCTTTACGACCGATTTCGTGACCGCATCATGTATCCCATTCGCGACCAACGTGGCCGGGTTATCGGCTTCGGTGGCAGAGTGCTGGGTAACGACAAACCCAAATACCTCAATTCCCCGGAAACACTTGTGTTCCGCAAAGGCGAGGAGCTGTACGGCCTGTATGAAGCCAAAAAGAAGCTCCGCAAGATTGACCGCTTCCTGATTGTGGAAGGTTACATGGATGTGATTGCGCTGGCGCAAAACGGCATACACTACAGTGTTGCAACACTGGGCACTGCCACCAGTGCAAACCATCTGCGCATACTGTTCAAGAGCACGCCTGAAGTAGTGTTCTGTTTTGATGGCGACAATGCCGGACGGGAAGCAGCATGGCGTGCCCTGCAGCAGTGTCTGCCTTTGCTTGAAGATGGTCGCAGTGCCCGATTCCTGTTTCTTCCCGAAGGACAGGATCCGGATACACAGGTAAGGACAATTGGCGCCAAGGCCTTTGAAGCCAGTCTTGAAATTGCAACGCGCCTGCCGGATTTCTTTTTCGATACACTCACTGCTCGTATCGACATGAACTCATTCGAAGGCAAGGCCAGACTCGGCAAGATCGCCTTGCCTCTTATTGAAAAATTACCCAAGGGTATTTTCCGGCAGCTTATGCTGGATGAACTGTCCCGACGTACTGGTTTGGAGAATGCTGCACTTGCCCACAACGGACAGGAATCCCGGCCCGATCTTCCACCAGCTCCACCTCCGGCATATTCCCATTCTGTGCCGGGCCGCCCCAAACAACCGCCTATCAGGTCGGAGTGGACACCCTGCATGAAGGCAGTGAATCTGCTCATTCGCAAACCCTCACTGATAAAACAGGTTAACGTTGATGACGGTCTTGGTGAAATAAGATCTCCTGATATGGATCTGTTGCTGAAAGTCATAGAACTGGCTCGGGCATGGCCTGACAGCACAACCACAGATTTCATGGGACGCATTTATGCGACAGCCTACGGCAGTCAACTGACCCAGCTGCTGACCAGGGAACAGATTACGCCTGAAGAAGGTATCGAAAAGGAATTCCAGGAAATTCTCGACAAATTGCTGAAGGCTTATCGTCAACGCCAGCAAAAGACTGAATTGCTCTCGAAACTCCGACAACATCATGCCGATATCAATGAAATTCCAGACCAGCACCACGAAAGCTGAACCACAAGGCAAATCATGCTGAATGGTCAAACAAACGGGGAAAATCATGCCCGATCGTGAGAAACTCTCACGCCAGACAACCAGAAAAACTCTGACCTGCCTTTCCCATGAGTTCCGGAAAATCCGAATACAAGAACAACCAGACAATACTTACACCGGAACAACAATGTCACTTTGATCTGTTGTCCCAGTCCGGCCTCAGTGGCAATTATTTTGTTACTGCCATGATACTGCTGGTAGCCATTGAACCCTCATTACGCAGCAGGCCGATCATGGCAGGCACATTCATCGTGCTCATCCTGGTGCCATCGCTGATCCGGATGTATTACTACCGCAAATTGCTGCCCGAATTTGCCTTCAGATTGCCAAAGCTGTATTTCAGCTGTGTCTGGTTCAATGCCCTGATCTGGGGCCTGTTCAATCTTTGGGTCATGCAGCAGGATCCTGAATTCACCCGCTTGAGCGCCATGGTGTTTGCTGCCACTTCTGCAGCAACTGCCGGTGCAATTATTACCCTGTCACCATTGCCCTGGCTTAGCAGAACAACTGCTACCCTGTTTTTTGCACCCACCATCCTGAACCTGATTTTTAACTGGCGTCCGGAACTTTCCCTGCCGTTTATCGGACTCATCATCATCTACCTGACCTTCCTGCTTAACCTGGCCAACAGACTGTACAGTGATTACTGGACCTCACTGTCCAGGGAAGTACAGTTGCGCACCCGTTCGATCGAACTGGAAGAAGCCCGCAACAGTGCACTGGCCGCCAGCAACGCCAAGGGAGAATTCCTGACTCACATGAGCCATGAAATCCGGACACCACTCAATGGTGTGATCGGCATGGCAGACATACTGGGAAGAACCTCTCTGGATGAACAGCAGCGCCAGTATGTACATACCATCCAGAACTCCAGCGAACTCCTGCTCAACCTGGTGAATGATGTTCTGGATTTTTCCCAGATCAACTCGGGAAAAGTGGAACTGGACTATCGCGAATTCGACATGGAGCAAATGGCGATTGAAACACTGGATATGCTCCGGATAATGGCAGAACAGAGAGGCAACAAGCTAAAGCTGCAAAGCACTCTGCCGCCCGGCCTGCTGATCAACAGCGACAGACTGCGCCTTCAGCAACTCATTACGAATTTGCTGACCAATGCAATCAAGTTTACCAGGGATGGCAGCATCAAACTGATTATTGACCTGATTGATCCCGGTTTAGAAAAACTCCGCATCGAAGTAAAAGATACTGGTGTGGGCATTCCCTTGTCTTCTCTGAGCACTATTTTTGAAGCTTTTGAGCAATTGAAAGATTCACAGAGAAGCCTGCGCGGTAACGGACTGGGTTTGGCCATATGCCGCAAGATAGTGGAGCTGATGGGTGGTGAAATCGGTGCCAGCAGTATTGTCAAAGAAGGGTCTTCCTTCTGGCTCGAAATTCCGGTGCATACCAGACAATGTGAGCTGCCTGACGGGAAGGAAACCTCGACCCTGACTGCAGAGCAAGGCAGCTCACATATTCACAACCCGATACTGGTCGTGGAAGACAACAAGGTCAATCAACTGGTAATTGACGCTTTCCTGGACAAACTGGAACTGGTGCACAGCCTCGCAGAATCCGGCGCACAGGCACTGACTGCCTGGTAAAAACAGGCCCCCGCCCTGATACTCATGGACCTCAATCTGCCCGATATCAGTGGTGTGGATGTAACCCGGGAGATACGCCTCAGGGAAAAGGAAATACAGAGAAGTCGGGTGCCCATAATTGCCGTAACGGCACATGCATTTTCTTCAGTTACAAGGGAATGTCTGGAAGCCGGAATGGACGATCATATGTCAAAACCAATTACACTTTCTGCTCTGAAGGAAAAGCTGGAAAAATGGATGAATTGAAATAATCCAGCAAGGCTGGCTCCAGAACCTGATTCTCTGCAATATGTTATTGAAATAATTAGGTTTTCTGCTGCCAGCTCCGGCCTTGAAATTTTGTCCGTCTGCCACAATCTATATCTCATATAGCTGGAACGGGAAGGCTGTTTTGGTTAATATGCCCGGCTATCCCGAATTCCCCCTCAACCTCTTCAATACAGGTACGCAGCAGACATGAGTGATGCCGGCAGCCAACAGTCCAGTCTCAAAGCGCTCATTGCCAAAGGCAAGGAACAGAATTACCTGACCTTTGCCGAGGTTAATGACCACCTTCCCGAGTCTATTTCCGATCCTGACCAGGTAGAAGACATCATACAAATGATCGACGACATGGGGATCAAGGTCTATGAGACCGCGCCCGATGCCGATCAGTTGTTGATGATAGAAAACGAGTCGACCACCGACGAGCTTGCCGCCGCTGAAGCCGCTGCTGCGCTTGCAGCAGTCGAGAATGAAGCTGGCCGAACAACCGATCCCGTACGCATGTACATGCGTGAAATGGGCACGGTGGAACTGCTTACCCGCGGTGGTGAAATTGCAATTGCCAAACGTATAGAAGAAGGCCTGCGCGAACTGATGGCAGCCATGGCTTGCTTCCCCGGTACTGTAGACATGGTGCTGGCGGATTACGATGCCGTTGAAAATGAAGGCAAGCGTCTTGGTGATGTACTTGTAGGCTATCTCGACCTGAACGATCCTGAAGTTGTTGAAGACACCGACGACAGCGCTGGTGCTGACGTGGATGCTGCTGCAACTGATGATACTGATGATGAAGAGGAAACAACTGCAGAAGCTGCCAAACCCACAGAGGATGATGATGAAGAAACCTCAAATGGGCCCGACCCTGAGCTCGCCAGACAACGTTTTGGCGAATTGCGCAAGCAGTTCAAATCTACCGAACGCGCCCTGAAAAAATATGGACGTGCTGATCCCAAAGGCCAGGAAGCACTGGAAAAACTGGGCGAAGTATTCAAGTTCTTCAAACTGTCCCCTCGCACCTTCGATCCATTGTTGGCCTACATCCGCCTGTCCTTGAACCGTATTCGTCGTCATGAAAAGAACATCATGACCCTGTGCGTGAAGTCCGGAAAAATGCCGCGCAGCACCTTCCTCAAGAGTTTCCCCGGCAACGAAGTGAATCTCAAGTGGATAGACAACCACCTGCGTCGCAAGCCGTATTCCGAAACCCTTGGCAAGTTCAAGATCGAGATACAACGCGCCCAGCGCAAGATGATCACGCTTGAAGAAGAAACCGGGCTGACTATTGCCGAAATCAAGGAAATCAACCGCCGCATGTCCATTGGCGAGGCCAAGAGCCGCCGCGCCAAGAAAGACATGGTGGAAGCCAACCTGCGTCTGGTTATTTCCATCGCGAAAAAATATACCAATCGCGGCCTGCAGTTCCTCGACCTCATCCAGGAAGGCAACATTGGCCTGATGAAAGCGGTAGACAAGTTCGAATACCGTCGCGGCTTCAAGTTCTCGACCTATGCCACATGGTGGATACGCCAGGCCATAACCCGCTCAATTGCGGACCAGGCCCGAACCATCCGTATTCCGGTACACATGATCGAGACCATCAACAAGCTCAACCGTATCAGCCGCCAGATGCTGCATGAAAAAGGCCGCGAGCCTACCCCGGAAGAACTGGGCGAGCGCATGGACCTGAGTGAAGACAAGATCCGCAAGGTGCTCAAGATTGCCAAAGAGCCGATTTCCATGGAAACCCCGATCGGCGACGACGAAGACTCGCATCTGGGCGACTTCATTGAAGACTCCAGCGTCGACAAGCCGGACGACTCTTCCATGGAAGAAGGCCTGCGCGAAGCCACCCGCGAAGTGCTGTCGGGCCTGACTGCCCGGGAAGCCAAGGTACTGCGCATGCGCTTCGGTATCGACATGAACACCGACCATACCCTGGAAGAAGTGGGCAAGCAGTTCGACGTTACCCGCGAGCGTATCCGCCAGATTGAAGCCAAGGCCCTGCGCAAGCTGCGTCACCCGACCCGTTCGGACCATTTGCGCAGCTTTCTGGACGAGTAAGCAATACCTGGTTGGAAGATCAGTGAGGGGCGCATATAATGCGCCCCTTGTTTTTGTGGGCCTATAGCTCAGTTGGTTAGAGCGTCCGACTCATAATCGGCAGGTCGCAGGTTCAAGTCCTGCTGGGCCCACCACCTTTTTTCTCAAACACCTTCAAGACACCCCGAGGTGTCATCCAGCCAGCAATCACAGATTGCTGTCGTTCAGGCTGCGCTCGAAGCTTTGCTTCGAAAACGCTTGCCTTCACCCAACTGGGCCCACCACCTTTTTTCTCTCAAACACCGTCAAGACACCCAGAAACGCAAAACGGCGACGCATTTCTGCGTCGCCGTTTGTTGTCAAACGATTGCGGGGTTCAGCTTATCGGCTGACCTCGATGCTTTCTCCAGGGCCAGGTCCGCCGCCGCCGCCAGGGAAGTCACCCTTGGAAACCAGCTTGACCCACAGCGTGTCGTTACCTTTGTAGTAGGAAGTAATGTTGGCAGTACGCAGCGCATCCATGCTGCTCTGTGCCATGCCTGCGTCTGCCTTGGCGAATCCTGGCAACTCGAACATCACCCATGATCCTTCGTCCAACTCGGTCACGTTGATGTTCACGGTTTCCCTTTCGGTAGTTACCTTGTACTGGGTTCCTGCGCGCACATTGGTTGTACCGTTGGCAGTAAATTCATTGCCATTGCGGCTGAGCACAACAGGTACTGAAGGTGGACGTACGCCTCTGATACGGCCACCACCAGGTGCAATTTCAAAGGTCGTGGGGGCAGCACCCCCGCCGAAGCCAAAGCCCAAAGCACCACCTCCGCCGCCAACATTCATGCGGCCAATATCACCTGTACACACATAAGCCTTCCAGGTAGGCCTGGCTTCGCATGCTTCGTCGGGGTCGATGCCGGTTTCATTGATGATGTAGGAATCCGGAATACCGGTAATGGTGCCGTCCTTGTCTTTGAATACCGAAGTCAGGTAAACCGTATTTCCGTAATCATCGTTGCTCCAGCGGTTTTCAATCGGCGGGAAGTACACCGGCTTGGCATTTTCAAAGGTTGAGCGCGCAACAACGTTGTTGGAACTCATGCCGAAGCTGGTATACAGCAGGTAGGAAATTGCCCCGGTCTTGCGGGTGTCGTTGTCCTGGTAATTGATGAAGGTATTGCCATCCAGTTCATGATGGAAGTCGTAGAACTCGTAGCCGCGGATCGGGAAATCCGCAACATTGGGATGCGGCAGACTGCGACCGTAGGCCAGTTCAACCGGCTCGGTGGGGTTGCCGATATTGCCGGATTCACCCACGAACAGCGAGTCAATCACCTTCGAGGTAAATTCGGACGGACCGAAACCGCCGGAGGCATGGGTGAAGCCAATGCCGTTATCAGCCATCTTCAGGTTCCTGTAAACATGCTTCTGCCCCCTGGCCCAGATGCCGCTATTGCGGTTCTTGTAGGAGGTGAAGTCCTCAATAAGGTCTTCTACTTGCGCGCTCTCTCCGTCAGATGGGTCGGCCAGGGCAATATACCCGCCCACACCGAAAGTGCCATCGGCCCTTGGAGCGCGGTCGCCCATGAAACCATCAAAGTTCGAATGGGAAACGTTGCCTTTGAATTCCCGGAACTTCATGCGGCGCGGCCAGGTAGCCATACTCACATCCGAGCCTTCGAACGCGCCTGTAGGATGTACCGGAAAGGCCAGCCAGAACCCGGTAGAGTCGGAGCCCGCGGACACATTGTCGCGGTAGGTGTTATCCGGATTGGTTATCCAGTATGAGGCGGCCGTGTTGTCTGAAGGGATCAGGATTTCCGGAGAGTTCTGCCCGGTAGTGGTGAAGTTCAAACCGTCTGGAGTTGATCCGAACGGAGCAAGGTTGGTTGGATCGCAGGGCAAGGACGTATGGCATTTGGTCTGGATTGCGAGGTTGCGGATATACTCGTTGCCGGTTTCAATGCCGTCTTCCATGAAGAAGCAGTGGCCCACGGTATTGTAGGTAACGTTGTTCTCAACCTGCAGATTGTTGGTGCCATGCACCGTTACGCAACGGTTGTAGGTGTCGTGGATCGCCGCGTTGCGGACATACTGCCCCTCGCCTGCGTCCCCAACAAGATGCCAGTGGATCGGATAACGGGCAAGCTCCAGATTCTGACCCATGCGATAGAGTTCAACTCCCTCAACATACATTTTGCTGGTAACCATGCCCATGATGTGACCGCCGAAGAATGACTGCTCGGCATCACCAGAGGCCTGCACCTTTATGTTGCGTGTCAGCAATCCCACTTCACCGCGCTGATCCACACCGAAGGTGATCTCACCAAAGTGCATGTAGTCCAGGGGCGCGTCAAGGGTGATGGAGTTTCCGCTGATGGCTGTGATATGGCGGGTTTCAGCCTGGCGCGGATTGAAATCAGTTGAGGCAAGAACAATCTCGTCACCAATCTGCCATTGGGCGGCATTGAGCACTTCGATCGTGTTGCTGCCAGCCTCGGCAGTGCTGGCCAGCTTGGTCCAGGCATTGGTGCGGTTGCCGTGCAGGTTCAGGGTACCGCCCGACAGCATGATGCCGCGATCGCCCATACCCATCAGCTGTTCATTCTTGACCTTATCGGTGAGGGTAATGGTTGCCCTGCTCTTGTGGGGGCTGGCTTCGGTACCTATTTCAAGTTCGCCGAACACCATGATCCACTCGGTAGCCAGCTCAAGATCGGTGTTGTCTGCAAAGCTGAGCTTGCCATTGATGGTCAAACCACTCAGTGCCGGCGGGCTGACATCAAGAATCACTTCCTTGCCGTTCTCGATAACGACCCTGTCGCCTTCAACCGGCACCTTGTTGTCTGGCCAGGTGGCAGGATCGGACCAGCGTAATTCCTGGCCCAGAGCATTGTGGTAGCCAACGAGCAGGAAACAGACAGACAGGATCTTGATGAATAATCGGGTCTGCAAGAACCCGCGATAATTGATTGTCATGATTTTCCCCCAGCAGTCCAATAGGCAAGAATAAACCATTCTCATCTAAAATCGTACGTGATGGTATAACTGAATTTGTGAATAAATAATGAAAATCGGAAATGACCCGCCCCGCAGCAGACTTTGTTACACTGCAGCCCTGGAGTCTGCCGGACCCCGATTGCCAGGCTGCGGCAAGCTCAAGCCATGTAAATCAACACTTTTGAACAGTAAATGCCCATAATTCCCGTCATGCCCAGGTTTCACCTTTTGTTTGCCTTCGCCATGGCAATCCTTGCCCCCACTGTCCAGGCAGCAGACACTGCACCGGACATCCCGGATATCGAGCACGGCAAGGCAACATTCAACATCATGTGCAGCGTTTGCCATGCAGTACAGAAGACAGGAGGCCCCGTGGAAGGCCCCAATCTGCTGGGGCTTGTTGGCCGCAAGGCTGGCAGCCAGCCCGGGTTTGCCAAGTACTCGGAGGCGCTCAAGGCCTCCGGACTTATCTGGAATGAAGGGACCCTCAACCGTTTTCTGGTGAATCCCATGGCAATGGTACCCGGCACCCTGATGCCGATGCTGATACCTGACGACAAGACCCGTGCGGATGTGATTGCCTACCTCGCTACACTTGAGGCACCTGAGAAGTAATACTGGATCAAAAGGGTCAGAGTAAGTTGGTTTGCAAGCAGCCTGAATGAAGACAGGAAAATCAAATCAACTTACTCTGACCCCTTTGATCTCACACGGAATTCAGTAGCTGGTCATAGAGATCGATATTGAAATCGGCTGGCAACAGGTTCTCGAGTGAACGGGCAAAGTCACGGGTTTCCTGCAGCATCATGTGGGCAAAGCGTTTGTTTGCTGCCTCGTTCAATCCGGGATTGAAATCCATGCTCAGCGGGTCGAAAGGTACCGCGGATCCCCTGGTTGGCAGGTAGCGGGCAATCGAGTTGAGCGGCCCCAACATGATGGACTGGGCCAGTGCAACATCAGTTGCAGAACTGCTCCTGTAAGCTGAATCCAGCATCAACAACATACTCCAGTAATTCATATAGCCCAGCCAGGCCAGAGCCCTCAGTTCTGTATCCTCAATGCTGGTTGGACGGCCATCATACGCAGTTGGATTTATGGGTACATCATGGCTCGGATAACGAGCATTGGATGCGGGAAGTGTCCAGATGTCAGGTGTGCCCTCGATAAGTGGGTGTGACGCCTCATAGAGGGAATGAAAGAACTGGAAGTGACCGAATTCTCCTTCAGCTTTTACGTCGCCGATTTCCTGGAACCACGCATTGTAATCCAGCTCAAGATCGGCGGCTTCCTTGAGTTCAGCAAGAGTGGTGATAACTGCATCGTAGAGTTTTCCGACATGATTGGCTGCGATTTCTCCGCCGAGGGTACCCTTTATCTTGTCGACCAGATAAACAGAATTGCTTTCGACAGACCTCACACGCGCAAGGCGAACCGGATCGGCTTCACAATAGGTATATTTGGCCAGACTGACTGAGCTCAATGGTGCAAGCTCAAACGGAAATGGATAGAGGTCTGTCTCGTAGGGAAAGTCCTGGCGCGAAAGTACCGGTGCAGCACCCAGCTCAACCAGAAGCCGGTTTACCCCTCGCAGGTGTTGCATCTCCTCGATGATAACGCCCATGAGTGAAGTCGAATTCGGAGCTGGCGCACCGACGATTTCAGCATAGCCGGGTTTGAGCGCTTAGGCACTGTAGAGATACTGGATCATGAGGTCATGTTCAATCTCCGAGGCTTCCTTCAGCAACCGTACAATCTCGAGATAAGGATCGTCGAAACTCCGCTTTACCGTGGAAAACCGGTGGGTCTTCCGCGCAGCGATAGCCTTGCCATGACCAGCGGCTAGACCAAACATGGCCATACTGCGCAGTAACGCGCGGCGCGTGTAATCCTTTCCTTTCATAGAAGGTAGTTCCCCGAATCTGAATTCATATATCAACAGCGATTTATAACAATTGATAGCGTCCTTGCAAACCAGAGTATTGATGGTGGCGGGTTAATTTGTTCATCAAAACCCATGGTTTTCCGGTTCAAAACACTTTGGCCCATTGCTGTCCCACTCTTGGGCTGGAGGACATGAATTCCAAAGGCCGGGCAGCGACTGTCGCCAGCATGGGTGGAACAATGCACATTGCGAGCGCAGCTTGCAGCATTGTGGAACGACACCCGCCTTGCGGGTGGCTGGACCCGCTTGCGGGCTGGCGTCAAGCCTACACGGATGTATTTACGGCGTGTCGCAGCATGGCCTGTGAAACTCATGTCCATTCATCGAGCTTTCAGGCTGCGTTCCTTCAGAAACCTGATCATGGATACGACAAAAGAACTGTTAACCGTGACAGCAAAGACTCTGACTCCTTTGATCTGATCATTGTCGTACAGCCGAATCCCCGACTACCAGGCCTGCAAATTTGGAAAGTTGCGCTTCATAGGCCCGCAAGTGCTGCAACCTGCCCTGAACTATGGAACAGAACAGCCGATTACGTCGGAGATAATCAAAGGAAATCAGGATTTCCTTCTGGCTGGTGGTCTGCAGGAAAAAACATTCAACACCATCTTTGTCGGGATCAAGCCCCCGGATTACATAGCTTTGTGATGCCGGTCCCACATGCAGCACTTCGCCTGTATCTACCAGCCAGTCATCTACTGCTTTACGCACACCCCCTGAAGGATGGTGGTAGTCATCAAATACAGCCACTGCATGCTTGCCAAGACGCTTCCACACATGATGCAGACAATCCACCGTGGATGAATACAGGTCAGCATCAAAATAGGCAAAACAGAAACGCTGTTCATTGTCCAGGCGGGGCAGGGTATCAGCAAACCAGCCTTCATGAATCACACAGCGCTGAAGTACATTGAATTGCGCAAGACGCTCCTCGACCTCCTGTCGACTTGCCGACCAGCCCCCCTGCTGGAACCTCGCACTGGCATCCACACGCCTGTCTGGTTCAGGCAGCCCCTGGAAGGAATCAAACAGATACAACTTCTTTTCTGACTGGCGGATATCCATGAGCCGTGCCATGAGTATACTGGTCACACCCTGGAAAATGCCGCATTCAATAACATCTCCCGGCAGCTTCAATGCCTGATCAAGTCGTTCAACAACATTCAGTGCCTGCAATGGATGAAGTATCGACAACTCTGCAATTTCAGGCCACAACTGCAGAAATACATGATCCCGGGGAAGAAATGCCTTGAGGTCGTCCAGAGATACCGGCACTTGTGCAATTTCCATCGCACCAACAACGAGAGGGTCAACTTTTTGCATGAACGGGAGTTCCTGTTTACAACTTTCCGGGAATATTCGTGAATCCGGATACTGCCAACCATGATAGCTGCTCTTGATTGCAAAGCCCAAGTTTTAACCTGGATCAAGCGGCAGCTTGCATGGAAGTACTGTTGGCTGGACGCACACAAACTGCAGGTATATTCTTGCCCACGCTCCTGGATTCATCACAATACAGGTAGAAATTCCGCAGATCATGCAAGCACAGCAGCAAACAGGAAGAACATGGAACCAGACAACACATTTTCGGTCGCAATCGTAAAACCGTTTGGCCCCTCTATAGTAAAGGCACGATTACCCCAGAGTCTGCTGGATCAGCTCAACGAATATACCGATACCATTATTACGGATGAGGAAAAACTCAAGGCGCTGGATCATGGACCGTATCTGGCGGGTAATGTAAATCAGGAAATTCTTCTGGAAGAGGAATTCATGGCCAGAATCAAGTGGACCGAATTCATAGGTACTATCTGCAACCAATGGCTAAAAAAGACCTCCGGGAAAGAACTGAAGGGCCTCCGGATCATCAACTCATGGATAGTGCGGCAGTTCCAGGGTGAATATAACCCTGTTCACCACCACGCAGGTCACATTTCAGGGGTTGCCTATCTCAAAGTACCCAAACACATGGGTAACACCACCCAACAGGGGAAGTATTCCAATTCCAATGGCAATCTGGTGTTCATCAGTGGATCGGCAAACCTGTTTTCCAATTCCGCTTTTGAAATTCAGCCGGAACTTGGTGATTTTTACATGTTCCCCAACTATCTGGATCATGCCGTTTATCCTTTCAGCGGCACAGATGAAGAAAGAAGATCTGTTTCTTTCAACGCCATTCTCGACCCGGAAGCTTCCACATACTGACAGCACACCGCAGTTGATCAGGCATCTTTGCACTTTGCCAGTCATGCAGCTGGTGATTTGCGCAATCAACTACATTTGCTCGCATTCGTATTTGACTTATCAATCTGGAAATCCTGGCAGAACAAAGCCCTATACGCTTACAGCTTCCGACAGAAAGCTGTACAGCGATATTCTGAAGATTGCCCTCTAAAGAGAAGCTTTGCTGCCTGGAGGGCTCAGCAACAGCGAAAAGAAAACGCTTCTCAGGATCATGAAGAAATTTTCCGGAAATCCTGAAGTGCTTTGATCTTCACAATGGAACACGGCAAACAAGCATTCTGATAACAATAAAAACATTCTCATCAAAAGGGTTTGACAGATGGACAGTTTTGCGGGTTCGTACGCTGACATTCTGCTTTGTGCTTAACATGCTTGATGCCGCACATACGGCCCTTGTCATATTCGAAACTGGCCCAGAGTTACTGTCCTGGCTGACCAGGGAAGCAATGTGCTTGCCAATTGTCTCGCAATCACTTTGCGTCTCGATTTCGCCTGTGGCATATTCAGCCCGGATTACCTGATTTTACGGTTAACAAGAGGTACGTATTGGTAAAGCGTTAGCATTCCATAACAGATAATGTCTCCAACCTGAAGGTATGAGAGCCATGACAATAACAAGAATTCATTCTGCGCTACTGCTGTGCCTGCTTGCATCCGCCCCCTTGTTGACCCCAGTTGCAACCAGTGCTGCCGGGCTGATTACAGCAGTTCGCGATGGAGATTCAGCGCTGTCAAAACAGTTGCTTGTTGAAGGTGCTGATCCGGATATTGCCGAGCCTGATGGCTCCACTGCCCTGCTCTGGGCTGTCTACAACTCTTCTCCTGAACTGGTTTCGTTGTTGCTTGAAGCCGGCGCAAACCCTGACACTCCGAATTCGCTTGGAATTTCGCCACTACTGCAGGCCAGCCGCTATGGCAATGCAGGAATGATCAAGTCACTTCTTTCCAAAGGCGCATTACTTCCCTCCGCTTCCGGTAGCACAGAAACACCCCTGCTGGCTGCTGCCAGATCCGGGAGTATTGATGCGGTCAAAGTGCTGCTGGATGCCGGAGCAGATCCGGATGCAACAGAGCCACTTCATGACCAGACAGCACTCATGTGGGCTGCAGCTGAAGGTCACCTTGATGTTGCCGGACTATTGCTGGAGGCCGGTGCAGACCCGAACGGGCATGCCAGGTTAAACACGCTTGCCGAACGGAAGAATGCCGATTTTCCTACAGGGGGATTCACTGCCCTGCACTGGGCCGGCCGAAATGGAGATGAGGGAATGATTCGACTCCTGCATGAACGTGGCGCCGATATCAATACCATCAACGGTGACGGGGCAAGTCCCATGATGCTGGCTATTGTGAACGACCGTTTTGATATCGCGGCACTGTTTCTTGAGCTTGGCGCCAATGCTGACGATGGATCTCTGTTCTATGCCACAGAAATGCGGGATGCCACTACTGACTGGCGCGCCAAAGACGGCACAATCTACAGGGCAGATCATCCCAATTCACTTGACGCATTGGCGCTCACAGAACGACTTCTCCAGGCAGGCGCAAACCCGAATCAGGTAGTGAATATGCAAATGCATAACACTTCCATGTGTTGTGATACCAAAGCTGCAACAACTCCGTTCTATCGGGCTGCAGTTGCTGCCGATGTACAAGGTCTCAGAATGATGCTGGCTTATGGTGCCGACACAGCCTGGAAGCCGCCTGTTGCAACGAAGGAAGGAGAACCTGCACCCGATGGGAACCTGGGTACTACCGCACTGATGGTCGCTATCAATGGTGGCAAGGGAGTCGGGATTTCTGGTGGCCCGAATGATATTCGCCAGACCCTCCCGCCATTCAGGGAACCCGGAAACCGTAATCCGCTTGATGCCATAAACGTACTCCTTGAGGCAGGCGCTGATGTGCATGCCAGGGACATCAATCTCGAGACTGCGCTGCATATAGCTGCAAAGGCTTTGCATCCGGGGATTGTGAAAGCCCTTGTTGCCCATGGCGCAGACATCGATGCCGTCAACAAGGACGGTGACACGGCTTTGCAAGTTGTGGATAAAATGGAAGTGCCGGCCCCACGTCCCGGTTTTCCATTTTTTCCGCCTCCGGCGCAACCAGCTGAAATTATCGCCTTGTTGCAAACATTGAAAACCGGCAAACAGGCTGAATGAGCCAGAGAGCTCCAGGCAAGCATATGAAGATGAGGGGAATTGCAATGGCCGGTCTGACTCCGGCCATATTGTCGATATCAGTGGCTGCCCAGGCGCCAGATCCTGCGCTGGCAGATCATTGGAACATGATTGGCACCTACTGCCTCGATTGCCACGACTTTGACAGTTTCAGTGGAGGACTTTCGCTGGAGGCTTTTTCCCCAGAAGATGTAGCCGACAATCCGGAAGTATTCGAGAAAGTTCTGCAAAAACTGAAGATCCATGCGATGCCTCCGCGCAAACAGGAGCAACCCGATGAACGTGAGCGCACACGCTTTGTTGCTGCGCTGGAAAAGACGCTGGATGATGCTGCAGCTGAAAATCCCTATGCAGGCAATACCACCATTCACCGCCTGAACAGAGCTGAATATGCCAATGCCATTCGTGATCTGCTTGGTGTTGATCTCGATCTTGCCGAACTGCTACCCAGCGACGGGGGCGATTTCGGCTTTGACAACATTGCCGAACTGTTGCGTACCTCTCCCCTGTTACTCGACCGCTATATGACTGTGGGCTTGCGTGTAGCTGATCTGGCCATGGGTAATGATGAGGCTGCACTGAGTGTAACGAGCTATACCATCCCCTTTGATACTTCGCAGGAAAAGCATCTGTCCGGATTTCCCATTGGCACACGCGGGGGGGTGCGCACTACCCACTATTTTCCGTCTGACGGCGAATACATATTCTCTGCCCGTCCACTGCAGGGAGTGGCAGAAGGGTACTTCGGCATTGAAGGACATGATCGTCCGCATGAGTTTCTGGTTTATCTGGATGGCGCCATCATCTATTCAAGCGAAATAGGTGGAGAAGAGCAGCACGCCATCAGTATCAAGGAATTCAATGATGTAATCCCCGTAGTAAACAGACAACTGACTTCGCCACGGATTCCGGTCACTGCCGGACCTCATGAAGTGGTATTTACATGGCGCGAAAGGGTTACTGCCGAACAGAACTCCTGGCAACCACCTGCACGCAACACACTTGAAATCCACAATCCTTCAGGCATGCCAAGACTTGAAAAAGCCCAGATTGAAGGACCATACAATCCTGCAGGCATAAGCAACATGCCAACCAGAGACAGGATTCTGACCTGCACTCCACAAATGTCCGATGGAGAAGACAACTGTGCAAGGGAAATTCTGTCCAGCCTTGCCCGCAAGGCCTTTCGTCGACCGGTAAATGCTGAGGACATTGCAGCGCCACTCGATTTCTACCTGGATGAACGTGTCAGAGGCGGCACTTTTGATGAAGGCATTCGTGTTGCCATCGCCCGCATGATAGTCAGCCCCTTCTTTTTGTTCCGGATTGAAACCAATCCGCCCGACACTGCCCCCGGATCAGTGCAGCCCCTGAGCGATCTGGAACTTGCCTCACGCCTTTCCTTTTTCCTGTGGTCATCCCTGCCCGATGAAACACTGCTGTCTTTGGCAGAATCAGAATCGCTGCGTAACGAAGAGGAACTGCAGGCACAGGCCGGGCGCATGCTTGCTGATTCACGGGCCGATGCCTTTGTGGAGAATTTTGTCGGTCAGTGGCTTCAACTGCGTAATCTCCAGATGCGGGCCCGGCCAGACCTGCTGATGTTCCCCGACTTTGATGACAACCTTCGCCAGGCCTTCCGCAGGGAAACAGAGTTGCTGTTTGCCCATGTGCTCAGGGAAAACCGTCCGGTGCATGAACTGCTCACAGCAGACTACACTTTTGTGGACGAACGTCTTGCCCGGCACTATGGTATTGAGGGTGTTTATGGGGCCCGCTTCCGCAAGGTTGCCGTTGAGGATACCAACCGCCAGGGTCTGTTCGGACACGGCAGTCTGCTTTCCCTGACATCGGCCAGCAGCAGAACTTCCCCGATCATGCGCGGCAAATTCATCCTCACTGAATTCTGGAACAATCCACCACCACCTGCACCACCCAATGTGCCGGCACTCGACGAAAGCATTCCGCAGGGACGCCCGTCAACCATACGGGAAAGACTGGAGCAACATCGCAGTGATCCCGCCTGCTCTTCCTGTCACGATATTATCGATCCGGTCGGATTTGCACTGGAAAACTTCGATGTGGATGGCGCCTGGCGCGAAACCACGCGGGAAGGTCTGCCGATAGACTCTACCGGCATACTGCTTGATGGCTCGCCAGTGAACGGACCACAAGCCTTGCGTGAAGCCCTGCTCAAGGATCCTGAACTGTTTGCCAATACCATCACCGAAAAACTCATGGTTTATGCTCTGGGTCGTGGCCTTGATGCCAGAGACATGCCGGTAGTACGCAGTGTTGTACGTTATGCAGCAGAAAATGATTATCGTCTGCAGTCCATAATCACAGGAATTATTACCAGTTATCCCTTTCTTATGCGGACCAACAGCGACGCATCCAACATCAGCACCATCGCAAGTATGGGAGATTAGAAAATGTTCATCAAAAAAAAGCATCTTGATCGACGTACACTGCTGAGAGGTGTCGGTACCGCACTGGCACTGCCGCTGCTTGATGCAATGGTTCCAGCAGCCACAGCACAATCCGCTACCGCCGCAGCTGCCAGATTGCGCTTTGGTGCCATTTACGTACCCAATGGCATCTATCCGGATCACTGGCATCCGACAACAACCGGACGTGGTTTTGACTTCAACCGCGTAATGAAACCGGTTGAGGCATACCGCGAGTATGTGACCACCATCAGTCGTCTCAAGTCTCCGGAAGGCGCCCAGGACATGGGAGGCATCCATATGGGCGCCAGCGCTGCCTTCCTCAATGGAGCCGGCCCTTTGAGTGAAAACGGCAACTTCAATCAGCTGCGGTCAAAGAAATCTCTCGACCAGTACATAGCTGATGCAATAGCCGGTGACACGCCAATACGATCACTGGAAGTGGGCACAGAAGATATGGGTACTGCCGCCGGGGCCTGCGACAACTATCCTTGCATATTCTTCAACACAATGGCCTGGTTTGACGATGAAAGCCCCCTGCCGGTAGCAGTCAGTCCGCAATTGACCTTTGAGCGTATGTTCGGTGACCCCGGCACTGCAGAACAGAGACTGCGTCGCCTTGAGACCAAACAGAGCATGCTCGATTCTATTCTTGATGAATCAAGACGGCTGGAGCGCATGCTGGGTGCAAGTGACAGTGCACTGCTTGATGAATACCTCACCAATGTGCGCCGTATTGAAGACCAGATACAGAAACTGTCTACCCGATCAGCAATCATTGCTGAAACAGAGGGAGGTCCGGTGGGTATACCCGAGGATTTTGATACTCACATGACCCTTACCTATGACCTGATCCACCTGGCTTTCCAGGGAGACATGACCCGTGTATTCAGTTTCATGACCGGGCATGAGGCCACCGGACGCAGCTATGCGCACGTGGGAGTAAACGAGCCTCACCATAATGTTTCCCATCACCAGAATACCGAGGAAAGCCTCGATAAATACTCGCGCATCACCACGTACCAGATGCAGAAATTTGCGGAATTTGTAGCCAAAATGAAAGACACGCCTGATGGCGATGGCAGCCTGCTTGACTCATCTCTACTGTACTTCGGAGCAGGCATGAGTAACGGCCTTGTACACGACAGGCATAATGTACCGGCAATGCTGGTGGGACGTGCAGGAGGCCGACTTGCAGGCAATCGTCACATCCAGGCCAGTGAAGATGAACCTACATCCAACCTGCTGTTGGGCATTGCCGATATCATGGGTGCCGAGCTTGAGACTATCGGGATTGCAACCGGACGTCTGACAATATAACCAGAGTCAACAGGTCTCAAAGATGTGCCGGGAACTCCTGATTGCCAAGGCATAACGAACTGCCTTGGCACTCCTTTTCGCCTATCCTTGCCAACTTGAAGGCATTATCCCGACATGCATGATCTGCAGATAAAGCAAATCTGATTCCAGTAAAATCCGGACCAAATCAAAACACTCAGTTGCCGTTTACGCCCGACTGGCAGGTGGGACCTGCCTGTCAACTACGAAAGCAGCACAGGAAATCAATACTGACCCCACACAGAGCAAAGCAAAAAACGGGACAGAACTGCCATTGCCCAGATCCAGCAGCCATCCACCCATTGCAGTTGATCCTATTGCGCCGATACGCCCCATGAAAATGCCGAAACCAATTCCCGCAGAACGGCAGGAGGGTGGATATGCATAGGTCATCATTGCGTAGATACTGGCAATACAGCCACTGAACAAAGCGCCTGCCAGACCTGTCAATACAACAACCAGCATGCGTTCGCTATCAGTAGGCACATCCGATACCGCTTCCACACTGGTAGCCAGCATCAACAAGGTGAGGAACAAGCTCGCACTCATGGTAGCCATGACCAGACGGGAACCAAAATGGCGAACCAGTAAACCGGCCGCAATTGAAGCAAAAATTGAAGTCAGTCCGGCTATGGACACTGCATAGGCAGCCTGATCAAACGCGAAGCCCTTGCCGGTCAATAGTGTGGTTGTCCAGCTCAGAATTCCGTAGGCAACCATTGTTGCGGAAGTGAATGCAATGCCAATACCTACATTCAGACGCAAGTTACTGCGGTCAAGTACACCGATCTCTCGGCCAGCAACATCAGTGGAATGACGTTCCGGTACCAGTTCAAGGGTTTCGTCCGTGAGGATTCTGGCTGCTTTCCTGGCCTCTTCATCCCTGCCTCTGGCCAGCAGGAACGAGGGACTGTCCCGCAAAAACACCATGATCAGCACAACCACAAAGAATGTGGCAATTCCCAGAAAAACAAAGGTACCTTTCCAGCCATACAACCCGATCAGCGTTGGCGCAAGTGCCGCCACTACCATACCACCGGCCGGTGTGCCCACGGAGATGGTTGTTACCCCGACAAACTTGAGACGATCAGGTAGCCACTCACCTACCATGGTAATGGCATTGGCGTAGGCTGAGCCAAAGCCCAGGCCGCCAACCAGCCGCCATATCGCCATGGACCACACATCAGTAGCGGTACTGGCAGCAACAGTGGCAAGTGAAAACACAGCTGCAGCCAGTGCCAGTGAATAGCGCCTCCCTGCGCGGTCACCCAGCCATCCTCCGGACCAGGAGCCCAGCCCGAAACCCACCAGGGCTGCACTTATCGCCAGACCAAAGGACCCCCGGTCTATGCCCCACTCCTCGATGATAATCGGAGCAACAATACCTAGCAGTTGTGCATCCATGCCATCTGCAACAAGTACCACCATACAGATGACAAATGTAATGACCTGGAACGCACGTAATGGCAGGCGTGACATGACTTCACTGAAAGTGACTTGCATAGGCTTATCCCCAAATCTGCTGTTTTTATCTCTGCTTTTCTGGTTTTATCCTGCCCCATTTCCAAGAGGATAGCCGGGCATTACCTGCACCTTGCGCAGAGAAGCTTATTAAACCCGATTTTTGCGGCTTTTACCCGATTTTCTCCATACTGCCAGGAAGGTCCGGACGGTCTTATCCAGTACGTTAACAACGCTGAACATGTTTGCACCATCGCTCAAATCAATGATGCCTTTTTCCATGGCGATGCATATCACAATACATTAATCTGATCAGGTTACATTCCTTCCAGCGATGATTGGTATAGCCCGATGAACACCCGTATTACAGAGTTGACCAACAAGATTGCCCGACTTGAGAATCAGCTTCTTGATGAACTGGAAAAGCAACAGGAGCAATTCAGTTACAGACTGGAAGGCACCAGAGTCCGGTTTGAAGCAGAGATACTGGAGGCTCACAGAAAACTGAAGGTTGCAGTATTGCCATGGCTGCTGTCTTCAAGGGTTCGCAGCGTCTTATCTGCCCCTTTCATTTACGCCATGATTATCCCTATCGTATTTTTTGATCTGACGATCACTGTTTACCAGCACATCTGCTTTCGACTGTACGGAATACGCCGGGTAAAACGTGCTGACTATATCGTACTGGACAGACAGAACCTGGCTTATCTCAATTTTATTGAAAAACTCAATTGTGTTTATTGCGGCTACGGTAATGGCGTGGTGGCCTACTCCCGGGAAGTGATTGCCCGCACAGAACAATACTGGTGTCCGATCAAGCATGCCCGCAGGGCATTGGGCAGACATGCCCGCTATAGCAGATTTGCCAATTATGGTGATGGAGAACGCTACAAGGAACAACTGGTTCGTCTGCGTGACGACCTCAAAACCGGGGACTGAACACCTGTTGCTTTACAGACATTCAGTCCCGGATACTTGCTGATACAGATCTTTGCAGGCTGACAGCTCAGGCCAGGCTCAATCCATGTTGCTTGAGTGGCAGTGACCTGACCCGGATACCTGTTGCAGCGAAAATAGCGTTGCACAACGCAGGAATCAACGGCGCCTGACCGGGCTCACCCACACCGCCCCAGAATCCTCCTGTTGGTGCCAGCACCACTTCAACAGGCGGCATCTGCGAGAGCCTTAGCAAACGGTAATCATGGAAATTACCTTCCCTTACCCGCCCCTGGTCTATCGTGATTTCTCCCCAGAATGCTGCACTTACTGCCCAAACCGTAGCACCTTCCAGCTGAGCTTCGATATTGTCCGGATTGACAGCATGACCGGGATTGATCGCCTGGATGATGCGATGGATTTTTACCTGACCTGCATCATTAACCGATACCTCCACCACCGATGCCGTAAAGCTGTCATAGGGTTCTGTAGTGGCTATACCACGAAATACACCCTGTGGTGGAGCAGTGTCCCAACCGGCAGCTTCAGCAACTGCCTGCAGAATATGCCGGGAAAGCTCATCCTCAGCCATGTGACGCAGCCTGAACTGATAGGGATCTTCACCTGCAGCCACTGCCAGTTCATCAATGAACTGCTCACGCGCAAATGGGGTCTGGGACCAACCTACAGTCCGCCAGAAACCGAGCGGCACATGTGTGGGCGAAAGTTTGAAGTCGTGGAACTGGTTGGGCACCTGATACGGCAGGCGGGTAAAGCCTTCTGATGCAATCATGTCCACGCCGCCACCCAGAGGCACGCCGTTCATCTGGTTGAGAATGGAGCCACTGGCTATCCGTGTTTTCCAGCCGGTAATGTTGCCGCTGGCATCCAGACCACCCTTGAGCTTGTACATTGCCAATGGCCGATAGAAATCGTGCTGCATGTCTTCTTCACGCGTCCACAAGAGTTTCAGCGGAGTTCCCACAGGCAGTGAAGCTGCAATTTGTGCTGCCATACGTGTGTAATCGCCAGCACCGCCACGACGCCCAAAGCCACCACCAGCCTGAACCCGATGAAAATAGACACTATCCACCGCGACCTGCAAGGTGTTGGCGACTGTTGTTGCCTCCCCTGCAGCACCCTGGGTTGAAGCCCACACATCAACGCGATCTGCATTGATCCGGATGGTTGCACCCATCGGTTCCATCGGGGTATGACTCAAAAAAGGCGTGAAATATTCCGCTTCAAGCACCTGGGCTGCTGATGACAAGGCCGCATCGGCATCACCCTGATTGTTGGGCAATGGTGCTGCATCGTCTGCTTCAAGGTTGCTCCTGAAATACGCCAGAATGCTTTCACTGCTTACGGCATCGTTACCCTGGTTGTCCCACTCGATTTCCAGTCCTGCCAGAGCCTGCTTGGCACGCCACCAATTGTCGGCGATGACGGCCACAGCACCACCATCCTCAATTGTCAGTACATCGATAACACCACGTCGGGTGCGAGCTGTACTGGCGTCGTACAGCCTTACCTTGCCACCGAAAACAGGACTTTGTGCAACTGCTGCATACACCATACCGGGCAACTCGACATCAATGCCATAAACCTGCGAACCGTTTACAGAAGCCGGGATATCTATACGCGGCATCGACTGACCAATGATGTGCCAGTCGGCCGGATCCTTGAGCGTTACATCTTCAGGTATAGCCATGGTAGCTGCCATGGCTGCCAGCGCACCGAAACCAGTTTCACGATTGCTGCCTGCATGACGCACAATGCCACGCTGCACGGTAATTTCTGCCGCATCCACATTCCAGGCCTGGGCAGCTGCCGCAACCATCATGGCACGGGCAGTAGCACCAGCTCGTCGCAGATAATCCTGCGAGCTGCGAATGGTTCTGCTGCCTACCGTAGACATGTCGCCCCAGGCACTGTTCATACGCAGGTGCTCGTTGACATCCACATACTCGATCCTGACCTGCTCCCAATCTGCATCAAGCTCATCTGCCACCAGTTGAGGTGCGGAAGTCATGCTGCCCTGCCCCATCTCACTGCGAGCGTATTTGATGGTGACAGTACTGTCGTCCGCAATTTCCACCCAGATATTGACTCTTCTGTTCTGGTCTGCCTGCTGTGCCTGCAGCTTGCCGGAAGGCATATGCAGTCCAATGGCAAAACCACCGCTGACCGCAGCAGTAGTCATCAGGAAATTGCGACGAGCATTGTTGATTTTCGGATTATTCATTGCTGCCACCACTCACATTTGCGACATCCGCCATTGCCACTTCATAGAAGTTTCCAGCCACTTCATGGATGGCTTCTCGAATGCGCTTGTAGGTTCCACAACGACAGATATTGGTCATGGCGTTGTTGATATCGACATCAGTGGGATTCGGTTTTTTGGCCAGCAGGGAGGCCGCTGCCATGATCTGCCCTGACTGACAGTAACCACACTGCGGCACCTGATGCCCGATCCAGGCCTGCTGCAGGGGATGCGAGGCATCCTCGGAGAGCCCCTCAATTGTCGTAATCCGGCGCCCCTCAACGGCAGCCACAGGCAAGGAGCAGGAACGCATCGGCTCACCATCCACATGCACCGTGCAGGCCCCACACTGGGCGATACCACAGGAAAACTTGGTTCCCTTGAGATTGAGCATGTCGCGAAGTACCCACAACAGGGGCATTTCGGGTTCCACATCCACTTCATGGACCTGGTTGTTAACTGTTATTTCCACAATCTTCCTCCCGGGATGCAAGCATCCTTTGTATTCATCTTATTCGTCGTAGGAAATCCTGTACACGATATTGGCACCATCATCACTCAACAGCATAGACCCGTCACTGGCAACAACTATTGCAACCGGTCTGCCCCACGGACTGCCGTCAGGATCAATGAAACCGGTCAGAAAATCGATATATTCCCCGGTCGGTTCCCCGTTTTCAATCGGCAGTTGTACTACTTTATGACCCGTACGGTGGGCACGGTTCCAGGAACCGTGCAATACCGCAAAGCCCTGCCCTGCATATCTCGCCGGGAAAGCTGATGCCCCTTCCGGCTGCAATGGATAGAATGCCAGATCAACAGCAGCGGAATGGGCAGTATAGGGTACATCAGGCACATTGATCTTGCCTGCCAGATCAGGTCGGGCACCCGCATGGCGGGGGTCTTCATTGTTGCCCATGTAGTACCAGGGCCATCCGAAGAAACTGCCTTCTGGCACACGGGTGGAATAATCCGGCACCAGATCGTCGCCCAACTGGTCGCGCTCGTTGGTACTGCACCATACATCGCCTGTTTGCGGCTGTACTGTCAATCCGACACAGTTGCGAATACCGGTTGCGAAAAGTCTGCCACTGGCCGCTTCATTGCCATTATCGAAAACCAGGACAGATGCACGGTTTTCCTCGTTACCCCAGGCAGCACCCAATCCCTTTTCAGCCTCCCATGCGGCTATCTCAGCCGCAGATTTGACTGGCTGCAGGTCATTGGGACCATCTGCCACATTGGTCATGGAACCCACGGATACATAGATTTTTGAGCCATCCGGTGAAAATGCCAGATCGCGAGTGTAGTGCCCGCCCCCGGTAGGTGCCAATTGTGGCACGATCACTTCCGGAACCGCGTTGGCAACGGTGTCGCCCGTATTGTAGGGGTAACGCACAACCCGGTTCATCTCCGCCACATAAAGCCATTGGGGATTATTCGCAGGGTAGAAAGCCATACCCAGCGGCTGGACAACCCCCTGGGCGTAAACAGATATGGATTCAGCCCGGCTGTGATCAGCACCTGGGCGCATTACACTGATGCGGTTTGAAGTAGTTTCGGTAATGAAAATATCACCATTGGGGGCAATTACCATGTTGCGGGGTGCCTGAAGCCCTGTTGCAAAGGTTTCGACCCTGAAACCGGCGGGTACCTGCAACTCGCCATTGGCAGGTCTTGGCACAACAGTAGGAAAGTTGACTGCTGACCCTGTTGCAAAAGGCGCCGGCAATGCTGACAGGTCAACCTTGTGGACCCTGCCTGGCCTGTCATTGATCCAGTCGGGGTCACCTGCCGGTGGTTCGGCTGCAGAAGGTCCGAAACCGCCAAAACCACCGGTTCTCGGCGCAGGTTCACTGAAAGTGCCTTCCTTGAGCGCCTGGAAATAGGCGATGACATTACCACGGGCCTCAACGTCTGCAATGGGCACTACCATGAGAGAACCGGGCACGACTTCAGTTGGTGCCGCGAGAAAGCGGTCCAGCGTTGCAGCATCCCAGGTAAGCCCTGAATTGCGCAGGGCCTGCGAATAGGAAAACCCGGTACTGGCGGCTTCCTGCCCGAAAATTCCATGCAGCAAGGGCCCCTGCGCGCCACCATTGTCACCGGGAGCGGCGCTATGGCAAAGCGCACATTGCTGCTCGAAAACTGCCTTGCCCATATTGGCTGGCTGGGGGGCATCGGCAGCAAAGGTCGCCGATGTACTGCAGATTGCGGTTACAAAAAACAGTTTTCTGGAAAACACGTTACCTCCGGGTGAAACTGCTATGGCAGGGATTCTGTTCAGGATTGTCACGATGCATCAATTGCCCCTATGGATCAAGACTGCTGTGTAACTGGAGAATTTTCCTGATACTAGCCAGATATTCCAGGGGAGCCCAGTACATCGATCGCATTAATGTATCGCTTGTAGCGGTTCCGCTATACTGCGCACATGGATGTCAAAATATTTCCCAATACGCTTCGTCCCGGTACCGGGTTAAAACCCAAAAAGGAAGCACAACGGCCCATGCTGCCCCAGCATGCCCGCTTGTGCCCTGTACTCGAGGCCGGCAGTTCGCTCGGCTTTCTGGTTTACCCTGCCCTGAATGAAAACGAACAGTTCCATATCGGCTACGAAGGCGAGGGACTGTACCAGTTCGGCTATTCCATCAACCCTACCGGCAAGAAATGGGAGCAGGTTTTCTACATCAATTACCAGCTCTCGGTAGGGACCATTGGCATGCGCAAGGAAGAAGTCAAAATGTTGATGCCGGAAACACCCGGCTTCAGGGAGACCGCCCTGATGATGGCAAGAGCCTTCATATCTGTTGACGATCTTGGCACACCGGAAGGTGCGGTCACACTGCGGGGAGCCTGGAACTTCCAGACACCTTCAGGCTGGGACACGGTTTACAGTGGTGTCATCAACAATACACAGCGACCCATCGCCCCTGTACTGGTAATCCGTGTTGAAACCGACTGGTATGTGCACGACTCAGAATTCCGTTATGTGCTGACACCGGGCGACATGATTACCGTATCCCACAACCTGCCGATCGGTCAGGTATATTTCGTACCGCGGGAAGAAATATCGCTCATAGAAGGGACAAAGGAAGAAAACGCCAGGCGTCTTGAAAAAAGCAGGTCCTTTTTCGAAGAAAAAGCGGGCAACAAACAAAAAACGCCATATGGTATGGAATACAGTCCGCTTTACCAGAAACTCAGCAGGGAGCAGCGCAAGGCCGACAAGAAGAAATAAACCTTCTACCTGATTGACAAGCCTTCGCGCTCTGCAGGATAAACCTAGTTCGTAATATCGAGTGGATCGTAGTCGGGCGAACATACTTCCACGATACAGATCGACTCAAGAGTGCGTCCGGCTGGCGGTGCATCGAGCCCCTGCTGGATCATGTACTGCCTCAGCACTTCAGCAGTTTCAGGATGGGGAATGGCTGACTGCACACCTACTCGCACCAAACCATCTGCATAATCTATGGGCAACCAGGTATGTGCAGCCAGTTCGGCACTGCCCCTGTTGTCTGTATTGCCGAAGTCACGCACATCAAGCCTTGCCCCTGCTTCAACAAGCAATCTGGCCACTTCTGTAGCACCTTTGTGGGCTGCGCCATGCAGTGCAGTGCGGCCTGTATCAGCCTGATGATTCGGGTCGATCCCCAGTTCAAGCAAAAGTTTTACCGCTTCCACAGTCTGCGCAGTTGACCATTCGGTGGTTACCCCTTCTACCCAACCGATTCCCGCAGCCACAGCAAGCGGCGTTACCTCAAGCTCTGTATAAATGAAGGGGTCTGCACCATAATCCAGCAGTAACTTCATCAGGGGAACATCACCTGACTGTGAAGCACGCAAAAATGCGGTAGCGCCATCTTCATCCAGCCACTGGTTGGTGAACACAGTGCGGGTTTCGGTACTTTCCGTAAGTCTGGCATTCACATCAGCGCCGGCATCCAGTAGCAGCTTGATGTAGTCCAGATGATCCATATCCGGCTCGCGGGTAGGATAGTCTCCTCCTTCAACGTTCCGGTTATCGGTTGCCAGATAAAGGTTGGTCCAGCCACCTTTATTGGCAATATTGACGTCAGCACCCTGCTCTATCAGGAACCTGCCCATCTGGTAGTTACGGTTCTGGGTGGCTGCCAGCAACGGACTCCAGCCATAACGGCTGGTCTGGTTCACATCGGCACCGGCATTGATCAGCACGCGTGCCGCCTCAATAGCACCGGAGCGTGCAGCGTAGATAAGCGGAGTGAGTTCACCACCATCAGGCACTCTCTCTACCCGACCACCACCATTATTGTTTACAAAGCTCAGGGCGCCACGGCGTACATTGGCGCAAACATCTTCCAGCCCGGGATCAGGATTTTCCCGCAATAGATCAGTCCATACCTGGGCTCTGCTTTCCCTGACAAGTTTCATCAAACCATCCATATCCGGATTTTCCTCATCGCAGATAATCGCGATTACCTGGCGGCGAACAGCTTCCCTTGGATCATCGGAAGAGCCCAGTGCCGCAGTACGACCATCCCTGAATACCGGGGCAGACACAGCAGCATAATCGGCACCATTTTCCAGAAGCGCCCTGATCACGTCTGCATGCCCCTGATCAGCCGCCTGCATTATTGCGGTTGTACCACGCTCACTTTCAGCCGCATTGGGATCAGCGCCGAATTCGAACAACACCTGCACAGCTTCCACTACGCCTGATCTGGCCGCCAACATCAGGGGCCTGCGGCCCAGCGGTAACAATTCATTCGGGTTGGCACCACCTTCCAGCAATACCTCAAGTACGGCTGTATCGCCCCGCTCTGCTGCAAGCCACATGGGGGTGGAACCATTTCGATTGGTAGCTTCAGGGTTGGCACCGGCAGCAAGCAGCAACTCAACCATGTCTGCATTACCATGATAAGCGGCCCAGTGTATTGCTGTAGCACCGTCTGCCTGCATGACGTTGACATTGGCACCACTTTGGATGAGTCGCTGCACTGCTTCAACATTACCGGACATGGCGGCATCTGCCACATCGGATTGAGCCAGCAATGAATCAGACAGCGAGAAGAGCAGCGAAACAAGCAGTATTCGGGTATTCATTTTGGACATGGCGCTATTCCTGTTCCTCTTTTCCTGTTCTTTTTGCAACAGTACCAAGCCTGGTCAGCCAGTTGTAGATCCCATCAGGAAGCCTGGCCTCCAAAGCGCATAAACCCGGTATTTACCGGGCTTATACTGTTACATCATCTTATTTTCTTTGGATCGTAATCGACTGAACACACTTCAACAATACAGATTGATTCCAGTGTTCGTCCAGCAGGTGGTGCATCCAGCCCCTGCTGGATCATGTATTGCCTGAGCAGTTCGGCTGTTTCCGGGTGTGGTATTGCAGATTGCACACCTACACGGACCAGACCGTCGGCATAATCGATAGGCAGCCACGTATGGGCTGCAAGCTCTGCACTGCCCCTGTTGTCGGTGTTACCGAAATCTCGCACATCAAGTCGTGCTCCTGCTTCCACCAGCACCCGGGCAACTTCAGTGGCGCCTTTATGGGCAGCACCATGCAGCGCAGTTCTACCAGTGTTTGCCTGGTAATTGGGATCAAGTCCCAGCTCCAGCAGCAGTTTTACTGCTTCTACTGTCTGCTCCGTTGACCATTCGGTCGTAACGCCTTCCACCCAGCCGATACCTGCAGCCACGGCAAGCGGTGTAACACCAATCTCGGTGTTTATGAATGGATCCGCATCGTACTCAAGCAACAATTTCAACAGGGGAACATCACCTGACTGTGAAGCACGCAGAAATGCGGTGGCACCGTTTTCATCGAGCCACTGGTTGGTAAATACCGTGCGGGTTTCTGAACTCTCGATCATGCGGGCATTCGGGTTGGCACCTCTATCGAGCAACAGCTTGATATATTCCAGCGAGTCCATATCCGCAGAGCGGGTAGGATAGTCACCCCCTTCCATGTTCCGGTTGTCAGTAGCCAGATACAAAGGCGTCCAGCCACCCTTGTTGGCAATATTTACATCAGCACCATGTTCAATCAGGAACTTGCCCATCTGGTAATTGGCGTTCTGGGTTGCAGCCAACAGTGGGCTCCACCCGTATCGGGTTGTCTGGTTTACATCAGCACCCGCATCCAGGAGTACCCTGGCCGCTTCAATGGCATTGGAACGGGCGGCATACACCAGTGCGGTAAGTTCCCCACCATCCGGCTCTCTTGCAGGTCCGCCAAAGCCACCACCGAATCTTTGTGATTCACCGGCAACTACCGCAAAGCCGATGCCGGCTCGCTCAAATTTACTGCACATGAGTTCAGTGGTCAGTTCTGCACCTGATGCAATCATCTCTTCCAGCACCGGATCCCGACTACCGTCATCATCAGTCGCCCCCTGAATGGACACCCTTCTGAGTATCTGTTGGTCGGGGTTTTCATTTTCGCAAAGAGCAACAATAGTCTGTCTGCGAACATTGATTCTGGGATCTTCAGAGTTGCCAAGCGCAGCAGTTCTCCCATCCCTGAAAATGGGTGCAGACACAGCTGCATAATCACTGCCGTTTTCAATCAGAAGAGAAAGCACATCTGCATGACCCTGGTCAGCAGCCTGCATGAGAGCAGTCGTGCCGCGTTCACTTTCCTTGAGGTTGGGATCTGCACCGAACTCGAGCAATATCTGTACTGCACTTACAACACCAGAGCGGGCTGCCAGCATGAGAGGTCTGCGTCCGAGAGGCAGGAGTTCATTGGGGTTGCCGCCTCCCTCAAGCAGACTTTCGAGTACAGCCGTATCTCCGCGCTCTGCTGCAAGCCACATCGGTGTAGAGCCATTACGGTTGGCTGCATCGGGATTTGCGCCTGCCTCAATCAGCTGTTCAACCAGAGAGGCATTGCCTGAATAGGCAGCCCAGTGAAGTGCAGTGGCACCATCGGCCTGCATGCCATTGACATTGGCACCTTTGCTGATCAGTTCCAGCACAGCAGCAGTATCACCGCGCATTGCAGCATCTGCCACTTCAGACTGGGCATAGGAAAAACTTGATGACGCCAGACATAGCGCCAGAACCAGAGATTTTGATCTGAACATAATGATTGCCTCTACCTGTTCCGGTATATCTGGATACCGGTCACCCCCATGGTGGTAAATGCTTTATATACTTTATATAAATGCCACATCAAACACGTGACATTCCCCGGGGTCTGGCTCTGCAAATCCTGCCTTTTACAGGCAATTGATCAGTTGATTTCCAATGGATCGTAATCCACGGAGCATACTTCCACGATACAGATAGATTCGAGAGTACGGCCTTCGACCGGAGCATCAATTCCAGCCTCAATCATCAACTGGCGCATAACATCTGCTGTTTCCGGATGTGGAATAGCAGACTGCACGCCTACACGGACCAGCCCATCGGCATAATCTATTGGCAACCAGGTATGGGCTGCCAGTTCAGGACTGCCACGGTTATCGGTATTACCGAAATCCCTGACGTCCAGGCGACCGCCTGCGGCCACCAGAATCTTGACCACTTCAGTGGCACCTTTGTGTGCTGCCCCATGCAGCGCAGTACGTCCGGTATCGGCCTGGTAATTGGGATCGATACCCAGTTCGAGCAGTAGCTTCACAGCTTCTACAGTCTGCTCAGTCGACCATTCCGTTGTGACACCCTCAACCCAGCCGATCCCGGCTGCCGCAGCCAGAGGCGTAACGCCCAACTGGGTATTGATATGCGGATCTGCGCCATATTCAAGCAGCATTTTCATTAACGGCACATCCCCTGACTGGGATGCCCGCAGAAATGCAGTAGCACCATTTTCATCCAGCCACTGGTTGGTAAATACAGTACGGGTCTCTGAACTTTCAATCATTCTGGCATTGGGATTGGCACCTGAGTCCAGTAACAATTTGATGTACTGGAGTGAATCCATATCAGCAGAACGGGTCGGGTAGTCTCCACCCTCCATGTTCCGGTTATCTGTCGCCAGGTAGAGCGGCGCCCAGCCACCCTTGTTGGCAATATTCACGTCAGCACCCTGGCTGATAAGAAACTTGCCCATCTGATAATTCTGGTTTTGTGTAGCGGCAAGCAATGGGCTCCAGCCATAACGGGTTGTCTGGTTTACGTCCGCACCAGCATCAAGCAGAGCCTGGGCAGCTGCAATTGAACCGGAACGCGCTGCATAAACAAGAGCAGTCAATGCGCCGCCATCAGGTTCACGTTCGCGACCACCGCCACCAAAGCCGCCGCCACCCTCTCCAACCACAGAAGCAAAGCCAAGACCACGACGCTCGAATTTGCTACAGATATTTTCTACTACCAGATCCCCGGAAGCAGCAAGATCCTTGAGTACCTGATCTCTTGTGCTGCCCAAAACAAGGCGTCTTAGCATGCGTTCATCAGGCACAGGTTGCTCGCAATGCGAAACAATGGTCTGACGTCTGACGTTGATTCTCGGATCTTCTGAATTACCCAGAGCCGCCGTACGTCCACCACGCATCAGGGGTGCAGACAAAGTTGAAACGTCTGCGCCCTTTTCTGCCAGCAGTCTGATGACATCTGCATGTCCCTGATCTGCAGCTTGCATGATTGCTGTTGTACCACGTTCAGATTCCGCAGCATTGGGGTCTGCACCGAACTCAAGCAGGGTTCTCACAGCTTCAATAACACCTGAACGCGCTGCAACCATGAGTGGTCTACGCCCCAGCGGCAATAGCTCATTGGGATCTGCACCGGCCTCCAGCAATGTCGTGATAACTGCAGTCTCTCCGCGCTCGGTTGCCAGCCACAAAGCGGTAGATCCGTTGCGGTTGGTCGCCGCAGGATCCGCACCGGCTTCAAGCAATACTGCCACAAGCGCCTGGTTACCATGGTAGGCTGCCCAATGCAGAGCAGTCGCACCATCAGCCTGCATGCTGTTCACATCAGCTCCACTCTTGATGAGATTAAGGGCTGTTTCTGTGTCACCACGCATAGCAGCATCTGCTACGACTGTCTGTGCTACCGCTGGATTTGCAGTAACCAGTGGTAATGCCAATGCCATTGTGATGGCTAGAGTTCTGAGCTTCACTACTGCCTTCCGATAAATTCTGTTCGATACAATCCGGAACCCTGGTTCATTCCATTGAGGGAATGGGTCGTGGCTCAACTTCAGGATTCTTGATTAACGTCGGGGCGATATACTGGATATCACCCCTCACCAGAGTATTGGCGACTAAATAGATATCTCGTCCATCCTGCCCGTACTGTCACCAAAGCTGTCAAGATGTATGTCGAACTGATCAAGAATGCTCAACAACAGGTTACCGCTTGGTACAGTTCTCGTCGGTAAGGCTATATGACGATTACCTTTCAGCTTGCCATTGTTACCACCCACCAGAATATGGGGAACATCGTAATGAAGGTGCTGGTTGGGATTACCCATGTTGCTGCCATACAACAACAGGGAATGGTCAAGCAACGAACCATCACCATCAGGGGTGTTGGCCAGCTTGTCCACAAAGTAAGCCAGCATCTTGACGTGATACTGATTGATTTTGGAAAGCTCTACGATTCTTGAGGGATCCTCGCCGTGGTGTGATCCACCATGGAAACCCAGAGTCGGCGCATCACTTTGCGGATAGATTCGACCTGTAAGGTCTCTTGCAAGCAACATGGTGCTTACACGGGAAATATCCGCCTGCCATGACAGAGCAAGCAGGTCAAACATCAGCTTGATGTGCTCGTCGAAAGACTGGGGGATGCCCGGAGGGACATCAAAATTTTCCGGTGCCGCAGTAGTGGCCTGCGCTGCAATCTGCAGACGGCGTTCGATTTCGCGGACGTTATCAGTAAAGCTGTCCAGTCGAACACGGTCAGGCACACTGATTTCACGACGCAGAGAAGAGATTTTGCCTGTAATTGAATCCAGGATGCTCTGGTTACGCTCACGACGCGCTTCACGCTGTTCTGGTGAACTACCGCTGCCGAACATACGCTCAAAAACAACCTGTGGGTTCAATTCCATGGGCAGTGGTGTTGTAGGAGATGCCCAGGCAATGGTGTTGGTATAGACGCAGCTGTAGCCTTCACCGCAGTTACTGGATCCGGAACCCGGGTCTTCCACAGTTATTTCCATGGATGGAAGCAGGGTTCCCTGGCCAATTTTTTCAGCAATGATCTGGTCAATGGTATGACCTGCATATACGTCAGCGCCGGCAGTTTTTCTTGGCTTTTCAGCACACAGGAAAGCTGCTGCAACCCAGTGGTCGGCACCGGTTTCACCCGGAGGCGGCTCGGCCGAGGTGGAATGCATTCCGGTCATGATGGTCAGGTGATCGCGGAAAGGCTCCAGAGGCTTCCAGACGAAGGGAAGTTCAGCTGGAAGGGCGCCAGCTTTCTCAGGCTCCCAGAATCCTGGCGCCATGCCATGCGGCACGAAACCACCGAAAAATCTTGATGGTGTATTGGCAGCTGTCTGGGACTGCGCAGTGGCCGCAGGAATCATGGAATCCAGCAGAGGAAGCGCCAAGGATGCACCTGCACCACGCAGCAGTGTGCGACGGTTGATATGTTTCTTGGTAATAATCATTGGATTACTCCTTTCTCATTGCCAGAGAATCACTGGCGGATTTCTGGTTCTTGGTGAATGCTTCACTTTCAATTACACCCAGCAGCAGTGAAGAAAACTTGTAGTTATCTTTCGATGCTTCGCGGGTAATTGCACGAATTTTCGGCATATCTTCAAATTCAACACCACGCCCCAGTGCATAAGTCATCAGTTTTTCAGTGACTGCGCGTGCAAACAGGTCGCTTTTCCTGAGCGTAAGGGCTCGCAGACCCTTGATACCATCAAGTTCGGTTCCATCCGTTACCACGCCAAAGGAATCAATTGCATTTCCTTCATCTTCAGTACGGAATTTCCCAACCGCGTCGAAATTTTCCATCGCAAAGCCCATTGGCTCAAACATCTTGTGGCAAGTTGAACAGGTCGGGTTGGTTGCATGCTGCTCAAGCCTCGCACGAAGCGTCTGCGGTGCAGCACCTGGTTTCTGGCTCAAATCTGTTTCAACACCTGGCGGCGGATCTGGCGGACTTACATCGAGGAAGGTTTCCAGGAACCATTTACCACGCTTGACCGGCGAAGTTCTGGCCGCTTCAGAGGTAATGGTCAACAAGGCTCCTTTGCCCAGCAAGCCTCTTCTGGCATCAAATTCCTCACTCAGCTCGACGCGACGGAACTGTGATCCGTAAACATCGGGTATACCGTAGTGTTTGGCAAGTCGCTCGTTCACGAAGGTATAGTCTGCATTGAGCAGGTCGATTACGCTTTTGTCTTCCTTGATGATGCTTTCAAAGAACATCTCGATTTCAGTCTGGAAGGCATCACGCAGCGTACTGTCAAAATCAGGGAACATTTCAACTACCGGCTCACTGGCGGCCATACCACGTACATTCAGCCACTGTCCGGTGAAGTTCTTGACGAAAGACTCTGAACGCGGGTCATCAATCATGCGCATGACCTGCTGCTCAAGCACATCCTCGTCATGCAGTTTGTTCTGTGAAGCCAGTTGAACCAGCTCTTCATCAGGAATACTGCTCCAGAGGAAGAAGGACAGGCGAGAAGCCAACTCAAGGTCGCTGATCTCATAAGGAGTGCCACCCGGTAAATTCTCAGGCTCAATTTCACTGCGATAAATGAATTCAGGGTCTGTCAGCATGCGCTGGATGGCAGCCTCGATTCCGTAGTCAAAGTTGCCGCCTTCTTCGCGACCCACCATGAAGAAATCCATCAATACTTCAAGATCCGCTTCGGTCGAAGGACGTCTGTAGGCCTTGGTGGAGAGCGTGGAAATGATCTGTCTTGCACAACCGGCTTCCTGACTTACATTCTGCGGGTAGCACTCGAACACTTTGTCACGGCTCTGCTTGCTGGTAGCAGGAGCGCCGTTGAAAGGCCCTTCGATGAACACCTGGCCTACATGCGGGTAGAAGGTATAACCGGAAATAGATCCAGGAGAATTCATGGTTCTCTGGAAAGACTTGTTCAGGCCGGTATCAGGCAGGTCGCTGGTGGCTATGAACGTAATGCCAATCCTGTGGAAACCTGCCTTGATAGGGATGGTTGGCGTACGACCGCCGTTCCCTTCCTTGTTACCGATTTCAGAGTCCCAGTCATACAGGTAAACACGTTCACCATCTACGGTGACTTCCAGCTGTTCACCCTGCACATTACCCAGAACACGGGTGAAGTATCCTGTCATGCCCTTTACAGTGAAGACATATTCACCATCAGACGGGAATTCATGTTCAATTAACATGCCACCACGGGTACCGAAGGGCAGACCTTCGATGTGACTATTCTGTGAGGTGTCTACCGGCACATCGAAAACTGCCAGCGTTGGTGCTGTTTCAGTACCAATAGCCAGACGCGCAATTTTGCCTGCAGCCGACAGATATGCTTCCATCAAGGCTGGTGAAGTGGTGAGCGTGCCCGCCATGTTGTCAAATCCGTGACTTGAGTCATCGGCAGGGAGGAAGCGTGACGCATCAATATTGAGGCTCAGCAGATCCCTGATGGCGTTTGAATATTCGGTACGGTTCAGACGATGCAGGCCGGGAGGTGGCAAAAAGGCCTCTTCGGCAAGTGCCTTTTCATCAATGGCATTTTCGAGCGATGCCGCAAGACTCTGGACAATTCTGTCTTCAGGGCGCTCTTCGCCAACTGGAGGCATCATGCCGGCGCGCAGGCGTTTGATCAGCTTTTCACCAATCTCGGGATATTCGGTCAAGGTGTGCGCATCCATGCCGGTGAGATCAATTCCCCCGGCATAGTCGTCAAAGTTGTGACAACCCACACAGTACTCATCAAGCAGAGCACCGCTGTCCAATTCAGCTCCCTGGGCGACTGCGTTTTGAGTGAAAAATGCAACTCCCCCAGCCATGGAGAGCATGCGGAATGTTGATTTGAATATATTAGTACGGCCCATAATGTTCCTGCCCTAATTTAGCGATTTCAGTATCAGGATCTGATTTACGGGTATGCAGGCGGTTTATTATGTTTTTATTGGCCTTGGCACCCCCCGAATCCCCTTTGCAACCATGTTTCAAGGTGTCGGATGAGGATAAATCCATTTGTCCAGCCAGCGCCAGCAAATGACCTCCAAGTTCCTTTATTTTTACAATATTTGCACTATTTTCCTTTTCCCTTGCTTAGTGCAGCAATGACCGGGATTGCTTGTCTGATATACCCCTAGATTTGCAGACTTGCAGCCTTGGGAAAGTAACACAGCCGGATGCGCCGGTACAGATATCTGACAATCCGGCAGTGTCTCAGTTTGAATCATGGGAGATTTTTACGGAGGCTGGATTACAGTAAAAGCTTGAGCGACCGTCTGCGGCAGGGAGCCGCAGACGAGCCCCCATGGATGGGTTCACGGCGTGTCGCGAAAACTATTACTGAAATCCAGCCAAATTGGATAGTCATTTTTCAAACTGAGACACTACCGACAATCCCGGCCTGCCCGGTAATACCTCGCTTTTCGGGATATCTGACACATTGCATCAGCGGAACAAGCCCGGGAAGACTGTCCGGGCACATGACATAACCATATAAAAAAAGGGGGAATGCACCAGGCACCCCCCTTTTTTTTTGTGTCCAGCCACAAAAATGTGATCCGGAAAAGCCTGCCCTCTGCAATCAGCCGGGCAGGTTGTATTACTGCGTTCTATCCGAACAGTTTTTTCAGCCAGCCGAAAAAGCCGCCACCAGAACTCTGGGCAGCAGCTGCAGCAGAGGCTGTACCGGCAGGCCAGACAAAATCCGGACGCAAGCCTGCGTAAACCGGCCTTCCATCATCCGGCTTTGGTACACCGGTTGCAGGGTCGTAGAACGCATGGTAAGTGGCTGGCAGGCTGGCCGGATCAAAGCCCATCAGGTTTGGCACAGCAACGCGAATACGCTTGACCTTGTCGTCCAGCATAATTGGCGTGCCGCAATCTTCACACACGCACAGTTCCAGCGGGCCATCAGGATTCTGGTCATTGAAGGGCATGCGCTTGAGCGTGCTGGCACCTTCCACTTTCATGTCACCATGATTGAAAAACACTACATGCGTAGTTGGCTGACCGGTTACACGCTTGCAAACGGAGCAATGGCAGGTGTGGTTATCAATCGGGTCCTTGTCTGAATAGGTCTTGTGATGCGCGCAACCCCCGGCATATTTGTGGGCTGAAGCAGCTGCCGCCGGTTCTGGCCATACAAAATCCGGACGCAGCCCCTCATATACAGGACGACCATCATTCGGTTTTTCAACACCGGTCGAAGGATCATAGAAAGCATGGTAGTTGGCAGGCAGACTTTCGGGATCGAATCCCATCAGGTTCGGCACAGCAACTCGGATACGCTTGACCTTGTCATCCAGCATGATGGGGGTACCACAGTCTTCACATACGCAAAGCTCCAGGGGTCCATCCGGGTTCTGGTCGTTGAAAGGCATGCGCTTGAGAGTATCTGCACCTTCAACGGTCATGTCGCCATGCTTGAAAAACACTACGTGTGTGGTCGGTTGGCCAGTTACCCGTTTGCAGACCGAGCAATGACAGGTGTGGTTATCAATTGGATCTTTGTCGGAATACGACTTGTGGTGCGTGCAGCCACCTTCATATTTGTGCGCCATGACTACCCCTTCTGAAGTTGGTAAAAAATTCGGTTAAGTTTTTATCACGAAAGTACTTTCACTGCATACAGCGGAACTTCGGTTCACAGCAAATTCCTTTCGCCTGCGCATGAATATAGCCCAAGGTCGGGCATTTGATAAGGGATCAGGGAAAATCATTTGAAATCAGGGCTGGTATGACTCCACTTTCGGGGTTTCAGGACCCGGGATATCGCCGATGCAGGCCATTTTCTGGAATATGAAGCCCAGAAGTGCCCGTTCGGCCTGGCAGGATCGATCCAGCCATATAGCAAACCCTGTCCTTTCCCGGCCGCGGGATCATGTTTTCATGATCCATGTCCTTGTATGACATCCGCTGCACTACAGGATTTCTCCACGTACAGCTTCTCGGCATGATCAAGGCTGGTCCTGACATTATCGGCCTGTTCGCCCAATGTTGTTCCCCGGGAACTTGAGTACCAGGCAGCAGACTACTCCTCGGCAGCTGTCCCGGCGAGCAGTGCCTGAAGCATTGCAACAACCCGCTGACGCCCTTCTTCATCAGTCAGCGGACCTGAAACAGCCGATGTCCCTGCTCCGACAGGTTCCAGGGCTGCATCCAGTGCTGTCTTGCCCGCAGCATCACGAACAGTCGGGTCAGCACCTCTTGCCAGCAGGTGCTCAACAACCCTGTCAAACCCGAGTTCAGCCGCGCCGAACAAAGCTGTTTTGCCCTCATGATCGCGTCCCTTCACATAAGCCACCAAAGTGGCAGTGTAGGTATGGCTATCTGTCACCCGTGCATTTATATCAGCACCCGCATCAAGCAGGAGATCGAGAGTCCGGATGATGTGCCCTTGCAGATCCTCCACGTCGGGCAAAGTGGTTGAACCCCTGGCAGACCCGTTAAGGCCAGCTGCAGCCATCAGAGGGGTAAGTCTGAATACATTCGGCAAATCGACTTCTGCTCCATGTGCAAGCAGCGCAGCCATGGCCTCATGGTCATGACTCAGCGTGGCCACCATCAATGGCCCAGTACCACCTCGCATCATGTAATCCACAAAACGTCCCCTGCCATTGCCATTGGGCCGGATACGGGTCAGCTCATGATCCGTATCCACTCCCATTTCCAGCAGCCGATTGACTACATCCATGGCAGTGGCCTTGTCGGGCGCCCGCGCTGCCACTCTGTCGAATCCGAAACCATTGGTAAAACCAAGCAGGGTGAATGAATTCATGTCTACTGCCACATAAAGGGGCGTTCTCCCATGTATGTCCCAGGCTTCTGCATTCGCACCCTTGTCGAGCAGATACATGGCAATATCGAAATTCTTGTTGTCTAGCGCATTGATCAGCGGCGTAATTCCATCAGGATTGGGCTGGTTGATATCGGCACCACCTTCCACAATTGCCACTGCACAGCGGTAACAACCTGAACGGGTGGCATAAAGCAATGCAGTCAAGCCACCTGTAGCCCGGTATTGCGCCCTTGGTTCAGCTGTCATCTGCCGTGGCCAGTCATCATATTTGGCACGCAGGCTTACATCCGCACCTTCCTCTACCAGCAATTCTGTTATTTCAGGCAGGTTCTCCGCCGCAGCCCACATCAGCGCAGTCTGGTCACGAAAGGTTTCCACTGCATTGATGTCTGCACCGGCGTCGATCAGCATCCGGACAATTTCTAGCGATCCAGCTGAAACTGCCAACATCAATGCAGTCTGGTTATCCTGATTTGGCGAATCTGCATCCGCGCCTGCTTCAAGCAGCATGCGTACAAGCTCAACATCTCCCAGCTTTACAGCCTCGGCAAGCGGACTGGAACCGAACTTGTTGGTGATATCGGCCCTGGCGCCCCTTTCAAGCAGCGCCTGTACCAGTTCCCGATCAACCTGATAAGTGGCCCAGTGCAGGGCAGTGGAACCATCCGGCGCCCTCGCATCCACTTCCAGATCAGGTGAGGTAATGGCCGCGAGCACAGCCTCACGATTGCCCGCACGCACCAGATCAACCAGTGTTTCCTGGGACCATGCAAAAGAAGATAAAGATAAAGTTCCAGCAATGAGGAACTGTGCGATTCTTGATTTTTTTCTGTTCTTGTTCATGGATTTCTATCTCTGGTTTTCACCAGGTTGAAGTAATAACCACATATACCAAATTGAATACGTTATCGAAGACGGCAATGCAAGGCGGTAAAAGCCGAAAGAGCGGAGTTTACACGCCAGTAAATGAGCATTTTGAGGCTGTTACCAACGCAACAGTGCCTATGCAGATGGTTTTTCATTTGGCTATCAGACGATGTTGCCTCCAAAATTGGTGTAATGCGCCCAATGCCCTTTGGCCACGTCGTAAAGAAACCGGTAAGGATCACGAAACTTCCGGTCCACTTCATCCATCACACCTTCATCCAGCATGTCCTGCGCGCTTCTTCCCTTGTCGGTCAGTTCCGTGGTTCTTTCATACAAATGCAACATCATGTCCCGTTCAGCCTGCAACTGGGCCCTGTTCATTACCGGCCCATAGGATGGCACGATAACCGTTTGATCATTGGCCAGTGCCAGCAGGTCATCCATGGCATCGACCCGCCCGCCCAGCCAGCCACCGGCATACCAGTCGTGGGATGGGTCGAACAGCGGTGAGGCAACATCACCTACTGCCAGTACATTCGAGTCCCGAAAATGGACATAGATATCGCCACGTGTATGAGCCTCCAGCAGATAACCTGTCTGGATACTTTCTTGACCTGCCGTAAACTCTTCCATATTCCGGAAAGTTGCCTGTGGCTGCCCGGCTTCCGGAATGGCTTTTACCCAACGATCCTCGAAAGGCACATAGTAATCAGTTGCAAGCCATTGTCGGGTAATTTCATGGGCCCGTATCAAGGCGCCCTTGTCTCCGAAGAACGCATTGGCTCCGGTCTGGTCTGCATGATGATGGGTATTGACAAGGGTATGGACAGGTTCGCCACCGAGGCTTGCCTCTACAGCATTGACGTATAACGAAGCGCCACTGTCTACCAGCAGTAGGCCTTCCCCGGTTTTCAGCACAACAATATTGCCGGGAGCGCCACCCAAAAGACTAATGCGTTCTGTCAGAGCCGCAACGGGCAGTGACTCAGGTGCTCTCTGCAGTACCTGCGCTGTTGGCGCCCCTTCTTCCTGACGGGAACAGCCAGCCAGATAACCCAGTGACGGCAAGACAGCCAGACTTGTCATGGCACGCAAGCCGGTTTTGAGTACAGTTCTGCGATCTTGCAATTTCATTGATTTTCCTGCGGCCATACCAATCAGACTTCTGGAATCATACCTGTGCTGTTGCCAAAACTTTCCTGCCCGATACCAAGTTTGTCGAGCATGGTCAGATGCAGATTGGCCAGTGGTGTCCGCTCAGGCAGCACGATGTTCTTGCCACCCCTGTGGGCACCATTGGCAGCTCCGACCAGTATCCCTGGCAAGGGGTAGTTGTCGTGCTGGTTACTGTTGCTCATGTTTGATCCATAGAGAAACAGAGAATGATCAAGAATGCTGCCATCGCCATCAGGAGTAGCTGCCAGTTTGGCCAGAAACTCCGAGAAGCGCTGCATGTGATACCGTTGGATCAACACCAGGCGGCGCATGCGCTCACGGTCATTGCTGTGATGACTCACAGGGTGGAAACTGTCAGGTACGCCTATGTGGTTATAGGTACGGTTGGTGCCTTCAGCAACCATCAGATAGGATGCAATACGGGTAAGGTCTGCCTGGTAGGCCAGCGCAATAAGATCAAACATCAATTTGACCTGCTCATCAAAACTGTCGAGCTCGCCCACAGGCGCATCAGGCACATCCAGCCCTGTCAGGTCGCGGGCACCAGCCATGGCTACACGTCGTTCAATCTCACGAACGGTATCAAGATAATCAGAAAGTGTTGCCTGATCTGCCGCTCCCAGATTGCGACGAATTGAGTTGGTACGTTCAGCAATCATGTCCAGAATTGAGGCGTTTTTGCGCAACAAGGCTTCCCGCTCTTCTGCAGTATCTCCTTCGCCCATCAACTGGATGAAGACCTTGCGAGGATTACTTTCCATCGGCAATGGCGAATTCGGGCCGGCATAGGAAAGTGTAGAAGCATAAAAACAGCTCGCTCCACCACATGCTGCCACCTGGATAGTGGTTTCAGAACTGACCTCAAGCGATGGCAGCGCAGTCTCCTGTCCAAGTTGCCGGGCAATTATCTGGTCGAGTGTAACCGCCATACTTGCACCTTTTGCAGCAGTATCAGGCCGCACGCAGGAAAGCCAGGTTGCCGGGTTGAGAGTGTGGACCGATCCGCCAGCGGCAGTATTCTCGATATTGTCAAAAGTGGTGACCATGTGCTTGAACTGCTCGAGCGGCTCCAGAATGTGGCCCAGCTTGAAATTGTCTCCGGAACCGGTAGAGGACCAGGCGTCAACCTCTTTGCCGTATATCGTGTTGTTCATGATGGCGCCATGCGGCAGATAGAAAAATCCCGCTCTGGTTTTTGGCATGGCGGCAGTCTGGGCAAGTGCAGTGCCTGCAGGAATCATGGCATCCAGCAGCGGCAGTCCTAAAGCCACACTTCCACCCCGCAACAGTGCGCGACGCGACATATGCTTTCTGGTCAGAAAATTTGCCATACTGATACTCCCTCTTGTGATGTGCCGGCTACTAAAAACACCGGCCTCACCCTGATTAGGTTAATTTTTAATTCCCGCTCGAAGCTACCTGGGTCAACTGTTGCTGGGGACCCTGGGTTCTGAACGCCTTGCTTTTTATAACGCCCTTGATAATTGCAGAAAAATGATAGTCTGAAGCTGCTGCTGTACGCACGATTTCCCTGACCTGTGGCATATCATAATACTCGACCTCGCGATTGAGCCCGTACATCATCAGCCTTTTGGTGACTGTGGTCGGGAACTGGTCAGGTATGCTGGTCAAGTGGCGTCTGAGATCTGCAGGACCTTCCAGCACAAGCCCACTGGTCAACACTGTGCTGGCATCTATTTCTGCCTGCGCAGTTTCATCCACTTCACGCCAGCGACCGGAAACATCGAAATTCTCAAGTGCCAGCCCCGGCGGGTCTATAAGTCCGTGACAGCCATTGCAGCTTGGGTTTGCCCTGTGCGTTTCCAGACGCTCGCGCACTGTAGTAGGAATTTCCCCCGGCTTTAGCGAAAGATCAGTTTCCACGTTGGGAGGAGGAGGTGGTGGCGGGGTTCCAACCAACCTGTCCAGCACCCAGGCACCTCTCAATACCGGAGAAGTCCTGTCGCCATAGGAAGTTCGCAGCAACATTGCACCCTTGCCCAACAGACCCCATCGGCTTTCATCTTCAAGGGTAACGCGGCGGAACTGGGGACCGAGCACACCCGGGATATCATAATGACTGGCCAGGTCTGCATTGACGAAGGTGTAATCTGCGTCAATCAGGTCTGTAACACTGCGATCCTCAAGCAGCACGCTTGCCAGGAACATCCGGATTTCTGTCTCGAAATTTGCCCGCATGGCATCATTGAATGAAGGATCAATGGGCTCTACCTGTTCCAGTTCGTCGAGGTTCAGCCACGCAAGTGCGAAATTTTCTACCAGCGCATAAGCTCTGGGATCTTTCAGCATGCGATCGACCTGCGCATCGATAGCAGCAGGATCAGATAGTTTGCCATCTGCTGCCAACGCTATAAGTTCAGCATCCGGCCCCTGACTCCAGATCAGGAAAGAAATGCGGGAAGCCAGCTCAAGATCGTCCAGTTGACGCTCATCTTCGCTTGCGGGTGCGCCATCGATTACCCGATACAAAAAATCAGGACTCGAAAGGATGGCAGTTACCAGCTCCGTAACACCAGCATCAAAGCCACCGGCTTCTGCACGCCCGTCTTCATAGAAAGGCATGAGCCAGTCAATATCTTCTTCCGTCACCGGGCGACGGAATGCCAGGGTACCCAGATGCCTGGCAATGTTTTCCGCACAGGGCCTTTCGTCCGCCTGCTCTGCAGGCTCGCAGATGAAAATCCTGCTGCGGCTGTCGCTTTGCGACAAACCCAGGGGATCAAAAGGACCATCTACCTGCATACCTCCCTGGACTCTGGGCATGCCGGATACCAGACTGTTGCCGGTTGGCTCATTACTTTGCGCCCTTGAGCGTTCGATAAAAGTTGCGGTTATTTCATGGGCGCCTGCAGTGACAACGGCAGACAGGTTGGACACCTTGCCCATGACTGTGGCCTGTCCCTCGGGACCGTCCCTGTCAACCAGGGCCAGATCTTCATGCCCCCCTACCGTCACACGATCTGCTTCTTCACCATCCACAAGCAGTACCAGTGTGGCTTCGGTTTCGAGACCTCTTGGATAGAGTGCTGCATCAATATCAGTAATCGTGAAACGATATTCTCCATCGGCAGGGAAAACATGTGTGAACTGCATCCCGCCACGGGTTCCCAGCGGAAATCCATCCCTGTGACTGGTCTGGTTCCTGCCGCCATCACGCTGGGATCCGCCATCGGATGGGTAGAAAATACTGCTCAGTTTGGGCACCGGCTCACCAATCGCCAGTCTGGCTGCACGTCTTGAAACAGAGATGTACTGTTCAAGAAAGGAAGGTGATATATCGAGCGCTTCGGCAATATTGTCGAAACCTTCCACTTCTATATCGGTCGGGAGTATCTGCTGTGGATCAAGCTCAACACCAATCAGGCCTTTTACGGAAGCCGCGAATTCCCTGCGATTGAGCCGCTGAATCGGAACATGACCAGTGCTTTTTGCAAGCTCACTGTTGTCTATCGATGATTCCAGATAGCGGACCATGCTGTTGACCGCTTCCTGGCTTGGCTGATCGGCCCCAGCCGGGGGCATAAGTCTACCCCTGAGCTTGCTGATGGCTGTTTCCCAGATCTCCGCCTCTTCCTCAACGTGCCCAAGATCCAGTGTATCCATGGCTACGCCGCCAGCCCAGTCCTCAATGTTGTGACAGTTCAGGCAGTAGGTTTGTACCATTTCATCAATTGCCTCTGTCGAGGCCAATGGTTGCTGGCCAGATGCAGTATGCATTGCACCAGCAAGGACGGCTCCTGACAGAAGCCTGGTCATGGTTTCGGATAATGCACGGCTCATGGGCCAGATATCTCCCTGATCGATTCGGTAACTGCTTATTGTTTCACAACTGCAGGCTATTAAACCAAGAATTTGCAGTCATCGGAATTTTTAGCCAATGGTGGAATTACCATCACCTGCATACGGCACTGAGGTCAACTTCGGACTATAATTCCCGGAAAAAACAAGAACAGGCTCAGAAAATGACCAAACCTTTTCCAAAATCACCTACTTTCATGACCATAGACGAACCCTTCCGCTTTGAAGGAGAGCTTTTCGATCTGGAAGTGGAAGGTGAAATTCCTGCCGGGCTTGACGGCACCTTCTACCGGGTTGGACCGGATCAGGCCTTCCCCCCTCGCATGGGTGATGCCAACCCCTTCAACGGCGATGGCATAGTCACGGCATTCAGAATCAGGGACGGGCACTGTGACATGCAGCACCGTTATGTGATGACTCACCGTTTGCAGGCGGAACGCGCAGCAAGACAAGGGCTGTTCGGGGATTATCGCAACCCCTTTACTGACGATCCTGCCGTGAAAGGAATCCAGAGAACTGTCTCAAATACCAATGTGATAATGCACAACGGCATTCTGCTTGCCATGAAAGAAGACGGTCCGCCCTATGCCATGGATCCTGCCACACTGGAAACCAGACAACTGTGGGACTGGAATGGCCAGATGACTGCCACCAGTTTTACTGCCCATCCCAAGATTGATTACGCTACTGGAGACCTTTACGGTTATGCCTATGCAGCCAGAGGTGAAGCTACGGACGATATCGCTGTATACAGTTTTGACAAGCACGGCAACAAGACCTGGGAAGTCTGGTTCAAATCACCCTGGCCGGGCATGATTCACGAATGTGCCATCAGCGAGAACTACATCATTCTCCCTTTAATCCCCCAGATCATGGATCTGGAGCGCATAAAACAGGGAGGCATCATTTTCCAGTGGGATGCCTCTCGGGATCAGGTCTACATCGTCGTGCCGAAAGGTGGTGACGCCGCTGATGTCCGCTTTTTCCATGCACCCAATGCCATGCCCGGTCATGTAGTAAACGCCTTTGATGAAGGCGGCAAGCTTTACCTTGACCTTCCTGTCGCCCTCGACAATGTATTCTGGTTTTTCCCGGACGAGGACGGCAAATTCCCGCCACCCGGATCCTTCGGTACTGAAATAACGCGCTGGTGTTTTGACATGGACAACAAGAATACCAAGGCGGTACCCAAGGTCATTTCCACACTGGCTGCAGAATTTCCGCATTGCGACGACCGCTACATCGGCAAACCGTATCGTTACGGTTTCATGCAGGCGAGTGACCATACCAAACCCTACAATGCTGACAAGGCCGGGCCAATCATGGGATTCTTCTTCAATACATTCCTGACCATGGACATGAGCACGGGCAAATACGATGCCTGGTTCTGTGGTGATACTTCCAGCACACAGGAGCCGGTATTTGCACCGAAATCAGCAAATACCCCGGAAGGAGAAGGCTATGTAATCGGGGTCGTGAACCGTCGTGCAGAAAACCGCAGTGATCTGGTGATTCTTGATGCCATGAACATGGCAGCAGGACCAATGGCAACAATCAGGATTCCCGTGCGTCTGAAATACGGCATTCACGGCAACTGGGTTCCGGCTGTGCAGCCACACGGCTAACCGCGGGAGGTCATAAAAGGAGTTATTCCGGCTTGATCAGACACAAGCCGTTTTCTTCCCTGAAGCCTTCTTCACATTCCCAGCCGCTTCCACCGAAGGAGAGAAATCCGTTTGCTGGTACTTTGATTTCATTGCAAGTGCCTGCCATGCTCTTGCGGTATCCCCTGCTGCACTCCCAGTCTTCGCCATCCTCAGCAAGAAAAGCATGTTCTGGCAGGTTGATATATTCGCAGGTCGTCACGGTCTTGCGATAACCTCTTTCGCAACTCCAGCGATTTCCATAGGAATCAAGAAAGGCATTTTCCGGCACTTCGATAGGTGTGCAGCTATTCTGGTTTTTGCTGAAACCGAACTGACACTCCCAGCCATTGCCATAGCGGGTATTGGTAACGTAGGCATTAGCAGGGGCAATTACCATTACACAATTTCCGGCTTCTTCCCTGTATGGAAAATTGCATACCCAACCTTTTCCGGGAACTCCATTGGTGTAACTGGCATTTTCAGGCAACCTTATTCTGCTGCAGACATTACCCTGCTTGATATAGCCCCTGACACATTGCCATCCATCCCGGACACTTGATGTACTGAGATAGGCGTTGGCCGGCATTTCGATCAAATCACAGGCATCAACATTCTTCCGGTAACCCCTTTCACACAGCCATCTGTCACCCTGACTATCCAGATAGGCATGGTCAGGAATTTTCATGACCTCACAGCGTTGTTCCCCCCTGACTTCCTGATACCCTCTGTTGCACTCCCAGTTACCATTGAGATAACCAGGGTGGGCATACTCGGGCATCTCACCGTTTTGGACATTTGGCCCTGCTGTCTGTGCCGACAGCAATTGACTGCCAAGGAGTCCGGTTAATATCAGTAATGCGATGTGCAAGGTTGATCTGCATGGAAAAAAGCTGGTCATTGTGTGCTTCCGGGGGAAATCACGCGATAATGCCTATTGCAGGCACAGCACGAAGAGAAGAAGAGTAGTCCCAAGGGTACTCCGTATCAGCACGAATAGATATGCAGCCAGAAAGCACTGTAAAAACTGGTGCCAGCAAAAACCCAGATTTTACTTGGCGGTGATGGCGTTGCTTGTGGCCCCATTGGCCAGATTCTGGCCTTCCCTGAGAGCTGCTGTAAGGCCAATGATGTACTGGACTGTAGTCCCGTAATACGTGTCAGAAGCAACATCAAGATTGCTGGACGCTATGTTGAGCACTCTTGTGTAGAAACGTCCCGGAGGATTTTTCTCGCCGAAACGGGGTGCGTTCGGAAATCTTCCCGCCCTGGTCATTTCTTCCAGTGAAAGCATCACCTGGGTCAGGTTGGCTTCCATCTGCTTTTGGGGAAGGTTCGCTCCTGATTCCCTGCCCATATTGAAAGCAACGTCTATGGCCGCCTGTGCTATCACGTCTGCAGAGGCAGTGGCAGCCGAAATTCCGGATGGCAGAGCCTGCAAAATGTCATTATGGATATTTGCATCATTGGCTTTCTGGGCATCAACACTGCCACAAGCAAGCGAAATGATGAGCATGAAAATTGCTGCAGTTCTGTTCATTGTCCGAACTACCTGATGCCCAACAGCTGATCGATCAACGCAGCGGTTTCAACATGCCCTTTCATCAGCGCGAGATCACGTGGTGTCAACCCGCCGACATCGGGCGCATTGATATCCACCCCCTGCTCGAAAGCAAGTTGAACCGCCTCATTCCAGCCGGCTTTCGCTGCGCCATGCGCAACATTCTGTCCGTTTGACGCTACATCATGGATGCTGGCACCCGCTTCCATGAGAAGCTTCATGATATTCGCCGCACCCTGTCCCGTCTTGAACTCGCCTGATATGGGCCTTTCCATGAAAATTCCGTAAATATGCCACACCCCTGCAGCACTGAGCATAGGGGTAACTTCATAGACATAGTTGGGAATATCTACGCGGGCACCAAACTCAAGCAGAAGTTTCACTGCTTCTATATCCCCTGCCTTTGCTGCCTTGTGCAGCGCAGTAGCGCCAGCATTCAGCACTCGTGAGTCCGGTGTTCCATCAGTGTAACCCCGATCGCCGCCAGCACGGAAAGGAGGATCCTTTTTGAGGCGCATATCCACATAGGCTCCTTTCTCCAGCAGTACCCTGGCAATCTGCAAGGCAGTCATGCTGTCTGTGGAAGGAAGGTCTCCACGACTGCTGCTGGGAGGAATATTCAGGTCAATGGCATTATAAAGCGCTGTTCGCCCCCACCAATCCCAACGCTTGATGTCAGCACCACGATCTATCAAAAGTGCTGCCGTATCGTAATGCATGTTGAGCGTTGCCATGAGCAGAGGCGTTTCTCCCCACAGATCGGTCTTGTTGATGTCGGCCCCACCGTCCAGCAAGGCACGAACACAATCAATGCAACCTTCCCTGGCAGCATAGAGCAGTGGTGTATAACCCCCTGGATCAAGTGGTTTGTTTCGGGGTTCAGAAGTAATCCAGCGTGGCCAGTCGTGATCCCTGCTTCTGGCATCAACATCTGCTCCATGTTCGATGAGCAGTCTGGTCATGGCCGGCTGTTTCTGGGAGGAAGCCCACATCAATGCTGTCTGCTCTCCCCAGCTTTCCATGGCGTTGACATTCGCGCCCTTGTCCAGCAAGAGACTCGCCGTATCGGTATTGCCGGTTCTGGCAACAGCCATCAACAGTGTTTGCCCTTCAGCATTGGGAGACTCTATATCACCACCAGCATGAACCAGCGCTTTCATGATTTCAAAGTCACCATGCCCAGATGCAACCGTCATCGGTGTAGCACCGTAATCATTGGCGATATCGGGATCAGCGCCTTCTGCAAGCAGCATTTGTACCAACTCAAGATCCTTGTAATAAACAGCCCAGTGCAATGCGCTGGTACTGTCTACCGAAAGCTGGTTGACATCAGCGCCTCCGGCTATCAGCTCCATGGCAGTGCTTCTGTCACCGGCGTTCACGATATCCGGCAGCGTATCCACTGCATAAGCATGAAAAGAAGCAGCTGACAGGAAGGCGATCAATCCGGCCCGCAAAACAACCCTTGTTTCTTTGCCAAAAGCTTTCATATCCCTGCCCGTTCCAATCAGACTTCAGCCAGTAGCCCTGTGCTGTCACCGAGGGACTCAACACCCGGTATGCCGGCACGATCAAGAATGGTCAGTACCAGATTGGCATGCGGTGTATCAGCTTCGTACTTCAGATGCTGACCACCCTTGATGCGACCATTGGCGCCACCAATGATGACTGACGGCAGAGGATTGGAGTTGTGGGCATTGGAGTCGCTCATGTTACTGCCGTAAAGCATGATTGAGTGATCAAGCAATGAGCCATCACCATCCGGGGTGTTACTGAGCCTGTCGAGGAATTTGGCAAAAATGCGGGTATGGTAGTTCTGGATCATCGCACATCTGTCCATCTTGTCCTGTACATAACGGTGATGTGAAAGTGGATGATATGCCTCGGAAATGCCAATCTGGTTATATGTCAACATACTCAGTTCGGCAGAAATCATCATCGATGTTACTCGGGTCAATTCTGTTTCATAACCCAAAGCCGCCAACTCATACATGAGGTTTATATGCTGCTCCCAGTTGCCTGGCACACCAAGCGGAGCATCAGGAATGTCTACACCGGTGAAATCCTGCTGCCCCAGTTTCTGCACCTGCAGCTCAACATCGCGCACGGAATCCAGATACTCTTCCATGCGGGCCTTGTCGTTTGCACCAAGGCGGCCATTCAGTGAGTTGGCGCTTTCTGACACCAGATCAAGCAGACTGAACTTCTGGTTCATGATCATGTCACGCTCTTCGGCAGTATCTCCCTGGCCGAACATGCGGAAAAACAGCTTGCGCGGATTGTGTTCCAGCGGCAAAGGCTGGGTTCTGGTTCTGAATGAAATGGTAGAGCCATAGCCACAACCCAGATTAGCATCACAGGCACCTGCACTGGATCCCTTCACTTCTGTACAAAGCTCCAGTGAAGGGAAAGGGGTATCCTGCCCCAGATACTGGGCAGCAATCTGGTCAGCAGTTATTCCGTAGTTCGGATCATTCTGGTCCACCGTGAAAGGTGATGCACAACTGAGCCACGTGCCCGGGGAAGTGGCATGCACACCCGCACCTTCTGCAGCCCTGTTTCGCAGATTGCTGACGATGGTCATTTGATCCTTGTATTTTTCCAGCGGCTGCAGGATGAAAGGCACTTCAAAATCAGTACCGGTTGTGGACGGTGTCCACTTGTCCATGATCGCGCCATGGGGGAAATAGAAAAATCCGAGCTTTGGTTTTGGTGAAGCTGCAGTCTGCGCCAGCGCAGTGCCGGCCGGAATCATGGCGTCAAGCAAAGGAAGCGCAACAGACGCACCAGCGCCCCTCAATAAAGTCCTGCGAGACAGGTGTTTCTTGCTGATAAACATGTTCATTCCCTCTGCTTTCGAAACGGTTGTAATGCGATTTACTGCACTTTTTACAACTTGCCCGCGTGAACCCGGATCAGGAACCTGTGGCTAATCCGGGCAATAACACGATGTTATTCAACTGCTTTTTGACTACTTGCGTCCTACCTTATCCGAATTTGCCGATTTTTTACACTGGCCTGATACATCCTCTGTGGCCATGATGCTTTACTGACCGGCAGCGATGGAAGCTGTCAGAATTTCGACCTCTTCGGTTTTTCTCATCCTGAACTGCTCACTGTTGACGATATTCAGCACTATGCTGGAGAGCCGATAATCATCTGCAGCTGCCTTCCTGACTATATTCCTGATCATGGGCATATCCTGGTATTCAATGCTTCTCCCAAGGCCGAAAGTCATGAGCTTTTCGGTAAAAGTCTGGGCAAACTGGTCGGGGCGTTCAAGAATCGCAGCCCTGAGCGCCACTGGACCATCCACAGGAGTACCACCTGCCATGACACCAGAAGCATCAATCGGGGTTCTCGCAAACCGGTCAATGTCCCTCCAGCGCCCAACTGCATCAAAATTCTCCAGCGCAAATCCCAGCGGGTCGATAACGCCATGACAACCGTTGCAGGAAGGATTGACACGGTGCTTTTCAAGACGTTCGCGGACCGTGCTGTATTCCTGACCAGCCTCGATTTCAACGAAACCCTCTACATTCGGTGGTGGTGCAGCCGGAGGCGTGCCCATTATTCTTTCCAGCAGCCATTTGCCGCGCAAGACAGGAGAGGTGCGATTGGGATAGGAGGAAACCATTAACACTGCCCCTTTGCCCAGAATTCCCCACCGACGCTCATCATCCAGAGTCACTCTGCGGAATTCAGCCCCTTTTACATTGGTTATGCCGTAATGCAAGGCAAGATTCTCGTTCAGGTAGGTATGATCGGCAGTCAGCAGCTCCAGAACGCTCCTGTCTTCACTGAAGATACTCTGCATGAACATCAAGGCTTCTTCGGTCATATCGGCCCTGATATTCCTGTCAACATCCCTGAAAAGCTGGCCATCGGGCGCAATGTTTTCCAGTTCTCCCAGGCCCAGCCATTGGAACCCGAAATTGTCAGCCAGATTCCGGGCTTTGGGATCTTTCAGCATCCTGATGACCTGTCTCTCCAGTGTGGCAGGGTCCCTGAGGCCTTCATCCACTGCTATCTCCAGCAAAGTTTCGTCCGGAATGGAGCTCCAGAGGAAAAATGCCAGCCTGGAAGCCAGTTCAAGGGAGCTAAGTTCATAGGAAACGCCCGGCGGTAATGAATCCGGCTCCGGCTCTATGCGGTACAGGAACTTGGGATGCGCAAGGATGCCTGACAGCGCGAAGCTGATGCCATTTTCAAATCCGCCATTGGCATAGCCTGTGTCGTACATTCTCATCAACAGGTTAGTGTCTTCATCAGATAACAGCCCCCTGAAAGCTTCATCGGCAAGATCAGTCACTATTTGCCTTGCGCAGGAGCTTTCCTCTGCGTCCCGATCCGGATGGCAAGAGAATATCTTTTCCCTGCTCGGCGTCGCACTCAGCCCTGTGGCATTTACCGGGCCATATATTTCGAATCCACCAACATCAGGTATGGCTGTCTGTCCTGTTCTTGGAGTCAATTGCTGCAGTGGAGAATCAGACTCGGCAAACGAGCGATGCAGGAAAAAGACAGCAATTTTGTGCGGCCCTGCGGTTGTAGTCAGCGGTATCCCCCGCAACCTTCCATTGATTTCATCCACAATAGGCGCCCTGAGCTTGTCCAGGCGCTCAGCCTCCTGTGGACCACCCAGCTCTGTTTCAAAAAACTTCCTGCCATCAACCGTGGCCACCAGGGTATTCTTGTGCTCGAAACCGGCTGTAGCCAGGCCATTGGCCATACCGGAAATATTGAGCAGATAATCGCCGTCACTGGGGAAATAGTGTTCAACCACAGCACCACCTCTTGATCCCAACGGCAAACCATCAACATGAAAGGACTGACCTACACCGGAAAAGGAATAGGGTGTACCCGCCGGACGGGCCGATGGGGTACCGACAGCCTGCTCGCTGACCACTCTGGCAGCACCAAGATACTGGTCAATGAAAGTGGGACTTACCTGCAGCGCTGTAGCAATATTGTCAAATCCCTCTTCAGCACCATCCAGTGGCAGCAATGCTTCTGCATCTATATCAAGTTTCAGCAGATCACGAATGGCATTGGCATATTCAGTCCTGTTGAGCCTATGCAGCAGCTTTTCACCGGGATCGGTAAAGTCACGGGGCTGGTCAAGATTGCCTTCCAGCCAGGCAACCAGTGCGTCGACATTGGCATTTTCAGGGCGCTCCTGGCCCGGCGGAGGCATCATCCTGCCACGCAGTTTGCGCACTACCTTTTCCCAGACTTCTCCATCCTGTGCTATTGCCTGATGATCCATCAGGTCAAATGCCAAACCCCCACTGTAATCATCAAGGTTGTGGCAGTTCATGCAGTACTCTTCAATCACCGCCCATTGCTGATCAGCACTCGCCTCAAGTTCAGAGGGTGTGGGCATGCTGTAGGCTGCAGAGCTCTGTGATTGAGAAGCAGACTGCATGCTGGCTTCATCAGAACAAGCACCAGCCAGCAGCGCTGCTGAAACAATACTGACCAGAGTCAGGTTTTGGAATGCGGGATTTCTGTGTTTCATCGGTTTTGACTTGTTCTCAGGGTATATTGAGTACGCGGTAGTTCTGGGGATCCCTTACCCGGCCCTGGAAACTTTGATATGCCAGGGTCATGAATCGTGTCGGGTCACCCATTTGTGCATCAAATTCTGCGGTATGTTTTTCAGCCAGTATATCCTGCAGTCCCCAGCTCTTGATCAGGGACCCGTGGAAACGGTCGAACACTGTCAGATACATCTGGTTCTGGGCACGGAGCTGGTCAAGGTTCATTAGTTCCCCATAGCCGGGGATGATCCTGGTGCTGGCTGTTGGCACTGTAAGCAATGAAACAAAGCCATCAAGCATGCCGCCTATATAACCCCCTGTCCACCAGTCAATGTCTGGCCAACGTCCATTGGAAACAAGCGGACCCGTTGCCAGCAGATCCTCTTCCTCGAAGTAAACCCAGATATCTCCATCTGTATGGGCGCTGCGCATGTACCCGAAATACACATGGGTATCTCCAAAAGTCATCATGCCATCATCCTGAATGATGGTCCCGGGAAGTGCAGCATCGGGAAGTGGCTCAAAAGTGGTATCAGACCAACGCTGCCATACTTCGGTGCTCATCCAGAGCATGGTGTTTTCATGTGCAATTATTTCAATACCCTGCTGACCAAGCGCAAGGTTGGCACCGGTGACTTCACGGTGCCAGTGTGTGTTGAAAAGCGCGCGCATCGGCCTGCCAGGAAAATTGTCCTGTATGGCAGCATCAAGATCAACAAACCAGTCTTGATGCCCTCCGTCTACCAGGACCAGTCCTTCGCTGGTATCTACTACAAGCACATTGCTTTGCGGCCCTTTCACAAAAAGAGCCTTCTCTGAAAGCCGGACGGTCTCCAGCTCTGCAGCCTGTATGCTGAATGCGAACAGAGCCACAAACCAGGCCGAACCGCCTGGCACGGACCATTTGGGAAAATGCCGGATTACCGCTACCAGATTCAGCGTGTGCAGTCCGCGCGCATAAAATTTATTTCGCATTTTCATACATTTCAGGAGTTTTATGACTTAGACTTGATCGACTTGTTCGTTTTTGTTTTTGCCGATAATGCTGCCAGTAAGAGCCAGCATTACATACCAATGGGGACATTATGAAAAACAATAATAAAAGTAAACATTTATCGGGAATGGTCTTATTTGCTGCATCATTATCTGCTGCAAGCCTGCAGGCCCATCATTCACTGGTAGGAGAGTTCGACACATCAGTGGAATTTGAATTGCGCGGCGCCATCACCGCCGTTGAATGGACCAATCCCCACATATGGCTCTATATGGATGTTGACGGTGAAAATGGCCAGACAGTCAAATGGGAATGCGAAATGGGATCACCGAACCAGCTCATCCGTCAGGGCTGGAAAAAGGAGGATCTGCCCACAGGCACCGTTATCCGTGCCCAGGCCAATCCTGCAAGAGATGGCTCCAATACATGCAGCACCAGAAGTATCACACTTGATGATGGCACTCCGGTGTTCTCACGTGTTGGCAACAGGTAAGTAACAGGAGGACAGAAGATGAAAAAGATTTTTACCACTGCAATCATTTCAACGATTTTTGCCGCGCTGCTTTGTCAGACAGGCCTGGCGCAGGACATCCCCCGCATGGCCAATGGCAAGCCTGACTTCAACGGCATCTGGGAGTTTCCGTATGTCCCTGACATGTCCAGAGGCAATGGCAGAAACCAGACTGTGGTCGGCGAACTGAAATTCACTCCAGCAGGTGAACTGAACTTCAGTCGTTACAATGCCACTGATGGTGACTATACCGGTGCATGCCTTCCCTTTGGCCATGTCCGTTCCATGAATTCGCCGAATCCGGTGCAGTTTTTCCAGAGCGACAATGCCTTTGCCTATCTCTTCGAGGTTAATACCTGGCACCATGCATTCAAGATAGGCGGCGAAGATCTTTCGATGGACCTGCCCCCTACCTGGTATGGCAATTCACACGCACAATGGGACGGCGACTCTCTGGTTGTCACAACCAGAAATTACAACGGCAAGACGCGTCTTGACACCATTGGCCACCCGCACAGCCATAAAATCACAGTAACAGAGCGGTTCACATTCCAGGATGCCGATACCATTGAGTATGTGATCACGGTTGATGATCCCATTTACTATCAGGAGCCTTTCAGCAACCGCCGTCTCTTCACCCGTATGCAGGACGGTCTTGGGCTGCTTGAATACTCCTGCAACGAAAACAACAGAGGTCTCTGGGAAGGACGTATCCAGCTTCCTGACTATGAAAACTGGCACACCTATGATGTAAACGCCGAATAAGCACGGTTTTCAGACAAAAAGTCCCGGCAGTTGCCGGGATTTTTTTGTCTGCTTCAATCATGCTCACAATTCGGTGCAGTTCATATCCCGTACTTCCTTGAAGAATAGACACTCGGCCACCCCCTCCTTGTCATCTATCAGTAATTTAGCACCAGCGAGCCGACTCTGATAGAATGCGCCGCCCGCTCAGCGGGCAACCATAATCCCTAACCCAGAAAACCAAGGAACAAGCGGTCAATCCTGGTTACCCGACAAAATACTGCTACTGCACGGGCCCCGAGCTCATGAAGCAGATTTTCGGGACAATATTGCTGTGACTGCCCGACTGAACATGAATAGAGCTCTAAGATTTGCGTTAACCCTGCCTCTGCTTGCTGCTTCCATCAATGCACATGCCACCAATGGTTATTTCACACATGGCCTGGGTGTAATCAACAAATCCATGGCCGGTGCAGGCACTGCAACGCCTGAGGAAGCCATGGCAATTGCAAATAATCCGGCCTCTGCAGTCATCCTGGATGACTCGACCCAGATTGGAATTTCCCTGTTTTCACCACGCCGCTCCTACACTGCTTCAGCAAGCCTTGCCAATGGAAACGGCGGTGCATTCACCATAGCCCCGGGCAAGGTGGACAGCGGTCGCGAATATTTCCCCATTCCCTATATCGCCAAAACCTGGCACCTGGATGAAGAACGGGCTCTAGGGCTTACAGCCTATGGCCGTGGAGGCATGAATACAGATTATTCCTCGGGTGCAGCCACTTTCGATCCCGACGGTCCGGGCCCTGCCCCTGTAATGACACTGCCCGGCCCCTATGGCGCCGGAAATGCAGGCGTTGATTTGAGCCAGCTTTTTATCGAGGCAGCTTTTGCACAACGCAACGGTGATCGTTTCAGCTGGGGTATCAGCGGTATTTTTACAGCGCAGGCATTCGAAGCAAACGGAGTGGCTACCTTCGCACCCTACACCAAAACCTTCGCTGCAAGTGGAGGTACGATCCTGCCAGACGATATGAGCAACAACTCGCATGACACTGCTTTTGGTGCAGGCGCAAAAATTGGCATGAACTGGCAGGCAAGCCCCACATTGGCATTGGCTATCAGTTATCAGAGCGACATTTACATGTCAGATTTTGATGACTATGGCAGCCTGTTTTCACCCGATGGCAATTTCGACATCCCCTCCAATATCCGCTTTGGCGCCAGCTGGCAGGCAGCTGACAACCTCAGGCTGCACTACGATATCGACCACACGAACTATCGCGATATCGATGCTGTAGGCAACTCCATTCGCAATATTTTCAACTGTCCGACTGCCGGTCAGGGTGGTACAGATATCGAGTCATGCCTTGGTGGATCAAGTGGAGCAGGTTTTGGCTGGAATGATGTGACAGTGCACAAGTTCGGCATATCCTGGCAACCGGCCAGCCATCCCGACTGGACCTTGAGAGCAGGTGCCAGCAAGAATTCACAGCCGGTTGAATCCAGTGAAGTACTGTTCAACATGCTGGCCCCCGGCGTAGTTGAAAAACATTTTACTGTTGGTGCAACACACCGCATGGCCAATGATCGCGAATACAGCTTTACCTTGATGTTTGCACCTGGTGAAAAAGTCAGTGGTACCAATTCATTTGATCCGACCCAGACCATCAGGCTGGAAATGCATCAATTCGAGCTGGAATTCGCCTACTCCTGGTAATCCGGAATGTGTGGAGGGGCTCTGCGGCTTTCATGCAGAGCCCTGATACCGCTGACTGACAGGAAACAAGCACATTTATCTGCCAAATTCGACAAATTCAAACACCTTCTTGCCATATTTGGCACATACAGCTTCATCCACTGCTTGACTCTTACCCCGTCAAAAATATTTTATATCTATTTTTCAACAGCTTATGGAAAATTCAATCCTGGCATGTTCCCTGCAATGTGGAATACAAGGCTGGCCAGGGCCGGTAGTAATTGCGCTGTACGACAGACAATTTGACTCGGGCCAGCGATTTTCAACTTGCTGGAGGACATAACAATGATGAAAGTAAAAAACATGATTCTTCTGATGGTGTGGCCAATAATCGTGGCAACGGTATGCATCGTATGGGCTTTCTATTTCGATAACCCGATGGCATCCATGTAAGGAATCCTGGCAAGTATCCTGCCAGCGGATGAAAAAGCAGTAAAACCCTGAACTTCGGCTGCCGTAGCGGCAGCCGACGATTCAATCCGGCACGTAGGCCATTTGCAGGCTGCGATGAGCAGTTTCCACGAAGAACGAAGAATCCCCGAACTGTGCTTCATGCGGGGCAAGCAAGCCCATCTCCCTGACATCATCCCAGCCCATACCAGGATTGAGCTGCTCTGCCAGATCCAGATGCAGGCCGCTGTACATGTTGCGCATACGGATGATTTCTGTGCCATTGGTCACCGGACCATGCGCCGGTATGACAGTAGTGTCGGCACTGACTATTGAAGCCAGAATCCCATAGGCATTGACAAGACCGCCAATCCAACCGCCCTGCCTGATATCCATTACAGGCCATTGACCTGTAGTGACAGCACCACCGGCTACCAGGGTATCGAGTATAGGGAAATAAAGGAATATATCGCCATTGGTGTGAGCAGCTGGCAGATAACCGTAGATTATCTGCTGACCGGCAAATTTCAACTTCCCCTCCCCACTGATTACCTGATTGGGAATGCCCGGCTTTGCAAGAGGGCCGTATCTGACTTCATGGTTCCAGGATAACAGGGAGCTGCTCAGGTACATTCTGGTATTGTTGTGTGCAATGATCACATGTGATCAAAAGAACCCGGCACGAGTTTTCGTTTTTCCGCCTCTGGATCAAGCGGAAAAATACTCCAGGGATAATAGAAAGGCGGACCGACATTTGGCCAGACTGCCGGCCCAGTCCACATCGTTGTGACAGTCAAAAGCTGATGTACTGCCAGTTGCTGTCTACATGCTCTGCCCCGCCGACGGGGCTCATCAGGGCCAACATACCTGAGATGCAATGAGTGCAGTCCTGACTGCATTTTCCAAAAGAAGGGAGCGCATACAAATCTCTCTGGTATTGTTTTGCCCTGGCTCTCGGGCCAGATGATAATATCCCGAGCCCTTACGGGCAAAAATCGGTCTGATAAAATCCAAAATCATTGCATAATGCCTGTCGGGAGCCTCATTTGTACCTGATTTCTGATCTGGATCCGTCATGCCGGACGCCATGCCTGACCCGGGCTGTTGGTACCGACAGCGATACCACCTGCAATCAAGTCCAACACCGCCGGTTATTATGGGAATTAACCCCGACCAACAGTTTGATTTTCGATTCGATCAAATTAAACTGGACATTCCATTGTAACGAAGGGTACCTTTTTACATTCAGACAAAGGATTGCAAATCAGGAAAATGACTACGACCATTTCAAAAGAAGAAGCTCTTGAAAAACTGCTGCCAGTTGCTGCGCTGAAACCGCTGACTGAAGAAGCGCTTTTTTCCATTCCCCAAAGCTACCTTCGGGCCGGGCTGATTCCCATTTACCAGACACCCTATCGTATAGGCAGGGAGGCACGTATCTACAAGGACGAAGAAACAGGCACACTACACCGCATCGAACGTCATCGTCCGAACAACCAGTCTCCCACCAATGATCTGTACCTGATAGACCGCGGACAGAAACTGAATATTTCCCGTGAGCATGTCCAGCTTCTCCGTGAAGCGGACACCTTCATCATCCTGGACCGACTCAGTGCCTGCGGTTTTCTGGTCAATGACACCCACCATGGCGGCAATGACACAGGTGGCAGAGCCATTATCAGGGATGGCGATACACTGACTCTGGGTATCAATACCAGCCCTTTCTGTTTCCAGTTCATCGAGTTCAATGGTTACCACGTCAGAGGGGAAGGCTGACCAGAAGTCAGAATCCGGATTCCTGCTGGAAAACCTGCAGGATGAGTTGAACCATACCTGACAGCATTGACCGGGCCTCACCTTCCACCACCACGCTTCCCCTGAGCACCCTGTCAGGCATGATTGTTGCGCCCTGTGGCTCAAGCATCATCACATAATAGCTTTCCTGCGTAATGAGCTCCTGATTCCGGCCTTCCCTGACAGGGATGTCTCCCCCGAACAATGAAGCCAGGTACAGCTTGTCCAGCTCTCTCACCCCCACTTCATCAAGTCGGGAAACCGCAGCTTCAATGGTCCCCCAACCCGGTTCTTCAGGATAGAATCTGCCTCCTGTAGTAACAGATACCCGACCAAGGTCCTGCTCCCTTACATAGGCAGCTATCCTCAGCGCCTGCTGATCCTTGACTGCCAGCAGGGGCTCACCAGCTGATACCCAGATACCTTCTGACAAATCTGTATTCATATCCGTAACAATGCCGGAAATTGCTGCTTTTACCTGCAGGCGTTCTCTGGTTTCGAGCAAACCCCGCAGTCTTTCATTCTGGGTCTGCAGTTCTGCAGATGAAAGTACTTGCTGACAAATATCTGGACGAAGATGCAATCCGGCAGACCGGCATTTTGTCTGCTGATGGTGTCTCGAACCTGTTCAAGCGCCATGAGTCATCCTCTGCACCAATTGCAGAAAAAGTGCAGATGGATGCTGTCATCAATCACCTGCTTGGTGTACAGATAATGCACAAGCATTTTATCGCGGATGATATTCCGAAAAGAGCAGCTGGACAGGCCAAAACACTCGGCTGGGTGGCCTGAAACGAAGCAGGCACCCGATTCACTGATGCCTGCCGTTTTGTTCAGTTATTTTCTGGTGATTTTCATGACCGTCTGCCCACGCGCATCAGAGGCGTAGATACTGCCATCGGTATCCACAGCCAGTCCGTGCGGACGGGCATCAACGGAAACAGTGTCCAGAAGCTGCCCATCACGGACGATATTCACAGCTCCGGCATTCACATCACTTATATAGACAGTATCATCTGCGGTAACCACTATCCCGCCGCGGGACGGGAAAGGCCAGTTTTCGACAAAGTTGCCATTACTGTCGAAAACGGATACCCGCTGGTTACCACTGTCATTGACCAGTATACGACCGCGGGAATCTACCGCGATGCCGTGTGGCACACTGAACTGTCCATTGCCTGCACCTTCCACTCCGCCAATGATACGGACGAAGCTGCCATCCGCCCTGAAATGCACCACACGGGAATTGACATATCCGTCAGTCACATAGATATCTCCGTTTGGAGCAAAGGCTACATGATTGACCTGATTGAACAGCGCATTCGAGCTGTTGTCTCCTGCCACCCCCTTGCTGCCCAGGGTCATGACAATTTCCCCGGCCGGGTTGTACTTGTATATGACATGTTCAGCAGCGTCAGTTGCCCACACGTTCCCGGCACTGTCAAAAGTCACACTGTGGGCATTACTGAAAAGATCGTCATTTCCCCATGACCTGAGGAATTCACCTTCACGTGTAAAAAGCCTGAAATAAGGTGCGGTCCTGACCATGACCAGCACGTTCCCCTTACCATCTGCGGTAACCCAGGATGTTGAGCCACCCCATCCCTCACCGGGGATATCTGCCCACTCCCTGTCGATATTCCATTCAGCTGCCGATGTTGGCAGCGCAAACATCATAAGCAGACAATATCCGGTTATCTGCAAAAGCCCTGTTCGTTTCATTGTTATTCCCCCTCTTGTGAGTCCCGGTCCCGCCATGATCTGACAGCAGGACGAAATCTATATTAGGCAGTAAGCCCTGCAATGGTCCAGCATCCGCAGCACTCTACGACCATGACAAATCAGGTAATTGTTCATCACAAAAACGACAACATTGCTGACCTATTTACTGCGTCGGCCTAACCGGATTCAACAATCAAACCTCATAATCCAGAGGATCCATAAATACTTTTGTGGTTTTATGAAGTCATAATTTCCATATACTGCGCATCATAATAATGCGTTCAGCTCTACATTTTACAGAACGATTCATATTTTGATGATTCACCATTCATGCCGGGATAGTCTTGCAAATAAATTCCATCAAACAGAAATAGCGACAGGTACAATCCAGCTGAATTCGCATCATTATTTCATTGAGCTGTTGAATTCCATGGCTTCTGGTACACCAACGGGGAAAGTTACACATGCTTGAATGGAATGATTACATGAGAATGCTGACTGGACTGTTCGCCATAGTTGGCCCCGTCAGCACTGTACCGCTTTTCCTTGATTTCACCGACAACGTGCAATCGCAACGAAAAAAAATCGCCCGTACTTCCGGTTTTGCCGTTGCCTGCATCCTGACACTCAGCGTACTCGCAGGATCCCGGATACTGCGCACTTTCGGGATCAGCATAGACGGTTTCAGGGTTGCTGGTGGACTGTTGCTGATGACAATTGCTTTTGAAATGCTCAATGCCAAAACCACCCGGGTCAAGCACACACCCGAAGAAGACCAGGAAGCCATCGATTCAACTTCAGTCGGTGTGGTCCCGCTTGCCCTGCCACTGCTTGCAGGCCCGGGCGCAATAAGCACCGTTATCCTGTTCGGGCAACAGTCCGAAGCATTCACGCACAAAGCCGTTCTGATACTGCTTTGCTGGATAGTGGCAGGGTCAGTCTGGACAAGTTTTCATCTGGCGCCGCAGATCAGCAAACGCCTGAGCCAGACTTCCATGAACATAACCTCACGTGTCATGGGACTCATACTTGCTGCAATGTCAGTTGAATTCATAGTCGGCGGATTGAAGAACCTGTTGCCGGGCCTGGCAAACTAATGAAAAGAAACCTCTTCAGTCTGTCACCTGGTTTTCAAATTGCAGAAGAGGCTCATAGCGTTTGTCAGTCAGCATGCGCATGAACGCAACCAGTGCATCTATCTCCCTGCTGTCCAGGGCCCTGCCGGATTCCAGCTTGTCTAGCGCAAGGTTTGCAGCGGATTCAGGCGTACCCCAGATTTCACCTGTTTCCGGATTGATCTGTGCCTTTGAGCCTCTGGCAAGATACTTGTTGTAAAAAAGCATCACAGTCTTCAGATCCGCAAAAACACCGTTGTGCATGTAAGGCGCTGTAAGTGCCACATTCCTGAGCGTGGGCACCTTGAACTTGCCATCCTGGGCCTCATCAGTCACAACCGGATTCTCCAAAAGTCCACGATCTCTGTACTCTTCGCCCAATCCATTTGCTGCACGCAAGGCAAGGTTCACAGGAACGCCTATGTTCTGGTAAGTGTAATTACTGAAAGTTTCTCCCAATGCCTCGGGAAACTGTTGCAGCTGATGACACTGGTTACAGTTGGTGAACTGGTTGGAAAAAAACAGGGTCATGCCAAGCGTCTCCTGCTCGGAGGGCTGGTATTCGCCCGCAAGATAGCGGTCATACTTCGAATCAAAGGGTGCAAAAAAATCTGTTCGCTCGAATGCTGCAATACTCTGCTGCATTGCGTTATAGCCAGCGTCTGCATTGTCCAGCACACCATTTCCGAACAAGCCTTCAAACGCACGGACATAATTGTTGTTTTCACGCAGCCGCTCAACAACCGAGGCTTTGTCCGGCATCCCCATCTCAATCGGATTCAGTGGCGGTCCACCTGCCTGCTCTTCCAGCGTTGAAGCACGACCATCCCAGAATTGACCACCCACATATTTTCCTGCTCCATCAATATGAAACGGTGGGATCTGACTGGCATATCCGGCTGTTGGAGCACTGCGATCACCCAGTGAATAAAAATCTCCGCCAAGCGAGGCAGCCGCACCCACACCATTGTCGCGCCAGTCGGTAAAGGCTCTTGCCGGGTCATGACATGTGGCGCAGCTTTGGGTGCGATCACGTGACAGGTTCACATCAAAGAACAGTGATCTGCCAAGATCTTCAAGCCTTGTCTGCCTGGCATACTGCTCATCGGCAGCCAATGCAGAAATGCCAGACAGCAACAGACTTGCTGCACTTGCAACACCAACAAAACAGATCAGGGATTTTCTCAGGATACCCACAACGGCGTGCTCATACGATACTCAGATGGTTGTCCCACATCAGTCCGGATTCATCTGAAGTCAGCTCCTCAACCGAGAGACGCCCAAGGTTATAAAGCGCCAGCTTGCCTGTGCCTGCAGTGAACAGGAAGCCTTCTTCTACTGCACACACGCCGCAACCATCTCTTGAGCGGACACTATCGAGTAATTTGCCGGAGACAGTGTCCCAGACGGTCAACTGATTACCTCTGGGGCATGAGGCCATGAATGTATGTCCATGAACAGAGAAACGAACCGACCCGACGTACTGCTGCATCTGTCCCTGAACCGGCTCATCGGCCAGCAGTAAACGGAAAGCTTCTCCCCTGTTGTGTGTGGCTATCAGGGGAACCTGTTGCCAGGGTTCTCCCTGGAACTGCATGCCCAGTGCCACCATCCCCTGTGCATTGACATCCATGTGCCGTATTGACGCCTGATGATAATCTCCAGGCAGGAACTGCTGCTCAAGTAATTTACCGCTGGCAGCATCAAGGTAGGCCAGTGAAGGCAACATGGTATCGAGGTTGAGTACTTCACGTTCCGACTCGGGATGTGTTCTCATGCCACCATTGGCAATGGCAAGTGTTTGTCCGTCTGGCATCAACACCAGTTCATGAGGACCTGTACCGAAGGTCGGAAACTCGGCAACCCTGTGCAGCCTGATTTCCCCGCCTGAAGTATTGACCTCCCATACACCCACAAGACCGTTTTCATTCTCGCGATCATTGAAGTCGCTTTCTGTTGTATAAAAATAGCTGCCATCTTTTGAAAACACACCATGTCCATAAAGATGACGATCATCTGGCACCCTGATCTGCGAAGTGATCCCTCCCGTATCCGGACTACCTATTACAAGCCAGTTGCCCGGTCTTCTTGCAATGGCCACAAAACCATTGCCGTCCGGATGGATGGCAACATGATGTCCGCGGCCAGGCAGTTGCAACTTCATCAGCAATCTGACACTGCCATTTTCTTCACACAATACCGACACCCAGTGCTGGTCGTTCCTGTCTGAGGCTGCACTTGCAAAGCGTCGCACACCGGACTTCTGTCCACCTGCAACACAGACAGCAGTGCTGCCTGAAAACAGGATCAGTCCAAGCGAAAGCAGTTGTCGACGATCAAGGTTTGTCACCGGATTATCCCTGACTGCTCAATCTCCATCCAGGCTGTTGAAGCCCAGATACAGATCGGTATTTTTCAGTGCTGCTTCCAGTGTTTCAAAAAGGGCGTCCAGATCATCCCGGGCACTTTGTAGCCCCTGGAAGCCCTGATCAGTTTCCAGGGCTACATTCATGGAATCGGGCAGCGTCGCCAGTGTGCCTTCAAGGTTTTCGAATGCAGCCAGAATGCCCGGCACATCATCAGGCACGAATACTTCGCTCAACGATGGTACTGAATCCTCAAAAATTGCATGAAAGGCAGCAACATTCAGCTTTATGTTCCTGATTGATCTGTCGGATCGCCAGGATTCTGCCAGCCGCACCCTGCTGCCTGCCCGATCCTCTCCCAGCACACTTTCGATTTTCTGCTGTTGCACACGACGCGTACCTTCTACCAGCGCCTTGAGGAAATCGATCGTTGCATCTTCAGCGCTTTCAAAAAATCCACGCTCATCGGCATTGGCCACAGTTGTGCGGAACTCTTCACGCCAGCGCGACTCAACCCCTGCAGACATCTCTGCCAGGTTGGCCGCAACTGTCTGTACCACACGGCAATAAAAGGGCTCATCCTGCAACTGCTGCAAACTGTCTGCATCAAAGAGCAGCCTTTCAAGTGCGGGGTAACCCTGCACACCCACGCTTTGGCCGGCAAAAACTTCAGGAGCCAACTGTGTTTCATCCTGTCCAGCCAGTAATGCTGTCAATTGTCGGCCACCGGTTCCATTGTCATCAGGCCAGAACTGCAGACGGTAGTTCCAGTTGAAATAGGTAATCGGCCCGAACTGGATATGCTGAATACCCTGCCATGCATCCATACTGGCATGGAAGGCATCTTTCATTTGCTGCAGCGATGTATCTGTGGCCTGGCTGCAAAGCGTATTCGCTGCTGGCACAAGCGCTGAAGTGGCTTCACTGAAACGGGCGTAGCCCGGCAACACATGGGAATCCGTAATAGCCAGATTGACCGGGGTCCACTCCGTGCTCTGGGCACAAACCATTACCGGCATCAATATCAGTGCGATTGTTCTGGTCAACTGTTGCATAACTTACTCTTGATAACGGGAAATTCGGCCACTGCAAAGGGCACTCTGATGCTTACCCTGACCTGTTGTTGGGAGGTATCTTTCAATCCACCTCTTGAGAATGATTCTCATTATAGTCCAAGCAGGAACGCAAACAAATCCTCGCGTTCCGCCTCATTAAGGCCAAGGTAAGCTTCAGTAGCTGAAGCGGCCTCACCTGCGTGCCATCTGATGGCCTCATCAAGGGTGCGTGCCCTGCCATCATGCAGATAAGGCCCTGAATCCAGCCCCCACAAAGGTGCCGTGCGCCACTCTGCAGGCAATGCATGCGGCACCGGGAGACTGTCTGCCAAACCGGGCCCCATATCATGCAAGAGCAGATCAGACCACGCCTTGATCTGCCCCATGGCGGAGGCCAATTCCTCGATATGGCAAGCTGCACATCCACTTTGTCTGAAAAGTCCGTAACCCCTCTCTTGCATTGCTTCTGGTGTTGGCGGCAGCAGACTCTGCAGATAGCTTTCCAGCATATCCATGACCAGATGGCCTGCTTCAAACTGTTCGTCCGGTCCAAGGCCTGCCGGGGCTGCAAGACAGTCATGCTGCAGCGCTGTGCAGTCACCCCAATGATCCGGATACAGGGGATTGCCAAGCCCAAGATCAAGGCTCAGGGCTCTTGCAATCTGAGCCTGTAAAGACGGTTCTGAGGCTTTCCAGCCATAACGCCCGGCAACTGCCTGACCCGTACCGGACTCAAGCCAGGCAATCCTGCCCGAAATTCCATCGGCATCGCTGTCGTCAGGATCTGCCAGGATTTCAAGCGCTGAAACGGGCACTGTCGATAACAGCCCCACACCATGAAGAGGAGGAGCCATTCTTACTGATGAGGGCATAATTAAAGGTCCGGTGTCGCGATCAACTAGAACCGGCAGTGGCCTGTCCAAGCCCTGTGCATTGCTTTCTGTAATCCACTGCAACTGTGCTTCAGCTTTCAGGCCTGTAACTGCACTGGTCTGCAATTGCTTGCCATAGCGGGGATCATCCAGTTGCAGCACGCGACCTTGCGGAAGCAGTCCACGCCCGCCATCAGGATGACAGGCAGCACACGAACGGGAGTTGTAGAAAGGACCCAGACCGTCAGAAGCGCCCGTGGATGCCGGCGCCTGTACCCAGAGCTTTTCAAAAATTGCCTTGCCTGTTGCAGCATCAAGACCGGCAATATCCTGGGCCGACAGAACAAGGCTGCACAGCACCGTACTGAGCAGAAGGGGAAGCCTGAAATGTGTCATCTCTACAGGATAACAGATGAAAGGGTAACGGTACTTTTTTGCTGTTGACTACTGGATGGCAGGCAGGCTTGAAGAACCCTCAATGCTGACATTCTGCAATCCGAGCACATTGATAACCTTTTCAATGGAGCGGGTTTCTTCCATCAGCGCAGCCACAACACGGTTGATGATGGCTTCACCTTCGGCATTGCCAGTGGCAATAAGCATGTCGTAGGGTTGTCCACCTTCACCGGCATCAACCAGCGCCTGCATGGCCAAAGCGGTTTCCTCCATGCGGGCATTCAGTTCAGCATGTTCTGCCGGATGTCGGGTTCTGAGCAGTCCTTCCAGGCTTGGGCCACTCACAAGCTCGCCGTTGATCCGCGTATACTGACCCCGGAAAACGTTGCTGATACCGAGCGCATCGTAGTAATGCGACCAGTGGGTATTGTCAGAAAAACAGTCATGCTCCTCCTCGGGGTCATGAAGCAGCAAACCCAGCCTGACTCTCTCTCCAGCAAGTTCACCATAAGCCAGGCTGCCCATTCCGGTGAGAATGGTTGCAAGCCCGCCGGCTTCGCCCCGCGCCATGAGATCCCGGTAAGCAGCACCACCTGGCTCCCAGTTGAGCACCATCTCATCCAGATCTGCTACCAACAGGGTAACTGCAGAAGCCAGATAATCACGGCGACGATCACAATTTCCATTGCTGCACTTTTCCAGCGAATAATCTGTCCAGGGACGGTTGCCAGCTCCAGGCCCGGTACCATTGAGGTCCTGCCCCCAAAGGAGAAACTCTATGGCGTGATATCCGGTTGCTACATTGGCGTCCACACCATCCAGCTCATGCAGGGTTTCGGCCAACAGTTGTGGAGTTATTTCAGGCGCATCAACACTGATTCCAGCAATGTCGATCAGTGGATTGGCAATGACATTGGCTGTATAGAAATAATTGTTGTCTGACTCATCACCATAGGCTGGTGCCACATAATCAATGAGCCCTTCATCAAGTGGCCAGGCATTGACCCGACCTTCCCATTCGTCAACCACACGGTTGCCGAAGCGAAACACTTCAGTTTGCTGATAAGGAATGCGAGCCTGCTTCCAGGCCAGGCGAGCGGCGTCCAGAGTGGTTTCTGAGGGATCTGCCAGCAAGGCATCTGTGGCGGCCATGAGCTGTCTTGCAGTCAGCAGAGAATCTTCGTATCCCGCGCTGGCAATTTCAGCATAGGTTTCTATGATGGAGCCAGGGGCATCAGGAACATCATTACTGGTACAGGCAGAGACTACCAGTACTGCCACAGCCAGCAGGTATTGGCTGCACGAATTTCCTGCTGATTTACCGGGTTGATGGCTAGTCATCATCCTGTTCCGGATCATGATGTCTGATCACTTTGCCTTCAACCATGAAAAGCACATCTTCTGCAATATTGGTACTGAGATCGGCAATACGTTCCATATATCTGGAACTTGAAAGCAAACTTATTGCCACTTCAGTTTTGCTTACATCATTGTGAATGATTTTCTGCACTTCCGAGTACATCCTGCGATTGATTTCATCAACCTGATCATCCATTTCGATCACGGTGTTGGCCAGGTCAACATCAAGAGTGACAAGAGCATCCAGTGATTTGCGAACCATACTGCGAACAAGCACAGGCAAATCGGAAACAAACTCCCTGAAAACAGGAATAGGTTCCTGTGTAGACAGGAACATTGCCCGCTTGGCGATGTTGTCCGCAAAATCTCCCATTCGCTCAAGATCATTATTCACTTTCAATACAACTACTATAAAACGAAGATCCACTGCAACAGGTTGATGCAGTGCCAGAATTTTCAGACATTCCTCTTCGATATAGACCTCTTTCTCATTTATTTCCTGCTCAAGGGAAGCCACCTTCATGCCAAGTGAGGCTTCACGATTGTTCAAGGCAAGAATTGCAGTATTGATGGCACTTTCCACCAGATTACCGAGCTGCAGGATTTCCTTTTTCAACGCGTCCAGATCGCGTTGCAGATGCAGAGACATATTCAACCTGTATTTGTTGGGATTTAAAAACTGCTCAAGCTGTATGCAGCCATGTTACAAGCGAAGACTGCCTGATCAGATTAACCGAAACGGCCAGTAACGTATTCTTCAGTACGCTTTATGTTCGGCCTGGTGAATATCTGGTCCGTCTCACCGAATTCAATCAGGTTACCCATTTCCATGAAAGCAGTAAAATCGGAAATTCGCGCCGCCTGTTGCATGTTATGGGTAACAATGACGATAGTATAACGGGACTTGAGCTCAAACATCAGGTCTTCTATGTGTGCAGTAGAGATCGGATCCAATGCTGAACAGGGTTCATCCATGAGCAGAACCTGGGGTTCCATGGCGAGAGCTCTGGCAATACACAAACGCTGCTGCTGACCACCGGACAGATTCAGAGCAGATTCGTGCAACCTGTCCTTGACCTCTTCCCAAAGTGCAGCCTGTGTAAGCGAACGCTCGACCAGCTCATCCATGGAGCCATTGTATCCATTGATACCGGGCCCCCATGAAATATTGTTGTAAATGGATTTTGGGAAGGGATTCGGCTTCTGGAAAACCATGCCGATTCTGCGCCTGACTTCCACCGGGTCAACGTCGCTGCTGTAAAGATTCTGGTCTGTGAACAGAATTTCACCTTCTATGGTGACACCATCAACAAAATCATTCATTCGGTTGAGCGATCGCAGCAGGGTACTTTTGCCACAACCACTGGGACCGATGATTGCAGTTATTCTGTTCTTGAGTATCTTGCAGGAAACATTTTTTACTGCTGCCTTGCCGGAATAGAGCACACTGACATCCCTGATATCCAGCACAGCAGGAACAGCATTTTTGCCCTGATTGGCGGTAGTCCTGCTTTCAGTCATGCTCATTACTTCAGTCTCCGCTCTGTCTTGCTGCGAATATAGATTGCAGTAGCATTCATCAGCAGCAGGACAGCCAACAACACAATGATACCGGCAGCAGCAAGATCGTGGAATTCAGGTTGTGGGCGTGCAACCCAGTTGTAGATCTGTATCGAAAGCACAGTGAACGAATCCATCGGCCCTGCTGGCAGGAAGGCAACAAAAGTCAGGGCACCTATCATGATGATGGGAGCTGTCTCTCCTATTGCCCGGGAAAGGGACAGAATCACACCAGTCATGATGCCCGGAAAGGAAGCAGGCAGCACGTGGGCCCATGTTGTCTGCCAGCGTGTGGCACCCAGGGAAAGCGCGGCATACCTGATGCTCATCGGCACTGTCCTGATTGCTTCGCGGCTGGCAATGATGATGATGGGCAGTATAAGGAGACTCATGGTCAGCGCACCTGATATCAGACTCCGGCCAAGTGCGAAATAACGGACAAATACTGCCAGTCCGAGTATGCCGTAGACTATGGATGGTACGCCTGCCAGATTGGCAATATTCACTTCTATGAGCTTGGAGAGCCGGCCCTTGGCTGCAAATTCCTCAAGATACAGCGCGGTGGAAACGCCAACTGGAATGGAGATGGCCGCCACCAGAGAGATTAGCCACATGGTTCCTACCAACGCGGACTTTATCCCTGCCCTGTCAGGAAAACGGGAGGGAAAGCTGTTGATAAACTCCCAGTCGAGCCAACCAAACCCGTCGATGCAAACCTGGAACAGCAAAATGCCCAGTATCAAGACACTGGACCAGGTAACCAGAGCACATAAAAATGCAAAACCCCTTGCTCTGGCATGTCTTTTCCTGAGATTCAGTTTTTCCCTTTCGCTGGAAAATGCCATCAGTCATAAACCTCGCGAAAGCGTTCCAGAATCAGCTGGGAAATGATGTTGATGATGAGAGTGATGAAGAAAAGCAAGGCCGCCACTGCAAAGAGCGTCTGATATGCAACCCCTCCTGCAGGTGTATCACCCAGACTGATCTGGACAATATAGGACGTCATGGTCTGAATGCTCTCGAACATGCTCAATGTCAGATTCGGTGTTTGCCCTGCGGCCAGAGTAACAGCCATCGTTTCACCGATTGCCCGCGAAATCGCCAGCAGAAAAGACGCCATCACACCAGAGAGACCTGCAGGCACTACCACCCTGGTCGTAACTTCATAGGAAGTTGCTCCAACGGCATAGGCTGCCTGTCGAAGGCTTTCGGGTACCGCCCTTAACGCATTATCACTGAGAGTTGCGATGGTGGGCAGTATCATGATCCCCACTACTATTGCAGCGCTGAGGGCATTGAAAACCTGTATTTCAGGGAAAATGTTTCTCAGCAAAGGGGTAATGAAGGTCAGTGCGAAATACCCATAAACCACAGTCGGTATGCCTGCCAGCAGCTCAAGCGCCGGCTTTACCCAGGATCTCATTCGGTCAGATGCATATTCGCTCAGATAGATTGCACTGGCGAGCCCGAGCGGAATTGCTATAAGGGCTGCACCGATAGTGACCTGCAGCGTCCCCCACAAAAGCGGCAGCACGCCAAAGGAACTGGGCTCAAGTATAGGAACCCAGCGAGTTCCGAAGAAAAATTCCGATGGACTGACATTCTGGAAAAAACTGAATGATTCAACAACCAGCAGAATCACAATTGCAGCCGTGGTGATCAATGAAAGCGCCGAGCACACAACAAGCCAGGACTTGATCATGAACTCGCCCCAGCGTTTGTTGAGCTTGCGTATGCTGCTATTGGTTGGCGAATTGGTTGCCACAATCTTTCCGCTGGTTATATCCGGATTTTACGCTTATGCAGATCGACAGGGATATTACATCCACCCGCCGGAAACAGTTCTGCAATAACTGCGCTCCTTTCTGCCTTCAGTGCTGTATGTGCCCGGACCCTGGCTTGGTAACAGACACCCGGGGTGTGTATTCAAAAATTTGCAAGTGCTGCCTTGGCTGCAATGTAATCTGATTCTGGTAGCGGGATATAACCCACTTCAGAAACAAGGGAAGGCGCCATATCCAGGTAGAACTCCACAAATGCACGAACCTGGGGCTTCGCTGCTCCGCTGGCACTCAGGTAGATGTAAATCGGGCGCGAAAGCGGGCTGTATGTGCCATCGTTTATCGTGACCTCATCAGGTGCAATAGGTCCATTACCACCGTCAACCGGTACGACATTGACCCTGCCGGCATTAGCCTTGTAATAGGCAAAGCCAAAGAAGCCCAGAGAATTTTCATCGCCGATGATGCCCTGCACAAGCACATTGTCATCTTCACTTGCGGTGTAATCTGGCCGGGAAGCACCGGATTCGCCATTCACTGCCTCGGTAAAATAGTCGAAGGTGCCTGAATCCGTGCCTGGGCCGTACAGTCGAATGGGCTGTTCGGGCCAGCCTGCGCGTATGTCATCCCAACTGTCCACGATGCTGCCAGGCTGCCAGATCATTCGCAGCTCATCCACAGTAAGGTAATCCACCCAGGTATTGGACGGATTTACCACTACTGACAGGCCATCATAGGCCACCGGCAACTCGAGATAGGAAATACCGTTTGCCTGCGCTTCGGCTATTTCGCTGTCCTTGATAGTTCTCGATGCGTCATTGATGTCTGTTTCTCCTGCGAGGAATTTCTTGAAACCACCTCCGGTACCTGAAACACCAACCGTAACCCTGACATCTGGTGCAACATTCCGGAATTCCTCAGCCATGGCTTCACTGACTGGATAAACAGTACTGGATCCGTCCAGACTTACTACCCCGCTGAGTACATTTTCAGCCATTGAGCCCGTTGGTGATCCGGTATTTTCCTGTGAACAGGAAGCCAGCAAAATTGTGCCAGCCATGAGAATAGTGGCGGTAAATAATAGTCGGCTTGTGTAATTCGACATCAATCAGGTCTCCAGGCAAGGTTCACAGCAAGGTACCCGTCCAATGGCAGGATTCCGGATGCAACATCTGGCGCATTTGCGCAGGATGCAAGGAAACTCCACCCGCTTGCGGGATCATGCTTGGTTGCGCATTTTCACTGAATATTGTTAAGACAAAATAAAGGAAATACGCTCAATGGAAGAAAATCCGGCTTTTGTTAAGAATCGGAAAAGAGCATGAATTTATTCATGAATTTCAAGAACTTGAACTGTTCCGCTCTGCCCTGCAAGTGGGATTTTAAAGCTGAAAGTGGACCCTGCGCCCGACTGGCTGGCTACACTCACCGTGCCACTGTGCTTTTCAGCAATATTCCTGACAATGGACAAACCCAGCCCTGTCCCCCCAAGACTCTGGGATCGGGCCTTGTCTACCCGATAAAAACGCTCGAATACCCTTTCCAGATACTGGGGGCTGATGCCTATTCCGCTATCTTCCACTTCCAGAACAGCCTCGCTGCCCTTTCGGAATAACCTGACAATGATCCGCCCTTCTTCCGGTGTGTACTTGATCGCGTTATCTATCAGGTTATCTGCCAACTGACTCAAATTCTGTCTGTCGCCCAACACTTCCAGTTTGGTACCTGAAAGTTCTGCAGATAGATGCTGATGTTTGCCATGTGCTGCTGATTCCGCTGAACGGACTGCACGATTGACAATATCCGAAAAATTGACCAATCCGAAATCATCATTACCCTGATCTGACTCCAGCCTGGAGATGGTCATCAGGTCGCTAACAAGCTGGGATAGCCTGATACTCTGGGCATGAATTCTTTCCATGAACCTGCGCAGGGTGTCCCGGTCTATATCCGGGTCGTCCACGACTGTTTCAGAAAATCCCCTGATAGCAGTAATCGGCGTCTTGAGCTCATGTGAAGCATTGGCTACAAAGTCGGTCCTGACTCTCTCCAGATTCCTGATTTCTGTCACATCATGCAGAACCAGCACTGCGCCGATCTGCCTGCCCTGATCATCCGAAAGCGAAGCAACATATATGTCTATAAAAAGCTGTTCCCTGCTGCACTGGTAGTCAACCTGGGCTTTTATGACAGATCTGGTCCTGATGGCTTCATCCAGTGCCTCAGTGATCTTCTTGTGTCGGACTTCCTGCCAGAAAGGCTTGCCAAGACATGACTCTTTGCGGATTTCCAATACCCGCGCCGCAGCTTCATTTATATGGATAATATTCTGGTTCTGATCAACGTCTATCACTCCCTCAACCATGCCAGTGAAGATTGTGGCAAGTCTGTTGCGGTCTGCAGTGAGAAGTGAAACCCTGCTGGCAGAATTACGTGCCATGAGATTCACGGAATCCACAATGGATTTGAATCCATATGCGCGAGACTCCGGAATCCTGCTATCAAATTCACCCTGCGCAATGGTTCTGGTGACATCTGTAATGAGCTCCAGCATGTGTGCACGCCGGTAGGACAAAATAAATGCGAGCACAATCTGCAAACCAATGATGATCAACCACCAGTTCAAAAGTGTAAGCTGCCTAGCAGATATTCCCTGGTCCAGATCGAATTCACTACGGGCCAGTCTTGCAACACCAACAAGACCATCCGGGCCGAACAATGGCGTGGCGACGAAAGTGAAGTTTTCCTGCATGGTCTGGCTGTAGCGACGCGCCTCACCGATGCCGAATTCAATGGCTGCCTGTACTTCAGGACGATGCAACAAGTTGTCCATTCCGTCAGGGCTTTCACTGGTATCAGCCAGCACAAAACCCATACTGTCAATCACAGTAATTCGAAGGCTTGATGTATCAGCCAGCCTGTCAACAATCAATGCAATGACTTCTCCATTCCTTTCTTTGACAGGATTGCTCAATCCTGCAGCCAGTACACTGGCATACTCCCTCATCATCATGGACGAAGAAGCTCGTTCATTCGCGGAAATAGCTGCCAATTGCAGCAGAAAAAGAAGGCCCGTCCCCAACAGGGCAAACAGGGTCAGAACGACAAAATGCCGCCAGAAGTAATGTGATTTCAGGGGAATCAAGATTCTTCCTGCTCCCGGAAGCCTGGTTGCCAGGACCCAAAGGTATTGTTCAGTGCTGATCAGCCATTCTATAACCTACTCCGCGGATTGTTTCTATCAGCGGAGGATCCACATCCAGCTTTTTCCTTATGCCACGTATATGAACATCAATATTCCTGTCCACTATCACAATGTCATCGCCCAACGCCCTGCTAAGAAGCTGCTCCCTGGAAAATACACGACCAGGATGACTGGCCAGGTAATGCAGAAGCTTGAATTCAGACGCTGTGAGCTTTACGTCGCGATCACCAACCAGAACCTTGTACTTGCCTGTGTCTATGGTCAGATCGCCAAGCTGGATTTTCTCTACTGCAGGGGACTTTTCTACCATCACTCCCCTCCGCAGAACTGCCTTCACTCTGGCAATCAGCTCCTTGGGACTGAAGGGCTTGGTGATGTAGTCATCTGCACCAACACCAAGCCCCAGCACTATATCGCTTTCCTCACCCTTGGCTGTAACCATGATGATCAGAGTGCTCTGGGTCTCGGGATCTTTCTTGATATTACTGCAAATCTCAACGCCATCCATACCAGGCAACATGAGGTCAAGCAACACCATGTCGGGGATCTCTCGCTTGATCAACGCCAGTCCTTTGTTTCCGTCACTGGCGGCCAACACCTCATAACCTTCTCGCTTAAGATTGTAGCCGAGAACCTCGAGAATATCGGGTTCGTCCTCGATTATGACTATCTTTTTTCTGCTCACCTGATCATGAACTCCTGATCCTGCCAAGACAGCGGTAACGCTACCATGAGTGGATTAAGAATACGTAAAGTTACTATGATGATTTCCCGGAATTAACAGGATTTTAACATTGAGCCAGTCATATCTGCTGGAGGCTTTCTTGCCTAAGACAAGGGGGTGAGCAATAATGCCGCCCCCACGAAAGCTCCGGCGTATCCAATAAATACCGGGCCAGATGGCTTATGACGGCGAAAGAAAAGAATGACAATTCGGTCCTCAAGGGGACTACAGACAAGCGCCGGCGCTATGAAGAACTGGTCAAGAACTTCTATCACCACATTTTCAGGTATGCCTACTGGCTCTGCAAAAGTCGGCAGCTGGCTGAAGATCTGACCCAGGAAACCTTCATGCGGGCCTGGCGGGCCTTTGACGGCCTGCAGAGTGATGCCGCCGCCAAAGCCTGGCTGTTCACGATTCTGAGAAGGGAAAACGCCAGGCTGTATGAAAAATTCCAGCCTGAACTGGACGATATCGACGATTTCGAGACAGGGCTGCCGGATACACACCGTGTTGAACCTGATCAGCAGATGGAGATGCATCTGCTATACAAAGCCATGCAGAAACTTGAGCCCGAGTACCGGGAACCGCTGGTGCTGCAGGTGATTGGTGGTTTCAGTGGTGAGGAAATTGCCTCTATGCTGGATCTCAACAACAACACGGTAATGACCCGGCTTTTCAGGGCGAGAAACAAACTGCGCGCCCTGCTGGAACCGGACAATGGACAGGAAATCGACTGACCCGAAAATATCATCAGGCCCGGGATGAAAAACAGTAATTCCCGGTCTTGATCCAGTAGCGCGGCCCCCTGGCGATTCCAGGAGCCACACACAGCAAGATGAAAGCTATGAACGACAAAGAATTTACAGAACGTCTTTGGGCCAATCCGGGGGATACGTCTCCACAATTCCGTGAGGCTCTCGGTCACAGTGATGCCCGCCTTGATGCATACAGCAAGGCCCTCGCGTTCGAGTCTTTACTGGAAAAATCCCTGAAGATTCCTGCACCTGCGACCAATCTGGAACAGCGCTTGCTGCAGATTCCGGATCTTGCCCGGATGGACAGACATGCTCTGCCTGCAGCAGCCAATGACGAATCCGTCATACGCAGACTCCTGCCTGTTGCTGCCCTGTTGTTGCTGGCACTCGGGCTCGGTGCATACCTGAAACCTGACAGCAATGCAGAACTGGCCCGCGACCTGTTTTCCCATGTCTATGCCGAAACTCCTTATATGAACCCTGACGGGGATTACTCCCTTGATACAGTCAATACACAGCTTGGTCAGGTGGTTGGAGCACACCTTGAAGCCAGCCCTGCTACAGAATCCCTGCAGGTCAGTTTCGTGAAAGACTGCTATGTTGCCAAACAGATTGCCATGCACTTTGTGCTACACGGCAATAACGGCGATGTGAATGTCATGCTTCTGCCAGAGCAGGTTTCCGGCGCAGAATTCACCATATCCGATGAGCAGTTCAATGGCATCGTTTCACCGGCCTCGCGGGGCACTCTGGTGGTAATCGGCAACAAGCAGGAACCCATTGCCGAATACAGCAGCCTGCTGTCTTCCAACCTCGGCTGGGAATACTGAGCCTGTCGTTTGGCAGGCCTTGATGATTCACCTGCCAAAATCCTGTCACATTCAGGTCTTCTTTTTGAGCGGCCCGAAGCCTGATTGACTGCTTTTTGCTTCTGCTTTCTGCCTGACGGCTTTGCCTGGTGCTTTCCCGGGCATTTCCTTTGAGGGCTCCTTCAGAGGAGCAGCCTGCCCGGCATCCTTCTGCCGGGTACCATCACCGGATGGAGCGGGTGCGCGCCGCTTGCCAATGTTCTTGCGGAAAGTGTGACGCTGCTTTGCCTTGGGTACTGTTTTTTTCCTGGTCTTCTTGTCTTTTTCGGGCCTCTTCGTGGCTTTCTTCGCAGGTCCCTTGAAGCGGCTTTCATGACCGGCAATGATCCTTGTTTCCACTTCCAGCCTGAGATAGCGCTCTATGCTCTTGAACTGGTTCCATTCCTGGGTGCTACAAGGGTAATGGCCAGTCCACTCTCACCTGCCCTTCCGGTGCGCCCTATCCTGTGCACATGATCATCGCCTGATCGGGCAACAGAATGGTTGATAACCAGGTCAACCCCTTTGACATCCAGTCCTCTGGCCGCAAGGTCTGTTGAGACAAGCACACGGATTACGCCGGTTCTGAACCAGTGCATTAGGCGTTTGCGGTCATCCTGGGACATTTCTCCGTGCAGGTATCCGATTTTCGACTTTTTGGCAGCCTCGGGTTTGCCTGCATTTCTTTTGTCGCGCTGACTCTGCAGGAAGGCACACAGGATTTCTGTCTGCTCTCTGGTATTGGTAAAAACCAGCGCTTTTTCAAATTCACTATTGGCCAGCAACCAGTTAACCAGTTGGTTCTTGTGGGCAGGGTCATCTGCAAGAATGACCTGCTGCTGGATACTTGCGTGTGCTGAGCGGTGCGTACCGACAGAAATGATTTCAGGCTCACTCAGCACCTCGGCAGCAATCAGCCCTATCCCTTCATGTTCAAGGGTTGCCGATAGCAGAAAAACCTGTCGTTTGGGGGGGCAGGCCCCGACTATTGCAAGGACTTCATCCCTGAAGCCCATATCAAGCATCCTGTCAGCTTCATCCAGTACCAGAAATTCCAGATCATCCAGCACAATTGAACGCTTGTTGACATGCTCAAGAATGCGCCCGGGGGTACCCACGAGAATTTCTGGATTCTTGCGAATCATGGCTTTCTGCTCACCATAGGGAGTGCCTCCAACCACAACGCCACTTGTGATCAGGGTGAAGCTGGCCAAATCCCTGCAGTGCTTTTCAACCTGCAGGGCCAGCTCTCGTGTTGGCAACAGGATCAGTACTCGTGTTGCCGTATCAGACTGGGGATTCTCGAGCATTTTGTGGAGTATTGGCAGAACGTAGGCTGCCGTTTTGCCACTACCGGTTTCCGCACTGGCCTGCATGTCCCTGCCCAGCAGAGCTTTGGGGATCAGTTCGTCCTGTATTGGCGTGGGACGACTCAGGTTCAAATGGTCAAGAGCCTTGAGCAAACGCTCATGCAATCCCAGTTCAGAAAAATTCATGGATAATTTCTTGTGCAAGTATCCGCTCACAATGCTGCATTTGCATGAACGGGCAAGTGGGTGATTCAGGGGACTGTATTGTATCCACCCGGTACAGCGAGGAGAATGGAAAACCCCACAATTATCAATCCAAACAGGTAAAAGATGCAGGAAAAAGACCAGTTGTTTCGTTTCAGCTTCGGAAATCTTGATATCAGGGGCGAGCTGGTCTATCTGGACGACCTCTGGCATGAAGTACTGGCCAGACATCAATATCCGGAAAATGTCCGCTTGCAGCTTGGCAGCGGGCTGGCAGCTGCGGCCCTGCTTTCCCTCACCATCAAGTTCAAGGGCAAGCTTATACTGCAGGTTCAGGGCACGGGGCCATTGCGAAGTCTCGTGGTACAAGCTGGCAGTGACGGATCATTACGGGGACTGGCAAGATGGGAAGGGCTGGTGCCTGAGGGCCCCCTGCAGGAAGTCTTTGGTGACAGTCGCATGCTGATCACCGTGATTCCCGATGAGGGTGAGCGTTACCAGAGCATCGTTGAAATTTCAGGAAATTCCCTGGCTGAAGCAATAAATCGGTATTTTGACCAGTCTGAGCAGCTCCCCACATCATTACAGTTTCATGTCAGTGAAAAACGCACGGCAGGCCTGTTGCTGCAGGCACTGCCGCTTTCCACATCATCTGAAACCACTGCCGACCAGCGTCAGGAAGACTGGAAGAGGCTTAACATGCTGGCTGAAACCACAACGCCACAGGAAATTCTGGAGTTGCCGGCAACTGCACTTCTTCACAGGCTTTTTCATGAAGAAGAGGTCAAGCTGCACGGCACCAAACCCCTGCACTTTTCCTGTTCCTGCTCCCGGGAAAAAGTCAAAAACACACTTGTCACACTTGGCGAAGCTGAGCTCAGATCAATTCTGGAGGAAACCGGGCTGATAAAGGTTGACTGTGAATTCTGCAATACCCATTACAGTTTCGACGCTGCTGCAGTCGACCGCTTGTGCCATGAAATGCAGCAGCCACCGCCTGATACCATACTGCACTGACTTCTGATTATTTCATTTCAGCCTGCCTTTCTCGTGGTCACTGGCAAAATGCCTGCCAGGTTAGGTGCATTTTTTACATCAAGCTTCCTCAACACATTACCTACCAGCATACGACCAGAATCACCCTGCATTGTCATGATTGACTCAGGATGGAACTGTACTGCAGAGACCGGAAGATTCCTGTGCTGTATGGCCATGATTTCACCATCCTCACTGTGGGCTGTGACCTGCAACTCATCAGGAAGGCTGTCTGCCACCAGTGAGTGGTAACGACCGACTTGCAGTTCCCCCTGCAGCCCCTCAAAAAGCGCTCCCTCGAAATGACTGAGCAATGAAGGCTTGCCGTGAACCGGCGCTGACATCAACCTGAGACTTCCTCCGAAATACTCAACAATCCCCTGCAGTCCCAGGCACACGCCGAACAAGGACACTTCCCTGCCCAGACACAATTCGATGGTCCGGGACATGGCAAAGTCACCCGGCCGCCCCGGCCCCGGTGAAAGAACTACCAACTGCGGATCAAAATCGTCCAGCGCCTGTTCTACAGTGCCCGGTCTTACGGTACTTACAATGGCCCCATATTCCCTGAAATACGAAGAAAGAGTGTGTACGAATGAATCCTGATGATCGACCATCAAGACTCTGGTCCTGCACACATGCTGCACCAACTTTTTCGCTGCCTTCGAGAACGGATTCGTGTTTGCTCTCAAGGCAAACAGCATAGCCTCTGCCTTGAGTCGCGTCTCTGCCTCTTCAGCAATGGGGTCAGAATCGGCAAGCAGGGTGGCGCCAGCTCTCACCTGCGCAATACCATTACTGATCTGTATTGTGCGAATTGTCAGGCCGGTATTGAGATCACCATTGAAATTCAGGCAACCCATGGCCCCGCCATACCAGCGCCTGGGACTGCGTTCATGATCCTCAATGAACTGTATGGCAGCCTGTTTGGGCGCCCCGGTTACTGTTACGGCCCAGGCATGGGAAAGAAATGCATCCAGTGCATCCTTGCCCTCCATCAGCCTGCCTTCAACATGATCTACCGTGTGTATAAGCCTTGAGTAGAGCTCTATCTGCCGTCGCCCGATAACTTTCACACTGCCGGGCTCACAAACGCGGCTCTTGTCATTGCGATCCACATCCGTACACATGGAAAGCTCCGCCTCGTCCTTGGCAGAGTTCAGCAATTTGCGTATCTGCTGTGCATCCTCTACTGCGTTTTCTCCCCGTCTGATAGTCCCGGAAATCGGGCAGGTTTCCACCCGCGTACCACGAACGCGCACAAACATCTCAGGCGATGCTGCCACCAGATATTCCTGCTGACCCAGATTCATCAGGGCGCCGTAAGGCGCAGGGTTCTGGCTTTGCAGTCGCCTGAAAACTGTAGCCGGATCATCTTTACAGGAGGCGCTGAAAGTCTGTCCTGGCACTGTTTCAAAAAGGTCTCCACGACGGAAGTACGCCAGAGCCTTGCGAACTGTCTCTGCATACGCGCCCGGCTCATGGTCACATTCTGATACCGTGTCGGTATTGTCGGCAAACAGGAATGGCTCGTGTAAGGTTTGTCTGGGCAGTCCTTGTGTTGAAGTGGTACCTGATGACAGTGGGAACTCAAAGTCGTAATAGTATTGCCTGGCAGTTTCCCTGGCATGATCAACTACTAATAGCGTATCAGGCAGGTAAAGCAGCAGATTACGCTCATCTCCACTCCGGGGGATTTGCCGCCGCACATCCTCGAACTGGAAGGCAAGCTCATATCCAAAGGCCCCGTACAAGCCGAGAAAACTGTCTTCTGCACTGTAAAAAGCATTGATGATTGTACGCAATACAGTAAACACTGAGCACTGACGGGTGCGATCTTCTTCATAGATCACAGCCTCTGGCGCTTTTATGTTCAGGTGTGATCGCTCAACGCCGGCATCAAAACTCGCAACATCGGAATCATCTGCAAGCAGGCTGTTGAGAAAGGCAAGGATTACCTCTCCACGTTGATTGAGCGCCTCAAAAGTCATGGTCCGCTCGACGGCACTGATTCGCAGCGGCGGGTCAGAAAACCCGATATCCCAACGACTGTAACGCCCGGGAAATTCGATGCCCGAACTCAACAGTACTCCGGGAGCATCATTAAGCTTTCTCGCGAGCGTCGCTACAGCAGTGCCATAGTCTCCTGCAGTAGCTGCACGATAGATACCTGCGCCTTTTGAAGTCAGGTAATGGCTGGTTGGCATGGTCTGCATTGTGGTTCTCCTTCAGCGTCAGATTAAGGGCGGACCGCAATGTTTTTTCAGAAAACAAAAAGGCCGCCTTGTTGCCTGGGCGGCCTTCGTAAATTCAGTTCACAACAGTGCAGGAAGCAGATTGATTCTGCCCCTGACCTGATCAGTCAAGGCGGCCCGGGTTTGAGGGCCACCACCACTGCTGCTGTAATCTTGTTGTTTGCATAGTCGGCATCTTGCCTTTGCTGTCATCAACTGTCAATCAGGGAACCACTGCTTCATTCAGGAGTATCCCGACCAATTCAGAACAGGTTTATCAGTAATTATACTGAGCTCTTACAGTCCATACATCCAGATCCGGTGCCAAACTCCTGACCGTATTGGATTTGTCAGTGTCCAGAATATGGGTCCAGTCGAACAGAAAGCGGACGTTCCGTGTTGGATACCAGTTGACTCCTGCATTGAAGACATCTTCCGTGCCACCAATGAAAGTACCATCGTCGAAATCCACTTCTGCATATCTGGCCACCAGCTCCAGACCACCCCACTGACCACTGGCAGGATCAAATGGCCGACTGGCCCTGACCCCCTTGAATTCACCGGCATCAATCCGGTAGCTCGTGGCTCTGGTGTCTCCGGTCAACGACAGGGCCGCACCCAGATGCCAGGCTTTGAGGTCTACATCCGGATTCAGGCTGCGGTTGACAGTAACCGTACTATATTCACCGAGCACTGTAAGGGGCCCTACGGCAAGGCCCAGTTCCGGCCCGTACATGACGATGCTTTCTGCGTCAGCAATAACACCGGTATCAACAATGCGCAGGCCGGAAAAATCCGTGGTCCTGTCCCGTGCCCTGAACTCCCTGACATCCTTGTTGCTGCGGTATGCGCCACGCAGACCCAGGTGCAGGGTCTTGTCGTCATCCATGATCGGGGCATAGACAATTCTGCCCATGGTAGCAACATATTCGTCTCCCTGGGTTCCGGAGTCCGGCTCTTCTCCAAATACCCCCCCGGCAAAAAACCAGTTATCACCCGAGGTTTCAAGCCGCACACCTACTGACCTGTCGGTCAGTTCGGCTACCAGGTAATTGTCGATGGAACGCTCAATCCACGGGATGTCGTTTGAACTCATCTCCAGGGAAAGACTGTAGGGTTGTTTCTGGTGGCCACCATACAGACTGAAATTGTCGCCTTCGTAGCCTATTTTGAAGTCCTTGATTTCAACCACGTTTTCAGCGAAATCGATTTCTGCAGCCCAACCCCAGACCCCACTGAACATGCCTTCCATCTCAAGCCGGGCTCGTCTGGTCGTGAAACCATTGATGGGTGTCACACCCAGGCCAGGCACATTTTCGTGCTGGGCATAATCAAGATGCAGACGACCTCCGATGTCAAATTCAAACTGCCCGTCGCGGGTGCTGACATTGACACCACTGCCTTCACCAAAGTCGACTACAATGTCATTTGCATCCTCAACAGTGAGCTCTTCTTTGGCCAGCAACTCGTCATATTGCTGTTGAGTGATGGCTCCATTACCGAGCAGGATATCGAGTAGTTGTTTGTCCGCAGCAAACATGGTGTTTGATGCTGAAGCGGCAATCAAGGCAAGAACCAGTGTCTTTAATTTCGCTTTATTAAGAAGTGGCATCCGATTATCTCATTGAAGTTAATGGAAAAATCCGAAACCACATACCCCTGCCCGGATTCATGGCGCGCACTTTATAAAAGCAGGGTTAAAGTAACATTAATGGGGGATTAAAGTTTTATTGGCATTCCATGAAGATTATGTAAAGAGCGTGCCGGAGATTAACGGACTGGATTGAAAACTCTTGCCAGCAATGCGTTCAATTGCCGGGGATCCCACGGGGTTTCAACCCTCGTACTGACTACTGGTACGGTTGCCCCATCCTTGAAATCGGCAACCCTGTAATTGAACGTATATGTAGGTTCAACACCCATTCGCAGGTCACTCATGACGACAGATCCATTCATTTCCCTTACGCCGAAAAATCCATGTGTGAAATATGCCAGCCGCTGGACAGGCCAGTGCCGCCATATGGGTTCAATCAGCGTCTTGTCATCTGCATGGAAACTGAATTCCAGGGTATGGGGTTCATCCAGCATCGAATACCAGGCCTCGTAATACCCGCCTTCCGCCATCACCACTGCCCGCCAGAGAATGCTGTTGAAGGGGGCGGGTGTCGTCAGGATGGATTGCCATGCCAACTCCTGATCAGAGAGTTCTTCGCGCATGACTCTTTCGATATGGAATTTTGCCCCCACGGTCCAGACCAGATAGGCACTGCTCAGCCCCAGGCCGAGCCAGGCGCTGATCTGCCTGCCTTCACTCTCCCTTTTCAGGAACAGGGCAGTCAATACGCCCACCACAAGCGGCAGGGTGTAGGCAGGATCTATGATGAATATGGTTGAGCCACTGAAGGGGTAGTCGCTGATTGGCCAGAACAGCTGTGTGCCGTAGACAGTGAAAAGATCAAGCAGGGGATGGGTGAAGAGTGCAAAAAAACACAGTGGCCACCATAGTTGCCAGTTCCCCCCTACTCGCCTGAACAGTTTCGACATTACCCATGCGACGACGGGGGATATCAGTGCCAGAATGAAAAGGGAATGACTGAAGGAGCGATGAAAGGTTACCGTGGCCACAGCATCAGCGTATGGAATGAAACTGTCCAGGTCCGGCAGAGTGCCGCATATGGCTCCGGCGAGTGCAGCCCTGCCCCCTATCTTTCTGCCGAGTGCAAGCTCACCCATCGTTGCACCCAATGCTATCTGTGTTACTGAATCCATCAGACTGCTTTCACCGATACACCTGAATGAAACAGGACCAGATTTTCCCGCATTTGTTCCAGCCCCTGCTCCATGGTCAGGCAATCCCCCGTATCCAGCAGCATATGAACAATCAGACCTGCTCCCAGTAAACGGGTTGCTGATGGCACACAGAGCACTGCATACACCAGTACAGCAGGCAGGGTGTGCAGTGGATGAAAGCCCATACTGCACCTGCCCGGATCATAAATCGGACTGGCCAGCAGATGGTCCACATCAACCAGCATGCCTGCCATCATGATTCCGAACACAAAGAGTGCTTTTTTACGATAGAAACACAAGGCAATTGCTGCAGGAACAAGCAGGTGGAGCAGAAGATGAAGCATATAACGGTTCCTTCAACTTACCCGCGTAGCCTGATGAAAGTGCAGTTGCCAGACTTCCAGACTGCTGCTGTAGCGCCACAATGAACAATGTCTTGCCCCCGGACTGACCGGCTGCCCGGACTGTTTCCGGATTGCGTGATAAACGAGAAGTCTCGCATCATCACCCGTTATCAGCATCCTGAAGTCCAGCAGTTCCCAGCGTGCTTCGACATCCTTCTGCAGTATCCAGTTGATGACATCTGCACGGGAACTGATTCTGCCAGTCGGGTTGACCTCCGTGAAATCTTCAGCAAGCAGCACTTCAAGCTCTGCATCATTGCCTTTGAAATCCCTGTGTAACAGGGATAATTCGAGATTCATCATCTGCTGTTCTGCAGGGATTCCTTGTGGCATTACAGTCTCACTCTGGCCTGACGCATGCCCATGGACTGACGGCTCAGCGTATTGCGCAGAGGAGGCAGCAGATCGATGCTGGCCATGCCCAGGTGTCTCACTCCTGCAATCACCAGGTTGGAACTGCTGAACATACGGGTCATGTAGTCACTGAATCTGATGGTCATCAACTGGTCGGTATTGACCTCGTTTACATAACACTGCAGTCGTTTGAAGTCTCCCGGACTGATGTCCTGCGCGATTGAAACCAGGATGTTTTCGGCCAGCGCCATAGTATCTCGCAGCGCCAGATTGAATCCCTGTCCGGCAACAGGATGCAAGGTATGCGCCACATTCCCCAACAGCACCAGTGCTGGACGAATCTGCTCATCAGCGGTACTTAGTGCGAGCGGGAACATCGCCCGTTTGCCGACTTTTGTGAATTTGCCGACCCTGTTACCGAAATCCAGCTGCAACTGCGTCAGGAATTCCTGGTCTCCGAGCTCGAATATTTGCTGTATGTCCTTGTCAGGATGTGTCCAGACCAGTGCGGCGCGATGCATGCCATCGATATCAGAAAGCGGTAACAGAGCCAAAGGCCCCTTGGGGGTAAAACGTTCCCAGGCACGGCCATTGTGGTGAGAGGTAAAGGCAACATTGGCGATCAGGGCGCTCTGCCCGTACTTTTCCCGGGCCTGCGAAATACCCAGTTGCGCAGGAAGCCCCGAACGTCCGCCATCTGCCAGCACTACCAGAGAGGCAGTTATAACCTGCTCTTTACCCTGCTCATTTGATTTCAGGCGCAGACTCATACCGCCCGGGCAGGGACTGATGCTTTCAACAGTAACAGGTGCACTGACCTCAACATGCTCCTGTGCCAGCAGCGCCTTGTTGAGGGCAAGACCCAAAGCCCTGTTCTCAGTGACATAACCCAGAGCAGGCACTCTTTCGGTAGCGCTGTCGAGCCTGACTGAACCGAACCGCCCCTTATCTGACACATGGATATCAATGATGGGCTCTGCATGGGAAACGAGATGCTCCCATATGCCCAGAACGCGGAAATATTCGACAGTGCTTGCAGAGAGCACTGTACTGCGTATATCGAACCCCGGTTGAAGAATCTGGTCATCTGATTTCAGCGGTGCTGCTGCCTCCACCACAAGCAGAGATGGCGGCTTTCGCTGAGGATTGCAGACCAGGGCATTGGCCAGGCTTGCACCCACCATGCCGGCACCAACTATGACGACATCGTAGTGCTGCTCAATTGCAAGTGCCATGGAGCGGATCCCTTTTCACGAATCAGGCTTGCGCCATGAAACTCTCGATTTCAGCAACTGTTTTGGGAATCCCGGATGTCAGAACTTCGTGACCGTTGCGTGTTACCGCCACATCATCCTCAATGCGAACGCCTATGCCTCGCCAGCACTCGTCCACACTGGTGTTTTGCCGCGATATATAAATTCCGGGCTCTACTGTCATCACCATTCCCGGCTCCAGCTGACGCCACTGGCCTTCAATCTTGTAGTCTCCCACATCATGTACATCCATACCGATCCAGTGACCGGCCCGATGCATGTAGAAGTCGCGGTAGGCGCCGCTTTCAATCAGCGCATCAACTTCACCCTTCAGCAATCCAAGCTCAACCAGACCTTCTGTTATGACCCTGACAGTTGTGCTGTGGGGATCATCCCAGTGATTGCCGGGTTTTACCTGCTCTATTGCCGCCAGCTGGGCCTTTAGCACCAGTTCGTAAATGGCCTTTTGCTCGACACTGAATTTTCCATTGACCGGGAAGGTTCTCGTGATATCCGAGGCATAATGCTGGAACTCGCAACCTGCATCTATCAACAGCAGATCCCCATCGGAAAGTTGCTGGTTATTTTCTGTGTAATGAAGAATGCAGGCGTTGTCTCCACCTGCCACTATCGATGTGTAGGCAGATGAAACACAGCCACTACGGAAGAACTCATACATGAATTCGGCTTCCACCTCGTACTCGTACATACCAGGTTTGCAAACCGCCATTGCCCGTTTGTGCGCCCTGACCGCAATCTGTCCGGACTCACGCATCAGTTCCAGTTCCGCTTTTGACTTGATCAGTCGCATTTCGTGCAGCAGATGATCAAGCACCAGAAACTCTCCCGGAGAGTGTGCTCCGCTGCGAACCTTCTTCCTGATGACCTTTACCCACTCCATGACCTTGTGATCAAACTGCTCATCCTTGCCCATCGCGTAATAAACACGCTCTCTGCCTTCAATAAGACCGGGAAGAATGTCATCTATGTCGGAGATCGGAAAGGCATCATCCATACCCAGCTCACTTATAGCCGCTTCAGGACCCAGTAATTTTCCATTCCACAGTTCCTTGTGCGGATCTTTTTCCTGACAAAAGAGCAGGCACTGGCCCTGGGCCCTGCCCGGAATCAGCACCAGCACACTATAGGCTTCATTGAAGCCTGTCAGGTAATGGAGGTCACTGCTCTGACGATAACGGTACTCGGTATCGCCATTGCGCAATACAGCATTTGCCGATGCCAGTATTGCAATACTGTTCGACTCCATATGGTTCATCAGGTCCAGGCGTCTCTGCTTGAATTCTTTCTGCGTAATCGGCATGCAATGAATCTCTTTGGGAAATATGGGGCTCACTGAAAGTCGGATTCAGCGAAAAGCCGGTTTCAATGGAAAACGGGATTTTCCTGGTCAGTGCCCGAATCCGGCACCTCACCACAAATGCCTACAAGTTGCTGATACAGGGTTATGGCAGCCATACGGACATACTCCACAAGCTCCATGAAATCTTCCTCATCCTGCTCATCGACCTGATCCTGGGCATCACCGATACAGGCCAGATCCCCGAAGTCACTGAGTATTTCCCGGGCTTCCTTGCTGAGATTGGACTCCGGCCGGATATATCCTGCGGCAAAACCAGTAGTAAAACTTTCACACCACTGGGCTAGTGCTGAAACACGTTCCCTGATGCTCGCATCATCACAGGGAAGTAACGGCTGGAAGCTGTATTCAACGCTGCCAAGCTGTCCATTGGCCTCTTTTGCCAGTCTTTCCAGCAACTTGCGCACAACCGGCAACAATTCATGATCCAGCAGGTCACTGACATCGTCCGGATCCGGTTGAATCACGCCACTGCACAACTGGCCTGTCAGCAGACCATGAAATTCGGCAGGTGTGATACCGGGCAGGGAGTCAGCCAGCAATTGTGCAGTCAGGTCGTAATCAGCTTGCATGAGGATAATCTGTTGAATTGGTCATGATACCAAATTGCATGAGACAGCTTCACTAGTAACACCATTGTTATCCGGTATTACCGTGTATCATCTGAAGCTGTCCATTGATGTGTATGTATTGTCTCGGCAGTGTCACAGGAGCAAGTATATCCGTCATGGAATTTTTCATTGAATCAACCACTTGTTGACCATAATGAAAGTGACATTTATATTTGATCGCCTGTCTGATCAGTGCCCTGCAGGGCTTCACAACAAATTGCGCAATTCATGAGCCACGCAAGTTTCAAAAGTCTGGAAGACAAGGTTGATACCCTTATCAAGCTTTGTGACGACATCCGCAGGGAAAACCAGATGCTGAGAGATCGGGAAAGCAACTGGAAGCATGAGCGGGAAACCCTGCTCGGCAAGAACAATCTGGCCAGAGTACGTCTCGAGAAAGTACTACGTCGCCTGAAGACACTGGAACAGGGACAAACATGATGCCCGCACCAACAGGCACAGTAACCATTTCCATCATGGGCCGCGAATACCAGATCAGTTGCCCGCCCGAGGAAGAGGAGAAGCTGAGAAAATCAGCCCGCTATCTTGTTCAGCAAATGGAATTAACCAAAAGCCGCGGCGCTTCTCTGGCTTTTGAAAAAATAGCCGTGATTACTGCATTGAACCTTGCCGTTGATCTGCTTGAAACCAACCAGAACGCTACAACCAGCGAAAACGCCTCCCTGCAGGAAATAAAGCAGCTTGAAAAGAAAATCGATGCCGCACTACTGGCCAGTCGTCAGATTGAAATCTGAACCTTTCTTTTCAATCCCGCCTGTTTTATCCCTCTGTTTGAACTATAATGCATCTCCCTGGGGTACTTGCCAGTCGGACGAGTTCTTGAGCCGATATCTTTGATCCGGAGGCTTTGCCCAATGGCGTCAGTGTGCATGTCCGCTTTGCGGAAAGCCTTAGACGCCGGACTGGCCACCACCTGAACCTTACGGTTCAGGGCAAGTTTGACAGCGGTATTCCCGGGGATATTTTTACTTGCCTGTATTGCCTCTGCCAGTTCCACGCCTGTCCTGAAATTTCCAGATCGAGCCTGCAAACTTGTCCACTCCCATTGAGCAAATACAAGAGCAAAAAAAACTGTTGCGCAAGCAGTTGAGAGAACGCCGTCGAAAACTTACTGAACAGCAACAGGCACTTGCCAGCCGTAAACTGTTCAACAATCTGTCCACTCACGAATTTTTCCTGTCGAGCCAGCACATCACTTTTACACTGGCCAGGGATGGCGAAATTGATACCCTCCCCCTGATGCTGGAGGCTCACCGACTTGGCAAGCATTGCTATCTGCCTGTCATGACAACCAGGGACAATGTCGACCTGCTGGTTTTCAGGGAATGGCAACCTGATATTTCCCTTGCAACAAACAGCTATGGAATTGATGAGCCCCCAGGAAAGGAATGTTCGCCTGCAGACCTCGATCTGGTCCTGCTGCCACTGGTAGGGTTCGACAGCTCATGCAATCGTCTGGGTATGGGTAAGGGCTACTATGACCATACCTTTGCATTTATTCGCGAGGAGCAACATGACAAACCTGTCCTGTTGGGACTGGCACATGAATGTCAGAGGGTAGAAAGACTGGAGGTGGCGTCCTGGGACGTTCCTCTGAGTGCTATTGTGACCGATCAGGCCTGGTACAGGCCCTGACGGCGATTATTCTAGAGCAGCCCGCTTTGGGCTACTGAACTGATGAGCAGGCCTGCACTGAACAATACGATAAGCACAGCCATCAAGTCGGGTTTCTTGCGCATAATGCTTCCTATGAACCCATGTTTTTTAGCAAGTTAGGGCGGCATATTTACAACGCTTTTAGGTATGCCTTCTAACTTGCTGAACTATAAGACTTATACCTGCCGCGATCAACATTTATTTTGAAGGCCAAGCTGCACTGGCTTGCACCCTGCATGCAAAGCTAGACTCTCCCCTGAATCACCATCGAGGACATCACTATGAACCAGAACGAGCTGAAGCAGGCTGTTGCCAAAGCTGCCTTTGAATATGTGAAACGTCATCTGAGACAGGACAGCGTCATCGGCGTTGGTACCGGCTCAACTGCCAATCTGTTCATCGATGAACTGGCTGCGATCAAATATGATATTCAGGCCACCGTTGCCAGCTCGGAAGAAAGTGCCCGTCGACTCAAAGGGCATGGCATCACAGTGCTTGACCTGAACAGTGTGAGTGAAGTGCAGATCTATGTTGATGGTGCAGATGAGGCCAACGAATACCTGCAGCTTATCAAGGGAGGCGGTGCCGCGCTGACCCGGGAAAAGATAGTGGCAGCCGTTGCCAGGGAATTTGTCTGCATTGCAGATGAAAGCAAGATGGTGCAGGTGCTGGGCAAATTTCCGCTGCCTGTAGAAGTCATTCCAATGGCACGCAGTCATGTGGGCCGTGAAATCGTCAAACTCGGCGGCGATCCGGTCTATCGTGAAGGTGTTGTCACTGACAATGGAAATATCATCCTTGATGTCCATAACATGAGCATTGTGGATCCCAGAAAACTTGAAGCCGCTCTGAACCAGATAACCGGCGTGGTGACCAACGGACTGTTTGCGATACGCCCGGCTGACCTGTTGCTGCTGGGCACATCTGAAGGGGTTAGAACCCTGCGCGCCAGGTAATCAGTGCCGACCCGGCCAGGGTCAAAACACTGGAGCAATTTGAGGCGGGAATATGGGCGCGCATGCACGCCCCCACGATTTATTCGTGATTCTCGTTTGCGCGTTGAATTATCAGTTCACCCTGGCTGCGTAAGTGCCTTTGGCATATTTGTCTGCCATCTGCTCAAGTGAATAGATCTTGCCAATCGTTGAAATCTGCCCGGCAGTGCCGAAGGCCTCCAGTCGTGATTTGACCACCTCCTTCATTGCCGTGATTGTCGGTGCCAGGAATTTTCTCGGGTCGAATTCACTTTTGTTTTCAGCAAGGAATTTGCGTACTGCACCCGTTGAGGCCAACCTCAGGTCTGTATCAATATTCACTTTGCGTACCCCATGCTTGATCCCTTCCTGGATCTGCTCCAATGGCACACCATAGGTTTCCTTCATTTCTCCGCCGAAATCGTTGATGACTTTCAGCCATTCCTGCGGCACAGAAGAAGAACCATGCATGACCAGATGTGTATTGGGGAGTCGCTTGTGGATTTCGGCAATGCGGCCAATAGCCAGAATGTCTCCTGTGGGGGGACGGGTAAACTTGTAGGCACCATGACTGGTACCAACAGCAATCGCGAGCGCATCCACACCGGTATCTTTTACAAAGGAAGCAGCTTCTTCCGGATCAGTCAGCAGCTGGCTGTGATCGAGCACGCCTTCTGCACCAATGCCGTCCTCTTCACCAGCCATACCTGTTTCCAGTGAGCCCAGACAACCGATCTCTCCTTCAACCGAAACACCACAGGCATGCGCCATGGCAACAGTCAGTTTGGTAACCCTGACGTTATAGTCGTAATCAGTGGGGGTCTTGCCGTCTTCAGCCAGTGAGCCATCCATCATTACCGAGGAAAAGCCAAGCTGTATTGAACGCTGGCAAACTGCCGGTGCAACACCATGGTCCTGGTGCATCACGATCGGAATATGCGGAAACTCCTCAATTGCTGCAGCAATCAGATGCCTGAGAAAATTGGAGCCGGCATATTTGCGCGCACCAGCAGATGCCTGCAGGATAACCGGACTGTTGACTTCATCGGCTCCCATCATGATGGCGCGCACCTGTTCAAGATTGTTCACATTGAACGCTGGCACACCGTAGGAATTTTCTGCTGCATGATCGAGCAACTGACGAAGACTGATAAGAGCCATGATTTCTGTCCTTTATTTTTTACTAGATCTGTGAATATGTTTTCAGCACAGCGGGCAGCTGTGTGGCTTTGCCCGCTCCTGCAAAATTGCCACTGCAGGCAACACATCACCCTGAACGAATTCAAGAAAGGCGCCACCTCCGGTTGAAATATATGAAATGTCGTTCTGTATACCGTATTTTTCAATTGCCGTGATTGTTTCTCCGCCACCGGCTATGGAAAAGCCCTTGTTGGCAGCAATAGCTTTGGCAACCGCTTCTGTGCCTTTGGCAAATGCCGGAAACTCGAATACCCCGACAGGGCCGTTCCAGAGAATTGTCGATGCACTGTTGATGGTTTCAACCAGGGCCGCCGCAGAGGCGGGGCCAATATCCAGAATCATGTCATCAGGGCCCACGTCATCCACAGACTTGACGGCAGGTGTGGCATCGACAGAAAACTCGCTGGCCACAACCACATCCACCGGCAGCGGGATATGTGTGCGTGCCATAATGTTACGAGCGCATTCGATCATGTCATTTTCACAAAGTGACTTGCCAACCGGCTTGCCTGCTGCCGCAAGAAAGGTATTTGCTATACCTCCTCCCACTACCAGCGAATCGACTTTCTGTGAAAGCGCCTCCAGCACCTGGAGTTTGCTGGAAACCTTGGCACCTCCGACCATTGCAAGCAATGGCCGCACAGGATTGCTCAGGGCACGATCCAGCGCATCAAGCTCGGCAACAAGCAAGGGTCCCGCACAGGCAATTCTTGCGAATTTTGCAACACCGTGGGTGCTCGCCTGCGCGCGGTGGGCAGTGCCGAAGGCGTCCATGACAAACACATCGGCAAGGCTGGCGTAGTAGGCCGCCAATTCATCCGAGTTTTTCTTTTCACCAGGATTCATACGGACATTTTCGAGCAACACACAGGCGCCCTGAGGCAGTGCCGCAGCCTGTTCGGCACTGAAAACCTGCGGCATTACCTGGACTTCCCTACCCAGCTGTTCACCAAGATGGGCAGCTACCGGTGCCAGCGCCGAGTCTGGTTGTTGTTCAAGTGGTACGCCTTCCTCCGGGCGTCCAAGATGGGACATCAGGATTACGGTTGCGCCCTTGTCCAGTGCCATTTTTATGGTGGGAAGCGCGGCCCTTATACGGGCATCATTGACCACCTTTCCCTTTTTTACAGGGACATTCAGGTCCTCGCGGATCAGAACCCGCTTGCCCTGCAAATCAAGATCGGCCATTGCCAGAATTGTCATATCAACCTCATCAACTGCCAGTGCTGATAACTGCATCGGGAGTAGATCATATCAAATGTCCCGTTCAATTAATGCGCCCGTAAATCCCGGGCGTCATATGCCTGCAATCGTCATACCAGCACTGAAAACCGTTACAGTTTCAGAATATTGTTCGCAGGATCAGGAAAATCGCGGCACTGAGGAAGGCAGCTGCCGGTAGCGTTATAACCCAGGCTAGTGCAATCGGCTTCATCAGGCCCCAGTTTGTCTCACGGTTGACCATACCTATGCCAAGCACTGAACCTATGAGTATATGCGTACTGGAGACTGGAATGCCCAGCAAAGATGCCATCAGAACAATTGCGGATGCAGAAAGCTCTGCAGCAAAGCCCGATGCAGGATGGAGGGATGTGAGGTGATGCCCTACTGTCATGATCACTTCCCTGCCAATGAACCACAATCCGGCAATCATTGCGATCCCGAACGACACCATGGCTACAGTAGGAATGGCAGCAGTGCTGGTCAGCTCCCCTGTACGCAACACATCGAGAATAGCAGCAAATGGACCAACCGCATTGGCAATGTCATTTGAGCCATGACTGAAAGCAAAACCGGAAGCCGTGAAAACCTGCATCCAGCTGAACAACTGCACAGTGGTGCGGCTCAAAGGCTCTCTGCGCATGGTTTTGGCAACGATCATGGCACCCATCCACACGGCTGCCGCTACCATCCCCATGATCAACAGTTTGAAGATATTGGTCAGCTGAAGATCAAGATTGTTCAAGCCCTTGAACAGGAGCATGGCTGCAATGATCATGGCACCAAATGCTGCAACCAGTGGCACCCAGTATTCTATGGCCCTGTGCGCATTGAGATCATCTTCCTTCTGTTTGAGCTTTTCCAGGTCCTGGAACAATTCAGACTGCAGCCTGGTGATATTGAAATCACGGTCACTGTGCTCGATCACATCCCTTGCCAGCATTGAGGTAATTGCCGCCTTGCCCGCATTATCCATATTCTCGATAGAACGCAGCAGACCTTCCTTGTGCATCCTGATTTCTTCCCTGATTTCATCAAGCCTGTTTTCGGCCTCTTCGTTGTAATCGAGGATATGCCCTTTGATTACCTTGAAAAGCATGAATGACGCCAACCCGCCCAGAACCGGGGATATCACCCAAGACATGGCAATAGTGCCTATCTGAGGCCAGTTGACCAGTGAAAGGGCGCTATCTCCGTTCTCCAGCACAATTCCTAGTGTAATAGCGCTACCAACAATACCCCCGATAATTGAATGGGTAGTGGAAACAGGATAACCCCGCTTGCTGGCGAACAGGAGCCACAAGGCTGCTGCAAGCAGGGCCGCCATCATGATGTACATGAACTGGTTGGGATCACCTCCCAGACTATCCAGTTCAACGATACCACCCCTGATAGTGTTGGTAACTTCACCTCCCGCTATGATGGCACCACTGACTTCAAAAATAGCAGCAACAACAAGAGCCTGGCGAAGTGTTAGAGTACCGGCACCGACGCTGGTACCAAAGGAATTGGCAACGTCATTACCACCGATGTTGAATGCCATGAAAAGGCCGAAGAACGTGGCAAGAGCGAACAAGGGAAAATGGGTACCATTGGTATAAGCCTGGCCCCAGAAAAGAAAATAGACAGTCATACCTGTGAGAAGTATGCCGAAAAAAAGACTCAACCTGTCCAGACCTGGTTTTTCAGTCACCGTCTTTACCCTCAGTTCATTTGGCTGGTTCTGCAAATCCGGATTGATCCGGCAATCCCCTGGATACCGATTCCAGCACTCATAATTTTGCAAGTATAGCGGCTACATCCAGCATACGATTGGCATAGCCCCATTCGTTATCAAACCATGTCAGGACCTTTATGAGATAGCCTCCACTGACCCTTGTCTGCCCCAGATCAACTATTGCAGAGCGTGGATCATGGTTGAAATCGCAGGAAGCCAGTGGCTCATCGGTAAACGACAGCACTCCGGCAGGATACCGGCTCGAGGCCTCCCTGATCATTCCGTTCACAGCTGCTGCATCCACACGTTTCTTTACCACAACCGAGAGGTCGATGGCCGACACATTCACGGTGGGTACCCGCATGGCCTGTGCCTCAAAGCAGCCGGACAACTGGGGCAGTATCCTGTCAATGCCGCGGGCAAGGGCTGTGTCTACTGGAATAATGGACTGGAACGCGCTGCGGGTCTTGCGCAGGTCGGTATGGTGGTACGCATCTATAACGGGCTGATCGTTCATTGCCGAGTGAATCGTGGTGATCACGCCATGCTCAACGCCAAAGGCAGCATGAAGACTGTGAATTACCGGCACGATACAGTTGGTAGTGCATGAAGCACTGGAAACTACCCTGTGCCCCGCTTCAAGCGTTTCATGATTCACACCATAGACTATGGTGGCATCCACGTCGGGTTCTGCAGGCTGGGAAAACAGCACTCTGCCTGCACCCTGTTGCAGATGCAGTTCGGCAGTGGGCCTGTCAGAAAACACCCCGGTACACTCCATCACCAGGTCAATTGACAAGTCGCGCCAAGGCAGGCGGTCAAGGGAATCGATATGTGTAACCAACAGCTCAGTGCCATTGATCACCAGTTTGTTGCCGGCAATGGCGACTTCACCCGGAAACTTGCCATGGGTGCTGTCATAGCGTGTCAGATGCGCAAGCGTCTGCAGATCCGCGAGTTCGTTGAGAGCCACAAACTCGAGCCCGGGCCACAGGGCAGGATTTTCAAACCAGGCACGCACCACGCTGCGCCCGATCCGACCCATCCCGTTAACAGCTATACGGTAACCCATGATGTACTACCTGGTTGGCAGAGCTGATCAGAACAACGATTCAACGGTAGCCACAACAGTCCCGGCGTCAAATCCGAAGTGTTTCATGACATCGCCACCAGGTGCAGACTCTCCGAAACTCCGCAGTCCCACCACCTTGCCGTCAAGACCAACATATTTGTACCAGCAGTCAGTATGCCCGGCCTCAACAGCGACACGACGGCGCACTGCCCCGGGCAGCACTGCTTCCCTGTATGCTTCATCCTGACTGTCAAAAACGGTAGTTGAAGGCATAGATACAAGGCGCACCTTTTTGCCACTTGCCTGCAACTCAAGCACTGCCTGACGGGCAATGTCTACCTCGGAACCGGTAGCAATCACTATGGCCTCAGGAGCTCCTTCACAGTCAACAAGCACATAGGCGCCCTTGCTGATCAGGGCAACCTGCCCGGAGGTACGCGGTACATGGTTGAGTCCCTGCCGGGAAAGCACCAGCGCGGTTGGGCCTGTTCTGTTCAGCAGCGCCGCTTTCCAGGCAACAGCAGTTTCAACACTGTCGGCCGGTCGCCAGACCATCATGTTGGGCGTGCCGCGCAGGTTGGCAATTTGCTCAACCGGTTGATGAGTGGGGCCATCTTCACCCTGGCCGATGGAGTCATGCGTGAATACATAGATGCTCTGCTGTTTCATCAGGGCAGCCATGCGAACAGCGTTACGGGCGTATTCCATGAAAATCAGGAAAGTGCCTGCGTAGGGAATGAAGCCTCCATGCAGTGCTATTCCGTTATTGATGGCTGCCATGGCAAATTCGCGCACACCATAATAGATGTAGTTACCTGCCGGATCCCGCGATACCGGCAAACTGCCGCTCCAGTTGGTGAGATTGGAACCTGTCAGATCGGCAGACCCCCCGATGAGCTCGGGCAACATGCGGCCAAAGTTGGCAATACAGTTCTGGGAAGCCTTGCGGCTGGCGATATTTTCACCCTTTTCCTGGCACTGCCTGATGAACTCTTCGGATTGTTTTTCGAAATCGGAATAGAACTCTCCACGCAGGCGACGCACAAATTCCATCGCCAGCTCAGGATGCTCTTCTTCATAACGGGCAAAGAGCTCCTTCCATGCAGATTCCTGCTGGAAACCCTTTTCACGGGCGTCCCAGGTTTTGTATATCTCGGACGGGATATCGAAAGGCATATGGAACCATTCGAGAGCGGCTCTTGTTGCCTGGATTTCCTCTGCCCCGAGGGGGGCACCATGGCAGCTTTCCTTGCCCTGCTTGTTCGGAGAACCAAAGCCGATGATGGTTTTGCAGATAATCAGTGTTGGCTGTGCGTCATTACTGCGAGCTGCCTCAGTTGCAGCTATTATTTCTTCCGGATTGTGCCCATCAGCCTGCAGCACCTGCCATCCATAAGCCCTGAAACGCGCCGCTGTGTCGTCCCCGAACCATTCGTCAACTTCTCCATCAATCGAAATACCATTGTCATCGTAATAGACAATCAGTTTGCCCAGTTTCAGGGAAGCAGCAAGGGAGCAGGCTTCATGTGAAATCCCTTCCATCAGGCAGCCATCGCCAACAAAGGCCCACGTGTAATGATCCACCACTTTGAAATTGTCACGATTGAACTGGGCAGCGAGGGTGCGCTCGGCAAGCGCCATACCCACGGCATTGGCCAGTCCCTGCCCCAGCGGACCAGTGGTGGTTTCAACACCTGGCGTATAACCGTATTCGGGATGGCCCGGGGTTTTCGAATGTAGCTGGCGGAAATTCCGGAGATCCTCTATGCCAAGGTCATAGCCACTGAGATGAAGCAGGGAGTAGACCAGCATGGATCCATGGCCATTGGACATGACAAAACGATCCCGGTTTGGCCACTTGGGGTTGCCAGGATTGTGTTTCAGATAGTCGTTCCAAAGTACTTCGGCAATATCAGCCATACCCATGGGGGCACCGGGGTGACCGGAATTGGCTTTTTGAACAGCATCCATACTCAGGGCACGTATGGCATTGGCACATTCCCGGCGGGACGCCAGACGCTCACTACCACTGTTGCCAGGTTTTGCTTCCGGCATTGCAGACTCCTCAAATGCTTCAGATCAGTGATCCGGTTATCATGATTGTTGGCGTACCTGCGCTTTTCTTTTGCATCCCTGCCGGAATGGCAATCATGTCTGGTGCAGGCCCCGGATCAGGGGGCCGCTATTCTCTCGCAGGCTGCTCCCGATTGCCACTTGTACAGGGCCTCTACCTCATCAAAATACCGGCTTTTCAGGATGGGGACGTTTGCGTTGACATCGTGCGCGATGATACATTCACGCCCCTGTTTTACCCCGCTATCGAATCAAGAACAGAACAATCAAAGGAAAGTTTATGCCTGAAGCAGTCTTGTTCACCTCCGAATCCGTTTCCGAGGGTCACCCCGACAAAATGTGTGACCAGATCTCTGATGCCATCCTGGATGCACTGCTCGAACAGGATCCAAGATCCCGTGTAGCTGTTGAAACGCTGGTCAAAACCGGCATGGTTGTTGTGGCAGGAGAAGTTACTACCACTGCCAACATCAATTACGAAAAAATCATCCGCAAAGTGGTCTGCGACATCGGTTATGACGATTCGGCCAAGTACTTCGATGGCAAGACCTGCGCTGTGCTCAATGCCGTAGGTGAGCAGTCACGGGATATCGGTCAGGGTGTGGACTCATCCTCGAAGAAGGAACAGGGCGCTGGCGACCAGGGCCTCATGTTCGGTTATGCCTGTGATGAAACCGATGTCCTGATGCCGGCACCAATCTGCTATGCCCACAGACTTGTTGAACGCCAGGCAAAAGCCCGCAAGAAGAATATCCTTCCCTGGCTGCTGCCGGATGCCAAAAGCCAGCTCACCTTCCGTTACGTTGATGGCAAGCCACATTCCATTGACGCGGTAGTGCTTTCTACCCAGCACACCAATGACGTAAAGAACAAGGATATCCGCGAAGGGGTGATGGAAGAAATCATCAAGAAAGTTCTCCCTGCAAAATGGATAGACAAAAAAACCAAGTTCCATATCAATCCCACCGGCCGTTTTGTTGTAGGTGGTCCATATGGTGACTGCGGACTCACAGGCCGCAAGATCATTGTCGATACCTATGGTGGATATGCACGTCATGGCGGTGGAGCTTTCTCCGGCAAGGATCCCTCCAAGGTTGACCGCAGCGCTGCCTATCTTGCCCGTTACATAGCCAAGAACATTGTCGCTGCCAAAATTGCGAGCAAATGCGAAGTGCAGCTCTCCTACGCCATTGGTGTAGCTGAACCAACTTCCGTGCTTGTGGATACTTTCGGTACCGGCAGGATTTCCGATGCCGAGATAACCAAACTTGTCCGCAGACATTTCCTGCTCAAGCCTGCCGGCCTGATTGAAATGCTTGACCTGCTCAAACCGGTTTATCTTCCTACTGCCTCCTACGGCCATTTCGGACGCAAGGAGTTTTCGTGGGAGAAAACCGATCGGGCAGAAGTCCTCAAGGCAGACGCAGGCATCAAGTAAGGAACAGTCGGGAACAGACCTCGCAAGGGGTCTGTTCCCTTTTTTATGAGGTAAAGCAGTATGAGCAAGAAGAAAGATTACAGAGTTGCAGACATCAACCTTGCCGGTTTCGGCCGCAAGGAAATAGAGCTCGCCGAAATGGAAATGCCGGCGCTGATGACCCTGCGCAAGAAATACGGCAACAGCAAACCACTCAAGGGCGCCCGCATCATGGGCTGCATCCACATGACCATCCAGACTGCTGTACTGATGGAAACCCTGATCGAGCTGGGCGCTGAATTGCGCTGGTCATCCTGCAATATTTTCTCCACCCAGGATCACGCTGCAGCTGCCATGGCAGCACGCGGCATTCCGACCTTCGCCTGGAAAGGGGAAACCGAAGAAGAATACGAGTGGTGCCTGGAACAGACCATTCTCAAGAACGGCAAACCCTGGGATGCCAACATGATTCTTGATGATGGTGGTGACCTTACCTCCCTTGTACACCAGAAATACCCGCAAATGCTGGACAAGATCCACGGCATTACCGAAGAGACCACTACCGGTGTACACCGCCTGCAGGAAATGCTGAAAAAAGGCACACTCAAAGTTCCGGCCATCAACGTCAACGATTCAGTAACCAAGTCCAAGAACGACAACAAGTACGGCTGCCGTCACAGTCTCAACGATGGCATCAAGCGTGGTACTGACATGCTGCTCTCAGGCAAGAAAGCACTGGTTCTGGGTTACGGTGATGTCGGCAAGGGTTCTGCCCAGAGCCTGCGTCAGGAAGGCATGATTGTAAAAATTACCGAGTGCGACCCGATCTGCGCAATGCAAGCCTGCATGGATGGTTATGAAGTCGTATCGCCCTTCAAGAACGGCGTCAACAACGGCAAAATCACCTGCATCAACAAAGCCATCATGGGCGACATTGATCTCGTTGTGACCGCTACCGGCAACTTTGATGTATGTGACAGCAACATGCTGCAGTCTCTGAAATCCGGTGCCGTAGTCTGCAACATCGGTCACTTCGACAACGAAATCAATACTGCCTACATGCGCAAGAACTGGAAGTGGCAGGAAGTGAAGCCCCAGGTACACAAGATCATTCGCGGCAAACTGAAAGACGGCAGCCCGGATTATCTCATCCTGCTCAGTGAAGGCAGGTTGATCAACCTTGGCAATGCAACCGGCCATCCTTCCCGCATCATGGATGGCTCCTTTGCAAACCAGGTACTGGCCCAGATGTATTTGTGGGAACGCAAGTTTGCAGACCTTGACCCCGCTTTCAGGCAGGCTGCCCTTAAAGTGGAAGTTCTGCCGAAAACCCTGGACGAGGAAGTTGCTGCATGTATGGTGCTCGGCTTTGGTGGCATTATCACCAAACTCACCAAAGAACAGGCGGACTATATCGGAGTATCACCAAAGGGTCCCTTCAAGCCAGACAGCTATAAATACTGATAAATATCCATTTCCATGCACCCCCTGCAAACCAGGGGGGCATGAATTGCTGATTTTCCAGCATTTATGCCAATAGCATTAATTGTTGCCTGGGATCCCATGGCTTTCAGTCAATGTATTCGTAATTCGGATCTGATGATTTGAAACTTCAGCATATTTCCAAAAACCAGCTTGTCAGGATTCTTGGCTTCCCGGCCACGCTGCTCCATGGCGACACCATGGTACTGGATCGCTGGCTTTGGCTCTCCAAACGACTGCCACAAACCGGTAACAACGAAACACTCATTGATATCGGGTGTGGATCAGGGTCATTCACCATTGGCGCTTCTTTACGCGGCTACGAATGCCTGGGGCTGAGCTGGGATGCAAGGAATCAGGATGCTGCAGCAGAACGCGCTCTTGTCTGTGGAGCCAAGCGAGCGCAATTCCAGGTGCAGGATGTCCGCTGCCTGGACACAAGGGAGGATCTTCACTGCCGCTTTGACATAGTAGTCTGCCTGGAAAATATAGAACATATCCTTGATGACCGGAAACTCATGCTCGATATGGCAGGATGTCTGAATCCCGGTGGTCGCCTGCTTTTGACTGCACCCTATTCAGGCTACAGAGCAATCACCAAAGGGGATCTTGGTCCTTTCCACACAGAAGAAACAGGCTGGCATGTACGCAAAGGATATTCCTGCGCAATGCTGCGTGAACTTTGCCGGGAATCAGGACTTGAAATAGAAGACATGAACTTTTGCAGCGGCTTCCTCAGCCAGAAAATCACAGCCTTGATGAGATGGCTATCTGAATTCAGCCACATTATGTCATGGCTATTGATTATGCCGCTCAGGATATTGCCACCCCTGCTTGATCCGATAATTTCCAAACTCACTGGATGGCCCGCCTACAGTATTACACTGGAAGCCTACAAACCAAGATTTACCAAATCCGACTGAAGCTCACAGCCTGAATTCACCAATCTGAACCCTGTTCAGCACATTGTTACGGTACCACAACCGGAAGGTTACGCGACTGTAATCCGCTATCACCGGTGTCAACGTCAAGGGATCTATAGGTACCTGCTGACAGCTGCCATCTGCTGTAGCCGTCCTGCTACCGGCAAAGATTTGCAAATCCAGATTATAGACACTGTTCTCGTTATTTAGTCGATCTGACTGATCGAGAGAAACCCTCAGGCACTTCATCCCGGTAGAAGAAAGGTCCATGGAAACCGGCAGCCACATGATGCCGTTGTTGTCACGATAGGCCTGCCCTGTCTGAATACCCCCTGCCGCTACTATTTCACTCCACTCCATCGGCGGGCGAATTGCATCACTGAATACCCTTACCGGTGAACATGCAGACAAGACCAGTGCACCACCCAATACCGCTGCCAATTCAGGAAATTTCCGCATTACCGATGCTTTTGCTTTAACTGACACAGTCTTCATTTTTTTCACTTGCCTGCTCAAGGGTACCCAATGGCCTGACCGGTATTCTACTGCAATGCCGGGGAAAATTTACTTAACCTGCGCAATCAGCGTCTGCCTCGCACAACAGCATCAGGCACAGCTTGCAATTTCAGGGAGAGGAGCATAATCTTCATATTTAATTAAATATTTAATTAAATAATCATGACCGCCACCAAACCACGCCCGGGGCGCCCTGCCTTTACTGATACTGTTGATGCCCGTCAGGGCATCATAGATGCAGCCTGTATTCACTACGCCAATTTCGGCATCAAGGGGAGCAGTAACCGGAAGATTGCAGAACACGCAAATGTTACACCGGCCATGATCAACTACTACTTCAGGAACAAGGAAGACTTGCACAAGGCAGTTCTGCAATCAGGGCTGGCCCCTCTTCGGGAAACCCTGCCGGGCTCTGAAAATCTGGGCGAGTGGGTAAACCACTTCCACAGTCATCTACTGCAAACACCCTGGTTTCCCCACCTCATGATTCGCGAAGTACTTCCCAGCAATGGCCTCTTAAGGGAATACTTTGTCGAACACAACGCTCCTTTCCTGTTCGGCTCCATCAAGATTGTTCTGCAACGGGAATTCAAAAGTCGCAAAGTCAGCAAAAAGAAAGACATCGATCGCCATGTGGTGTTGCTGATCGGCTTGCTGTTATACCCGTTTCTAGGCATGGGAATTGCCCAGAACGTTACCGGACGCATGTTTGATGAACAAATGATGAAGAATTTCCGTGATGATGCCTTGTCACTATTCCTTCATGGCATCGAACCATAAACAGGAGATGAACATGAACCACTTCACCCTGCCTTGTCGATTGATTGCTGTTGTTACCATGCTGTTGATTTCATCTTGTGCCGAAGAACCGCAACGTCTTGCGCTGGGTACACTTGAGCAGGACAGAATTACACTCTCTGCGACTGCAGGTGAAATCATTATCGCCCAACCAGTCAGCGAGGGAGAACAGGTAAGGGTTGGCGACCTCATCGTCCAGCTTGACTCTACTTTGCAAGAGGCCGCTGTCAGCAGAACACAAGCAGAGTTCGCGGCTTTGCAAGCCAATATCGACAAACTGCGCAATGGACCCAGGCCCCAGGAAATTGCAGCAGCAAGGGCCCGTGTAGATACGGCAGCTTCCGTGCTGCTGGAAAGTGAACAGGATCTGGCCAGGATCAGGGATATCGTCCAGCGAAATCTGGGCGCCAAGGCAGACCAGGAAACTGCCCAAGCCAGAAGAGACAGTAATGCAGCGCGTTTAAGGGATGCCCAGGCGCAACTGGATCTGCTGCTTTCCGGAACCAGAGAAGAAGATATCAATCAGGCGCTTGCCCAATTGCAGGCAGCACAGGCAACACTGGCTGCCGAACAGCAGAAACTGCAGAATTTGTCAGTAGTAGCAACACGCAATGGCACACTGGACTCACTCCCCTGGCAGGTTGGCGAACGTGTCATGCCCGGGTCCCAGTTAGCCATAATACTTGCAGAGGGTCCGCCTTTTGCCAGGGTCTATATCCCTGAAACCTCAAGAGCCGCCATCAGTACGGGTGATTCGCTGACCATACATGTGGATGGTACAGGAACTACATTCACCGGGACTGTACGCTGGATCTCACTTGAACCGGCATTCACGCCCTACTTCGCCCTGAACAGCTCGGAGCGCAGCAGACTGGTATATCTGGCAGAAATCCAGTTGCCGGCTGCTGCCACTGGCCTCCCTGCCGGACTCCCGGCCCAGGCAGAGCTGCCATGACGAATGCAGCCATTGATGCATCCGGGCTTACCCGCCGCTTCGGTTCCTATACTGCGGTAGATCATCTTGACCTCCATATTCCGCGCGGTTGCATCTATGGCTTTCTTGGACCCAATGGTTCAGGCAAATCCACTTCCATCAGGTTACTGACAGGATTACTGACGCCTGACGAGGGAACCGTCAATATACTGGGGTTACAGCTACCCCGTCAGGCAGAAGAACTACGGGGAAGAATCGGCTACATGACCCAGAAATTTTCCCTGTTCGGCGACCTGACCCTGCAGGAAAACCTGCAGTTCATCGCGCGTATCTACGGACTGCCACGCAAAGGCATCAAGGCACGCATTGCAGATCTGCTGGAACGCTACGACCTGACTCGACAAAGCAAACAACTGGCAGATACGCTCAGCGGTGGCCAGAAACAACGCCTTGCCCTGGCAGCAGCAACCATCCACAACCCTGAACTGCTGTTCCTGGACGAGCCAACCTCTGCCGTAGACCCTGAAAATCGCCGGGATTTCTGGGAAAAACTCTTCGACCTGAGTGATGCAGGAACAACTATCCTTGTCTCCACACATTACATGGACGAAGCGGAAAGATGTCATTATCTGGCCATACTTGAAACCGGACGCAAACGCGCCGACGACACACCACAAAACCTGATGCAGAACATGTCAGCCAATGTGGTGGAAATAAGCGGCAACAGTTTGCGCCGGTTGAAACAGCAGCTGCTGCTTACACCTGATGTAATATCGGTTGCGCAACAGGGAATCCGTCTGCGCGTGCTTGTAGACAAGGGCCATACCGATCCGCTGTCGTGGCTGAGGGCAGAGTGCCCCGCTTCTCTCAATGACTACCAGCTTGCAGTGGTGCGCCCTTCGCTTGAAGATGTTTTCGTGATGAGCACGGGAGCACACCGGTGAAATTCCTGCTGCGCATCAGTGCAATAACCTTCAAGGAATTCCGCCAGCTTTCCCGGGACAGGCTGACCTTCGGGATGGTAGTGATGATTCCACTTATCCAGCTGTTGTTGTTTGGTTATGCCATCAACAACAACATTCGCAACATCAATGCAGGACTGCTGGACCAGTCAGACTCCTCAACGTCCAGAATCATCATAGATACGGTAAAGGCCACCCAGGTGGTAAACATTATCGAGCAGTATTTTTCCATTGCCGATGCAGAAGCCGCCATCACCAAAGGCAATGTCCGGGCAGTGCTGGTATTACCGCGTGATCTCCCACAACGAGTAGCCAACCCTGCAGATGACAGGGCTCTGGGCCAATGGATAGTGGATGGTTCAGACAATATAGTTTCTTCAGCACTACTGGGGCTGGCGAGGATGCCCATCGCGCCGCTGCAACAGGGAACCGGCAATACTGTCTCAGCTACTTTCGATACCGTACTGTACTTCAACCCGGAAAGACGCACACCCGTAAACATTGTGCCCGGACTGCTGGCGGTAATCCTCACCATGACCATGATCCTGTTTACTGCAACCGCCATCGTTCGGGAAAAGGAAAGAGGGAATCTGGAATTGCTGATCACAACACCTATCCGCTCGTTCGAACTGATGCTGGGCAAGATCATCCCCTACATCCTGATCGGACTGGTCCAGATGTTCATCATCCTGACGCTGGGGCACTTTGTATTCGATGTACCGATCAACGGGCAGCCCCTGCAGATAGTGTCTGCAACGCTATTGTTCATAGCAGCAAGCCTCACACTCGGGCTGCTTATATCCACTGTGGCACTGACGCAGTTGCAGGCCATGCAGATGACTGTTTTTGTGCTGCTGCCCTCAATACTGCTTTCCGGCTTCCTGTTTCCCTATGAGGGAATGCCAAAACCGGCACAGATGATCGCAGAAGGGCTACCAGCTACCCATTTTGTTCGCATGATCAGAGGCGTGGTACTGCGGGACGCATCACTGACAGACATGCAGGGTGACACTCTTTTCCTGGTAGCTTTTACAGTAGTCGGCATGATTCTGGCAACGCTTAAATTCCGCAAGTCACTGGACTGACAAACTGCAAACTACCATGCCTGGAAATAATTGGCGGGAAATGGTTATAAATTTTTAATACTTGAGGCTGATACCCAGATTAAAGTAGCTAGTATCGAGTGAGGAACACAATTGAAGAGCGTGAAATTTCAGCATGCGGTCATAACATTCAATTTTTTCCGACGCATCAGACCAAATATTATCGGGGCAAAAATGGCCATATTTATTGAGGCTTATACTTTTGCTACCAGGTCTTGCTTTCTGCATCGACCAGCCGCTCCTTCCGGCTTTGCTCCTCGGCTAACGCTGACTCTATTTCCTGGAGCACTCCATCCACGTCTGTTTCATGCGCACTTTCAACAAAAATGCCGGTTAACGCAATTTCCGGATGTAATTCGCCTTCTTCGAACAGCTTCCAGATTTCCCTGGCGTATTGGCTTTCCAGTAATTGGGGCGCGAATTGGCCATAAAAACTGGTGATCCTGTTAACATCCCGCGCCAACATGAACCCGGCATTGTTGTTTGCTGCAGCATCCACCGCCTGAGGCAGATCTATAATTACCGGGCCGTTTTCATCCACCAATATATTGAATTCTGACAAATCACCATGTACCAGACCGGCACATAGCATGCGCACTACGTATCGCATAACCTGGTAATGGCCTTCATGTGCCTGTTCGGCTGACATAGCGAGCTCGCTCAAACGTGGCGCCACAGAGCCTTCACTGTCCGTGATCAACTCCATCAACAAAACGCCATCTATACACGCGTATGGTTGGGGAACTCGCACCCCGGCATTGGCAAGTTTTGACAGCGCATCTACTTCGGCGCTATGCCAGGTTTGCTCCTGTTGCTGACGGCCAAATTTCGAGCCTTTTTCCATCGCCCGAGTACGACGGCTATTGCGTCTATTACGGCCTTCCCGATAAAGGACTGCCTGTTTGAAACTGCGTTTTGCAGCATCTTTGTAGACTTTGGCGCAGCGGATTTCAGAATTGCAGCGCACTACATAAACATCAGCCTCCTTGCCGCTCATCAGCCTGCTGATAACTTCATCAATCAAGCCTTCATCTATGAGAGGCTGGATTCGTTTTGGAATTTTCATAGCGCCTTTGTACAGTACATTTATTCGGGAGGATAGAATAAGGGCTGGTTCAAGCCCCGCCTGTATCCTCTTGAGTGATTAAATTCTGAAAGGTCCGCTATGAGGCGATAGAGGGCAGGCCCTCTGCCTGCCATTGCAGCAACCCTCCCTTGATATTGGCTACCTTTTCCCACCCTTCTTTCCTCAGGATAGTGGCAGCCAGGACTGAACGTTTGCCGGACCGGCAGATAGTCATCACCGGTTTGTCCTTCGGCACTTCGTTCAGGCGTTCGCGAAGTTCGTTTATCGGAATGAGAAGCGCCCCTGCTATCCTGGTGCCCTCTTCTTCAGTCTCAACGGAAGTCCTGACATCCAGGATGTTGACCGATCCCCTGTTTGCCGCTACCCACTGTGGTGTAACCTCAAGCATACCGCTATAGGTGACGACGACAGGTGCCCAATCCGGTGGTTCAGGCATCTTGTCGGGTTTACCCGCTTTGAGATTGGCGGGAACTGCGATATCGATCTGCCGTGGGTGGGGCAGGTTCATGTTCTCCATATAACCGACAAAATCCACTTCATTGGCCTGGCCACCGATACGGGGGTTGTATTCCTTCTCTTCGCCGATGCTGCTGGCATTACGCCCGGTGTAATCGTGGGCTGGATATACGATGCAGTCATCAGGCAATGCGAACAGTTTTTCGCGGATGGAGTTATAGAGCTTGTTAGCTGATCCCTGCTGGAAATCAGTACGGCCGCAACCCCGGATCAACAGTGTATCCCCTGTGAAGACCATGGTCCTGGCATCCAGTACCAAAGAAATACAGCCGTCCGTATGGCCAGGCGTCTCCAGAACATGCAGTGAATGCCTGCCAAAGTCGTAGGCATCCCCTTCCTTGACACTGATATCCAGTGGGTCGATAGCGGAAGGCACCGAGGCGACGATATCGCATCCTGTGTGATGCTTCATTAGCCAAGCCCCTGTCACATGATCTGCATGACAGTGTGTTTCGATACAAGCCTTGAGGGTCAGCCCCAGTTCCCGTACCAGGGCCAGGTCACGATCGTGTTGCTCATAGACAGTATCGATAAACACAGCCTCATGACTGTCTTCATCGGCCAGCAGGTAGGAGAAGGTGCCGGAGGCCTGGTCAAATAGTTGTTTGAAAACCATATATGTTCAATCCTGCAATAGAGGCTGTTGTATGTTTTGGAGAGATTCACTTCAAGCCAAAGGATTATCTCTTATGTCCGCTTAGGCGCGCTTACTTTGTTGCAGCGCTCGTCATATAGCTGTGGGAGCCGCCTGGGATGCAGGGCGACCTGCTGCTCTTGATTTCTTCAGACTCCTTACCCTGATGCCATTGCCCGGCCCGCTTTTTACTTCAAAAAGTCCCGTTGCCTTGTAAAGATCGCTCAATTTCTTGAAGCCGTAATTGCGAGAATCGAAAGAAGCATGGTTGGAAATGTGCTGGCCAACCTCTCCCAGATTGGCCCATCCGTCCTCTTCCTCAACTGCTTCAACAGCCTTGCGCAGCAGATTGATGAGTTTGGTATCACTCTTGAGGTTTCGTGGCGCGGCTTTCTGGCTTCTACCCTCATCCTCCAGCTCTTCCAGCTCTTCCAGTTGCAGGAACAGGGAACAGCAGTTCCTGAAAGGTTTTGGCGTTTTGTCTTCTCCGAAGCCAATCACAACCTTCCCCTCTGCGAGTGCGCGAGTCACCAACGGTGTAAAATCGCAATCGGACGAAACCAGACAGATCACATCAACACCCTTGGTATAAAGTACATCCATGACATCAATGACCAGCGCGATGTCAGAAGCATTTTTGCCCTTTACAAGATCAAACTGCTGAACCGGCACAATGGCATATTCATGCAGTTGTTTCTCCCAGGATTTGAGGCGGTCACTTTTCCAGTTGCCATAGGCTTTTCGGATATTGACCACGCCATATTTGGCCAACTCAGTAAGGATGAGATCGATTTTTGATGCCGACGCATTATCGGCATCGATGAACATCGCAATTTTTTGTTTGTCACTCATACTCTCTCCCGACCATACTGGTTCCTGATCACTGCTGCCTCAAGCTCGTGAGTTTGGCTGATTGCAGCATATTTCCTGTCAACAATCCCGCCCAGGAGCAGGCCATGCCCACAAACATGGCAGGCACAGGGAAATCTTCCACGCCGTATTCACAAATTACGTACCCCAGCAAACCCAGGCTCATGGCCAACCAGGCTCCCAGACTGCTTCTGTGCTTGCCGAACAGGGCGTTCAACATCGGAATGAGAATGGACACTGCGCCAAGCGTTGAAGATTCAGCCACCAGGTCGTAGATGCTGTCACTGCTGAACGCAATGGCTGTTGATATTACCGCAATGAAGGCAACCGAAAGCCTCGAAATTCGCAACAGCCCGGCATCATCAATATCGGGATAGAAAAGTGGGCGAATGAGGTTTTCAGCCAGAATGGATGAAGGCGCCAGCAGTGCGCCACTGCAGGTGCTGAATACTGCAGATATCAGGGAACCGAAAAACAGTGCCTGCACCCACAATGGTGCATGACCTTCCACCAGCCGCAGAATAATGTTCTGTCTTTCACCTTCCAACAGTGCCGGGTCCAGTTGAAAAACCACCAGACCAAGGTACAGAGGCAGCATGGCAAAACACAAATAGAGCACTGCCCCGAAAATTGTAGACCATACGGCTATATTCTCGGTTCTGGCAGCATTGGCACGCTGGAATATATCCTGTGAAGCCAGTGATCCGAGCGCCAGTGTCATCCATGCTGCAAGGTAATCCAGCCAGCTCATGCCGTTATCACTGGAAGGAAAAAAATCAAGAAAATATACTGTGGGCGGGGCGAATACTGCTGCCATTTCAACTTGTGAAGAGAGATTGATACAAAGGAACACCAGCCCTGCCATGATGACCAGACTTTGGACAAAGTCGGTAATCGAGACAGCCCACATGCCACCTGCTGCTGTATAACAGGTAACGACAAGCGCACTTATCAACCTGCCGTAAACCTGATCAATGCCAAAGGCGCTCTCGAACAGGAAGGCCAACGCAATAATCTGGGCGGCAGCATAACCGACAAAGGTCAGGATCATGAAAAAGGAAGACAGGTATTCGGTTTTCCTGCCATAGGCATTATGAAAAAGATCGCCAAGTGTCAGCAGGTTTTGCCGATACAACGGCCTGACCAGAAAGAGCCCGAACAGCAACAAACACAGACAGGCCCCGAAAGGATCTTCCATAACCCCCAGCAGTCCATGTTCAATGAATTCACTGCTGGCACCCAATATGGTCTCTGATCCGAACCACAAGGCAAAAAGAGCGAAGGAGCTCAGCACGAAAGGCAGGCGCCTGCCTGCATTGAAAAAGTCACTGCTACCATGCACAAAGGTACTGGCGAAATAGCCCAGCACCAGCGTACCGGCAAGGTATAGCGTGACAAGAAACCCAAGGGACATCACTGTGGACCTGATGACGCATTTGTCCATGACAGCCGCCATGGTGCTGTCATAAACTCAGCGATAGAACAATTTCGCAATATTACAGCAACAACCAGAGGCAATGTGACCCTTATGCCAGTCAAGTTTCCAGGCCTCCGCATCCGCGTCGTATCCATACTCTTCCTGTTGATTACTCTCGCATTTCTTCTGGTCTACAGGCAGCAAGCGCATGACTTTGTGCAGGATCAGCTTCGTCTGCTGGACATCAGGGTTGCGGCTGTATTTTTTCTGGCAGCTTTTGCAACCGGATCAGTTTTGCTGGTACCGGCCTCGATCATGATGCTGATAGGTGGCTACTATTTCGGGCTTACCTGGGGCACCCTGTTGAATCTCACCGGATTCGGGCTGGGGGCAATGGCTTCTTTCATGGCTTCCCGCTTTCTGGTGCATGACCTTGCCGCGCGCTACATCCCACGCAGCGTGTTCCTCAGGATGCAGGAAACCCATCGGCATGGCTGGCCACTGGTGGCAGTACTTCGGCTTACAGGTATTATTCCATCCGTGCTTATCAACTATGCAATGGGCCTGACCTCAATCAAACCGATGACATTTTTTTGGGCTTCGGTAATTTTTACCATCCCGAACGCCCTGATCCTGACCTACGCCGGTGTTGCAGGTGAGGAATTCCAGGAAAGTGGCGATATGGGCAACCTGCTGCTGGCAGTAGCTTTTATTGGCTTCATGAGCTTTGCAGGCTGGCTGTTGCGCAAAAAATTAGGCACAAGTACAAATTGATGAAGGATATTCCAGTCAGGAACTTGTATTCCAGAAATATACCCCGCATGCATCAATAATCAGAACAAACAGTTGACTACCCGAAGGTATTCCATGTCAATATTGACTGCAGCTCAAATTTTATTCCATTAGCATGGGTTTGCTGGTTTCAATACGCACTGCATGAATACTGAATCAACAAAATACGATCAAGAGCTGAATACGCAGCTCACAACCATTCGTGAATACAGCGCAGACAGAATGTGGAAGGGACTGCTTGTCGTCGCACTTGGTGGCGCACCCGTTTCTGTTTCACGCGCCACTTTTACCGGGTGGTTACCGCTTTACACACTGCATTTGCTGTTGGCACTGTTTGTCACATTGATCTATTTCTCTCGTCCACTGCTACCGCACAAAATTAAAGCCTGGATTCTGGTATTACTTTTCTGGGGCGTAGGATTACCGGGTGTTTTCTCCTTCGGCCTTTTTGCCTCCAGCCTGTTGTGGCTGGTGCTAAGCAGTTTTATCGCCAGCAGCATATTGTCTGTTCGCGAAGGCATATACGTTGCCTTTGCTGTCGTTGTGCTTTATTGCCTTCTTGCTACCGGTTATGTCAGCGCATTTCTTGAACTCAGTGTGGACATGAACCTTTATACCAGCGAATTTTCCTCGTGGGCCACCATGCTTATAGGAACGGGTACTTTCATCTATTTTGTCTTGCAGACAAATGTCACTTATCTGCATTCCATAACTGACTTGCTCAAAGAGGTCAGCGAAAGCCGTGATGAAATAGCCAGACTGGCCAATTACGACAAACTGACCGGCCTTGCAGTCATGCATTGGGCAGAAGAGAGAATCAACCTGATGTTGAATCAGGCAGAACGCTCAAAAGAATATGTGGCCCTTTTTTTTTATAGACCTTGACGGTTTCAAGAATGTTAACGACACCTGGGGCCATGCTGTAGGTGACCAGCTCCTGGCAGAAGTAGCCAGAAGAATGTCGGTGCTCCTGCGCAAAACAGATACGCTCGCCAGATTTGGAGGGGATGAGTTTGTTGCAGCCATGGGCAACCTGCGAAACAAGGATACTGCACAAGAGCTCGCCAGCAAGTTGATAGAAGAAATTTCACGACCATTTATTTTCAATGGCACAAACATCAAGGTTGGAGCCAGTGTCGGCATCAGCTACTATCCTGACGACGCCAAAGATCTGGATAGTTTGCTCAAACTGGCCGATCAGGCAATGTATGACGCCAAACAATCAGGCAAGAATTGCATCAGCACAATGGATGATGATTCAAAAACACAAAACTTATAATGTTGAGAAGGCACTGTCTTACTTGATTGTTCAAACCAATACTTCACTCATCATTGGCTGCCATTACCCTTGTTTTTACAGGCAGCAAACAGACAATGCCGCAGATACATGAGATGAATTATCAGAAGGAATAAAAAAAGCCCTCAGAAGAGGGCTTTTTTGCCTCCAGAGACTGGATTACTTGCCTGAACGCCAGCTGCCTTCAACATAGGCAGAGCGAACAACCTCGGCATAGGGAACCGGGCTGACAATAGCGCGGATCTGGGCTTCGGTGGAGTAGCTGGTAATTGTTGTCTTGCCAGTAGGCTCTTTTTCACCCCACTTCAGGACAACTTCGGTACCAGTGGCAATATCCGCATCAACAGTAGCAAGAGACAGCATGCTGCGCTCGTTGAAGCTGTAGCCTGAGAACATGGACAGACCCACAACCTTGTCACCACCCATTACAGCGTCAAAGCTGCTGTTGGCGTAGTTGGCAATCGGGATATCCATGTATTTGGCGTGCTGACCTTTTTCGAACATGGTTGCATAGGCTGCAATAACATCTTCCTTGTTCCAGGCCAGGGTAACCTTGCGACGGTGAGTGTTGTTCTGGATGGCTTCCAGAGCACTGCGGCCAATGAAGTCGTGGTCGAACTTGATGAACGGACCGTAACCGATTTCATAAGGAGTTACGTAGTAGTCTTCGATATTGTCGGAAACAAAAGAACCACCGATTGCAGCAGTACCTTCATATGAAGCTGCAGGCAGCCACTTGCGATAGCTTTCCATTACACCACCACCGGTGTAGACAGCAGGCAGCGGAGAAGGAATCCAGCCGGATTCCAGGGTGTTGGAAGCATAGGCACGTGAACCTACCGGCACGATACCGAACTCTGCACCGGCTTCGAGGATGGCATTCTTGATGCGCTCGCCGTCTTCGTAAGGGCCCCAGATTTCAAGACCTGGTGCGCCGGCCATACCGTGACGCAGGGTGCGTACTTTGGTGCCGTCAATGTTCATGTCAGCCATGTGGAAGAACTTGAGCTGCTCAAGCGGTCCGCCATGCAGTTTTTCGATAACAGCCCAGGCGTTCGGGCCCTGGATCTGGTAACGGTAGCTGATACGCTTGACAGGCTTGCCGTCAGGGCGTGAAGGTGAACGTGGATCGTGGATGATTTCTACATCGTAACCGCCTGTTTCAGCGTGGTACATGATCCAGTTGGCGCAAGGAGCACGACCTACGAATACCAGTTCGTTCTGTGCCAGATGGAACAGGATGCCGTCACCGATGACATGACCTGATTCGCTTACAGGCACGTACTGCTTGGCGCGGTTGACAGGGAAATTGGCAAAGCTGTTGATGGCAGTATCAGACAGCAGTTTGATTGCATCCGGCCCTTTGATGTAGATGTCAGCCATGTGGTGAGACTGATCGAACAGTACAGCGCTTTCACGCCATGCCTGCTGTTCGCTACGCCAGTTGTGGTATTCAGGTGCTACTACAGGATAAACGTAGGCACCAATTTTGGAGTTGCGCAGCATCTGAACGGTATTGCCAGCGCTTTTTAACAGGTCATCTAAGCTCTTGCTCATTTTCAAGGACTTCCTCTATATCACGGGTCAGACAAAGGCAGGCAATCTACACGTTTGGTGTTGCCATTGCAATCTGATGTCATTGAATGATTTTATGTTTTATTACAATGACTTAACTGCTCCCGATGGGTTAATGTACGAGACCGGACAAGCTGCATACAGCAGGTATTCCGGCTTTCCCAATTCCACCTTCCGAAAAAGCGTCAAGCGGCCGGAGTAAAGCCCAACAGGGATTTGTACTCCAGAAACTCTCCAAAAGCCTGATCACTGAACTCACGCCCGTTGCCGGAATGCTTGTATCCGCCAAAAGGAACGTTCAGGTCGAGCCCTGCATTATTGATGCTGATGTAACCGGCACGGATCTGTGCGGCTATGGCGCGGGCGTGATCAATATCCTTGCTGTGGACATAACCACCCAGGCCATATTCAGTATCGTTGGCTATTTCAATTGCCTCTTCTTCAGTATCGTAGCCAATGATACTGAGCACGGGGCCAAAGATTTCCTCTCTGGCAATTTCCATATGATTTTTCACATCCCTGAATACGGTTGGCTTGACGAAGTAACCAGCCTCAAGACCCTCGGGCTTGCCAGGGCCACCAGTCACCAGTGTGGCACCTTCTTTGATGCCACTGTTGATCAGCCGTTGTATCTTGTCCCACTGGGTCTGGGAAATGACAGGACCCATTTTGCTGTCGGCTTTCGGGTCGCCAGGTGCCCAGCTTTCGGCCGCCTCTTTGGCGATGGCACAAACCTCATCCATCAGTTTGTTGGGTACCAGCATGCGGGTCGGCGCCCTGCAGCTCTGGCCTGAATTCATCATGATGCCGGCAATGCCGCCGGTAACGGCTGCCTTGAGATCAGCATCTTCCAGAATGATATTGGGGCTCTTGCCGCCAAGTTCCTGGTGCACTCTTTTCACAGTAGGCGCTGCAGCCTGGGCTACCAGCACACCTGCTCGGGTAGAACCGGTAATGGATACCATTGCAACATCGGGATGTTCGGCGATGGCCTGACCCACGACTGGGCCTTCGCCCTGTACAAGGTTGAATACGCCCGGTGGAACACCTGCTGCATCCAGAACCTCAGCAAATATGACTGCGGAAAATGGCGCGATTTCGGAAGGTTTGAGCACCACGGTACAACCGGTTGCCAGAGCTGGCGCCACCTTGGCGCAAACCTGATGCATGGGCCAGTTCCAGGGCGTAATGAATCCGCAGACCCCAATAGGCTCCTTCACTACACGGCTGGTGCCACGATCTTCTTCAAAGGAATACTTCGTCAGGACGCTGATGGCAGTCTTGAAATGATTGACCCCGACACCAGCCTGGACATTGTGGGCCAGTGAGGTTGGAGCGCCCATTTCTTCGGTAATGGCATCCCCTATTTCGGGTAAACGCTTTGTGTACTCTTCGACAATACGATTGAGTATGGCCAGCCGTTCTTCCCGACTGGTCCTGGACCATGACTTGAAGGCTTTGGCAGCTGCTTTCACAGCCTTGTCCACATCAGCAGCACTACCCACATTGATGTGGCCAGCCACCTTGCCTGTGGCAGGATTGATCACTTCAAGGGCTTTTGGATTGACAGGATCAACCCATGCGCCATCTATGTAAAATTGCTTGTATTCTCGCATTCGCGGTAACAGCTCTCTATGCCGGGCAAGCCCGGATCCAGTGAATTTCCAGTGAAACTGTATATCTGGTGTTCTGGGAACAGGGCAGCTCTTGGTGCCACCCCGTTCAGGGGAGCGCGATTATATACTCTGAGTGCTCACAAGACCACCTGGGACGGCCAGGGGAAAGTGAGGATTATCAACCGGATATGGGGAACAACAGTGTCAGGGCCTGTAAACAGCCACACGCATAAATTCCTGCAAGCACATCATCCAGCATTATGCCGAGCCCACCCTCCACTTTTTTATCCAGAAGCCCGATCGGCCAGGGCTTGAGAATATCGAAGATCCTGAAAAACACGAACCCTGCAAGTATCCATAGCCAGCCGGGTGGTGCCAGGATCATGGTCAGCCAGAAGCCGACAAATTCATCCCAGACTATGCCTCCGTGGTCATGTACGCCCAGATCCCTGGAAGTCTTGCCGCAGATCAGGATGCCTGCAACAAAGGCCAGCAAGACCAGTGCAATGTAGAACAGCAAAGGAATCTGCACCATTAACAGATAAAGCGGAACCGCAGCGAGTGTGCCAAAAGTCCCGGGTGCCTTCGGTGCACAACCACTGCCCAGACCAAAGGCCAGAAAATGAACGGGATTTCGGAATACAGAGGCTGGATAACGTGCCATGAATGTGTCTTCAGGCAAAATGCCTGAAACCCTCCTCTTCAATGTCCATCGGCATGCCGGTCAGATCCATGACCGTAACTCCTGATCCTTTTACCACCTTGCCGATACGCGTGACTTTCACCCCCACTTCCCGGGCTGCCTTCGCAACAGCATTCTTTTTGCCTGCCGGTGCGGTGAACACCAGCTCATAGTCATCACCTGCAGATAGCACCATCCGGAACACTGCTTCAGAACTGTGGATGGCGGTCAGTACGCCCGCAAGCGGCAGCGCAGCAACCTGTAGCACCATGCCGACCCTGCTCGCTTTTGCCAGATGTCCTGTGTCTGCCAGCAGGCCATCAGAAATATCCTGCGCTGCACTGGCTATTCCCCTGAGACTGACGCCCAGTGCCAGTCTCGGTTCAGGGCAGTAATAGGCTGAACGCAATTCTGCTTCCTGGGCCGCATTCAATTCACTGAGTTTGCCTTGCAGATATTCAAGTGCCAGACCTGCCCGCCCCGGCTGCCCGGAAACATAGACATCATGACCGGGTTTGGCCCCGCTGCGCAGCAATGCTTTGCCCGAGGGCACCAGGCCCTGTACCTGGATGGCAATCTGCAGGGGGCCCCTGCTGAGATTTCCCCCAATGAGAGGACAGTCATACTGTTGTGCACTTTCTTTCAGCCCTGTAGTAAAAGCCTCAAGCCAGATTGGCTGGGGATCGGGCATGGTCAGCCCCAGGGTAAAACACAGGGGATCGGCCCCCATAGCGGCCAGATCACTGAGATTTACGGCTAGCGCCCTTTTGGCAATCATGGCGGCATCAGCATTGACCGGAAAGTGGACACCAGACACCAGCACATCCATGGACAGCACCAGTTCCTTGCCGCGTGGCACCTTGATTACAGCAGCATCATCGCCAATACCGGTCACAATGTTGCGATGCAGGGTGGGGTCAGCACAAAGGCCGGACTGATTGAAGTAACGGGTGATAATGTCGAATTCGGAAAGTGACATAGGAAAAATTCAGCTGCTCCACTTTTTCGAGGACACTTCGGCCGCGTCAGGATGGTAGCGCAAGTACGTCCCTACGACGCATGGATTTCAATCTGGCGGAGTTCGCGGGCCGCCTTGTCGAGCAGGCTGTTGATGTACTTGTGACTGTCTGTAGCACCATATTTACGGGCCAGATCAACACATTCATTGATAACAACTTTATAGGGCGTTTCGATATGACGGCTCAGCTCATAAATGCCCAATCGCAGAATACCTGTCTCAACCGGATCAAGCCGCTCTGCCTTGCGATCTATATGCGGCAGGTAAACCGCATCAATCTCGGCAGTATTGCCTGCTATTGTGGAAAGCGCAGAGTGGAAAAAGTCCCAATCGGTCTTGCGACCGTTGTCAGCACGAAACTCGGCTTCCACCTTGGCCGCATCCGTACCTGACATCTGCCACTGATAAAGCGCCTGCACCAGCAGGTCGCGTGCGCGCTTGCGCCAGGCTATGGGAACACTTTCTCGGGCGTTCATGTCAGTTGGCAAGTTTGCGCAGCAAACTCACCAGCTCAAGTGCCGTCATGGCAGCATCAGCCCCCTTGTTACCTGCCTTGGTGCCGGCACGTTCTATGGCCTGCTCAATGGTGTCTGTGGTCAGAACGCCAAAAATCACAGGCAAGTCGCTGTTGAGCCCAACCTGACCTATGCCTTTGGCACATTCACCAGCTACATAATCAAAATGCGGGGTACCACCGCGAATCACTGCACCCAATGCAATTACCGCATCATATTTGCCGCTTTCTGCCAGTCGTTTGGTAACCAGTGGCATCTCGAATGCTCCCGGCACTTTGACTACAGTGATGCCGGATTCAGGCACGCCATGGCGCTGCAGGGTATCAATTGCACCCTGCTGCAAACTGTCGACAATAAAACTGTTGAAACGCGAGACAACCAGCGCAAAGTTTGCAGTTGTTGCGCTGAAGTCACCTTCAATGGTTGTGATATTGCTCATAGTGCCTCAAACGGGAGCCCCCGCTGTTCCAGTTTCTATATTTCGCAGGGGATGTATTCCACCACTTCCAGATCAAACCCGGAAATGGCGTACTTGGTCGGATAACTGAGCAGCCTCATCTTGCCAACACCAACATCCCTGAGTATTTGCGATCCGGTACCGACCGTCAGGTAACTGCCCTGGGGCGCAGGAATATTTGCTGCCGGGTCGCTCATCTCGTGAAAACGGGTCAGCTCTTCAGCGACATCACCCATCCCTCTGTCGTTGGCCAATACTACCACAACGCCCTTGCCTTCCTGATTGATGCGGGCCATTGACTGATGCAATGACCAGCTTGGTCTGCGCGGGTTGGCCACACCCAACAGGTCACGGATAGTGTCAGTAACCAGTACCCGCGCGAGCACCGGCTCATCAGGTGTTATCTCCCCTTTTACCAGCGCCAGATGCACATGGTTGCCTTCCTTGTAAAGGTCACGGTAACAATGCACCCGGAACTCACCATGCTCTGTTGGCAGTTGATAGGAATGGGTGCGCTCTACTGTTTTTTCAGTGGCAATCCGGTAATGGATCAGATCCATGATCGTGCCGATTTTCAAACCATGGCTTGCAGCAAATTTTTCCAGATCAGGACGGCGCGCCATGGAGCCATCGGGATTCATGACCTCACAGATCACGGATGCAGGCGTAAAGCCACAGAGTTTTGCCAGATCACAACCGGCTTCGGTATGGCCCGCCCTCCGTAATACACCCCCATCCTTGGCCATTACCGGAAAAATGTGTCCTGGTGTAACAAGATCTGCAGGCCTGGCATCCGCAGCCACCGCTGCACGAATGGTACGAGCACGATCCGCCGCAGAAATACCGGTGGTTACACCAGTAGCTGCCTCTATTGAAATAGTGAAGTTGCAGCCGAATGGTGTTGCATTGTTACGTACCATGGGAGCGAGATTGAGCTGATGACAACGATCCTGTGTCAGCGTCAGACAGATCAGGCCGCGCGCATGGGTAGCCATGAAATTGACATCTTCGGCACGCACACAGTCGGCAGCAATGACCAGATCGCCTTCATTTTCGCGGTCTTCGTCGTCCATCAGGACCACAAATTTGCCCTGGCGAAAGTCTTCGAGAATTTCTTCTACTGTGTTGAGATTCATAATGCTTCAGGATCCTGGTACTTGCTTGCCTGCAAATCCTGCCTTGTGCAGTTTGTCGAGCGTAATACCCTGACCGGACATGCTGTCAGTTTGCAACAGTCTTTCCAGATACCGACTGATTACATCAACTTCTATATTCATTTTACGGCCGGTTTGGTAAAGATGCAGCGTGGTACGATCAGCAGTATGTGGAATGATATTCACACTGAATTCATTCCCCTGTACTTCATTGACAGTAAGGCTCACACCATCAATGCAGACAGAACCCTTTTGGGCAATATAGCGGGACAGCGCCTGTGGCACACGAAACTGCAGTCTTTCACTGCGGCTGTCCGGCTTGCGGCCCAGCAATTCTCCCACACCATCCACATGGCCACTGACGATGTGCCCGCCAAGGCGGCTTTGCGGTGTGAGCGCCTTTTCCAGATTCACCAGATCGCCCACCTTGTGAAAACCGAGTGTTGTGCAATCAAGTGTTTCAGTTGAAACATCAGCAGCAAAACCGTTCCCGTAAATGGCAATTGCAGTCAGACACACGCCACTGACAGCGATACTGTCGCCCAAAGCCACATCACTAAATGACATAGCCCGGCTTTCGAGATGCAAACGCCAGTCTCCGCCTATCTGTTCGATACGCGCGATATGCCCGGTTGCTTCAATGATGCCAGTAAACACGATCAGGTCGCATGTGCTGCAAAAGGGGGCGCATTCTACCTGCTTTTGGCCCTGTTGCCATCTTTGGGCTGACGCAGATAGTTACTTCACGTGTAACTGATACTGCACTTGACGTTGGCTTGACCTCTTTGAATTCAATCAGCCTTCAGAAACGCGGTCAGTTCGTGGCGCAAGCCTGAAGCGGCAGTCGTCACCCAGTATGGTGACATCAACAAACTCCAGCGCAATGCTGTCTGACAACTTGTCGAGACCAGTCAGCTGCAACAGCGGCATGGCAGCATGACCCAGCAATCTGGGGGCAACATATACCAGCAATTCATCCACAAGCCCGGCCTGCAGCAGCGCCCCGGACAAGGTTGCGCCAGCCTCAACCAACACTTCATTGACCAGCAGATCACCGGCCAGATACTGCAGCACACGTTTCAGATCAACCTTTCCATTATTGCCGGGAAAAGCCTTTACCGTGACTGTGGACTTACTGTTTTGCGGTGCGCTCCAGCCACATTCATTGGCGATTGCCACCAGGACATTGCCCGACAATCCCAAAGTACCGGCATCTGCAGGCATGCGACCATTCGAGTCAATAATCACCCGCACTGGCTGCGTACCCGCATAATCTGCAAGCCTTACATTCAGGGAAGCATCATCCTTGAGGATGGTACCGATACCGGTAAGCACTGCATCGCTGCGTGCACGCCACTGTTGTACATCCGCTCTGGCATCCGACCCGGTAATCCACTGGCTCTCGCCATTGGCCATTGCCGTTCTGCCATCAAGACTCATGGCCAGTTTCACGCGCACAAAAGGCAGTCCTTCACGCATACGTTTCAGAAAGCCCTGATTGAGAATTTCCGCCTGATGTTGCAGCAGAGGCCCCACAACCTGAACACCACTGGCATGCAGTTGCGCAGCGCCCTTGCCCGCCACCAGAGGATTCGGGTCTTCCATGGCATAGACAACACGGCTGATACCACTGCTGATCAGGGCACTGGTGCAGGGACTGGTTCGACCATGATGGGCACACGGTTCAAGAGAGACATAGGCCGTGGCGCCGAAAGCCAGCTCACCAGCCTGTTTCAGGGCAATAACTTCGGCATGCGCCTGCCCGGTTACCTGATGCCAGCCTTCCCCAACAGTCTGGCCGTCCCTGACTATTACACAACCGACTACAGGGTTCGGGCTGCAGGTATGGCGACCCAGCTCGGCCAGCGCAAAGCACTGCAACAGATATTGTTTGTCATTGAAATCTGCAGACATGGCAGCTGGTAACCTGTCAATTTGAACAGACAAACGGCGGTCTTACTTTTTGCCGCTGTTGTCATTGGAAAGACGATCGATTTCCTCACGGAATTCGTTGAGATCCTTGAAGCTACGATAAACTGAGGCAAAACGCACATAGGCCACCTCGTCCAGTCGCCGCAATTCGTGCATGACCAGCTCGCCTACCATTTTGCTCGGCACTTCGCGCTCGCCACTGGCACGCAGTGCGTGATTGATGTGGGTAATGGCTTCATCCACCTGCTCTATACCAACCGGCCGCTTTTCGAGCGCCTTGAGCATGCCCCAGCGCAGCTTGTCTTCATTGAAGGGTTCACGTTCACCATTCTGTTTTACCAACCGTGGCATCACCAGTTCAGCGGTTTCAAAGGTGGTAAAGCGCTCTTCGCAGGTAATACATTCGCGGCGACGCCTGACCTGATTGCCTTCAGCAACCAGACGGGAGTCAATTACCTTGGTATCAAGCGCGCTGCAGAAGGGACAATGCATGGTCTACTCCAGCTCTCAACCGTACACCTGAAACCGCTTGCACAGGGCCAGCACCTTGTCCCGGGTAGCTGCTATCAATGCTTCGTTATGGCTGTCTTCCAGTATGTCGCAGATCCAGTTGGACAGTTCAGTGAATTCCTGTTCACCAAACCCGCGCCGGGTTCCAGCCGGTGAACCGATACGCAAACCACTGGTAACAAACGGCGGGTGTGGATCGTTGGGCACGGCATTCTTGTTCACGGTAATGTTGGCTCTTCCAAGTGCCGCATCCGCTTCCTTGCCGGTAATGTCCCGGCCTACCAGAGAAAGCAGGAACAGGTGATCATCAGTGCCATTGGACACTATGGTGAAGCCCCTTTGCTTGAATACACTGACCATGGTGCGGGCATTATCGACCACTTTCTTCTGGTACTCGACAAACTCCGGACTCATCGCTTCCCTGAAACAGACCGCCTTGGCTGCAATGACATGCATCAGCGGCCCACCCTGGTTTTCAGGGAAAACTGCAAAATTCAGCCGCTTGTTGAGCTCTTCATCATCACCCTTGGCCAGAATGATTCCGCCGCGTGGGCCACACAGGGTTTTGTGGGTAGTGGAAGTAACCACATGGGCATGCGGTATCGGACTGGGATACAGACCAGCCGCCACAAGACCAGCCACGTGGGCCATATCAACGACAAAATAAGCGCCAACCTCATCGGCAATGCTACGCATGCGGGCCCAATCGATAATTCTCGAATAGGCAGAAAACCCGGCCACAATTACCTCGGGCTTGTGCTGCAACGCCAGTTTTTGCACTTCGGCATAATCAATCTCGCCATTCTCAGGATCAATGCCGTACTGCACAGCATGGTAGATACGACCGGAAAAGCTGACACTGGCACCATGGGTCAAATGGCCGCCATGGGCCAGACTCATGCCCAACAGGGTATCGCCTGGTTTCAGCAGGGCGGCGTAAACGGCAGTATTCGCCTGCGAACCGGAATGGGGCTGTACATTGGCAAAGCCGCATTTGAACAGGGCCTTGGCACGCTCAATTGCCAGATTTTCAACAATATCCACATATTCACAGCCACCGTAGTAACGCTTGCCCGGATATCCTTCTGCGTATTTGTTGGTCAGGACACTGCCCTGAGCCTCCAGAACACGCGGGCTGGTGTAGTTTTCTGATGCAATCAGTTCTATGTGTTCTTCCTGGCGCGTGGCCTCACTGGAAATGGCAGCAGCCAGCTCGTCGTCAAAGCCGGCAATAGTCATGGTTCTCTTGAGCATTGATTCCTCTACAACTATGGGTCAGAGTGATGCAGACAGCTTGACCGCTAGCTGATGTTTTTATTCTGGCTGATCGAATCAGTTGGTCGAGTATCAACCGTTTTACTCTGACCCTTCCGCCTGCATGGACTGGAACTACCGTAACCCGGTAGAATTCCGGGCCTCATTCTACCCCAAACTTTCCGGATTTTATGGCTCAATTTGTCTTTACAATGAACAGGGTTGGCAAGGTTGTACCGCCCAAACGCGAAATCCTCAAGGATATCTCCCTTTCTTTCTTCCCCGGCGCCAAGATTGGCGTACTGGGATTGAACGGTTCCGGAAAATCAACCCTGCTGCGGATCATGGCTGGCGTGGATACCGAATTCAACGGTGAAGCCCGCCCCCAGCCCGAGCTGAAAATAGGTTATCTGTCTCAGGAACCGCAGCTTGACGAGAACAAGGACGTACGCGGCAACGTTGAAGACGGCATCCGCGAAATCAAGGATCTGGTGGACGAATTCAATGCCATCAGCGACAAGTTCGCCGAGCCCATGAGCGATGATGAAATGAATGCCCTGCTTGAACGTCAGGGTGAATTGCAGGGCATGATTGATGCCTGCGGTGGCTGGGACATGGAACGTACCCTGGAAATAGCGGCCGATGCCCTGCGTCTGCCGCCCTGGGATACATCTGTCAAAAACCTTTCTGGGGGTGAAAAACGTCGCGTTGCCTTGTGCCGCCTGCTGCTTTCCAACCCCGACATGCTGCTATTGGACGAGCCCACCAACCATCTCGATGCCCTTTCCGTGGCATGGCTGGAACGTTACCTGCAGGAATTTCCCGGCACTGTCGTCGCCATCACCCACGACCGCTACTTTCTGGACAACGCAGCAGGCTGGATTCTGGAACTGGATCGCGGGCATGGCATTCCTTACGAAGGCAATTACAGCCAATGGCTCGATGCCAAGGAGAAACGCCTTGAGGTAGAAGCCAAACAGCAAGTCTCGATGGCCAAAACCATCAAGAGCGAGCTGGAATGGGTAAGACAGAACCCCAAAGGGCGTCAGGCCAAGAGCAAGGCACGTGTGGCTCGCTTCGAGGAGTTGAACTCGAAGGAATTCCAGACACGCAACGAAACGCTCGACCTTTACATTCCACCGGGACCCCGTCTGGGTGAAAAAGTCATAGAAGTGGAGCACCTCACCAAAGGTTTTGGCGACCGTGTGCTCATCAACGACCTGAGTTTCAGCATTCCTCGCGGTGGCATTGTCGGCATTATCGGTGGTAACGGCGCCGGTAAAACCACCTTCCTGCGCATGCTGGTTGGCCAGGAACAACCCGACAGCGGCAGTATTACGCTGGGTGAAACCGTGGATCTTGCCTATGTGGACCAGAGCCGCGATTCACTGGAAGGCAGCAACAGCGTTTGGCAGGAAATTTCCGGGGGCCAGGACACCCTGCAGATAGGCAGTTACGAAGTGTCTTCACGCTCTTATGTAGGACGCTTCAACTTCAAGGGCACCGACCAGCAGAAATTCATCAAGGATCTCTCTGGCGGAGAACGCAATCGGGTTCACCTGGCCAAACTGCTCAAGAAAGGTGCCAACGTACTGCTGCTGGACGAACCGACCAACGATCTCGACGTAGAAACCCTGCGGGCTCTAGAAGAAGGTTTGCTGGCTTTCCCCGGCACCGTGATCGTAGTGTCTCACGACCGCTGGTTCCTGGACCGCATTGCCACACACATCCTGGCATTTGAAGGCGACAGCGAAGTGATCTTCCATAATGGCAACTACAGCGACTATGAAGAAGACCGCAAGAAGCGCAAAGGTGATATTGAACCAACGCGCGTGAAGTACAAGAAACTGGCGTAAGAATAAATGAGGATAAATGGGGGTCAGATGAGATTTTTCATGACAAGAAAAATACCATCTGACCCCCATTTATCCTAAAGATCGAATTTGTCCCGCAGGGCCTTGAGGCGCTTGCTGTTTTCTTCAGAAGAAAGTGGCGCCAGCACCTGCTCAGGCAATGCCTTGTATACAGGCACATCCAGCGTTTCGCCATGCACAACCCTGCGACAAAACTCAGCATAGTTGTAGGCAAACACGTCAAACACTTCAGCCTGGGTGCTGGTATTCAGCTCGAACCAGCCAGTAGCCTGCCCGGCCAGAAACACCGCAGGATGTGACCATTGTTGCTGCGCCTTGGGCTCGGGCTTGCAACAAGCCTCCACATAGGCAGCCCTGGCAGAAGGCAAACCGAAAAGTTCATGTGCGTTTTCACAGGCTGCGCCAACTGCTGCCACTGTAGGAAGGAACTCCTGGGTTTTTACTACTTTGCGCACGGCACGCAGTATCACCTGGGGCGGATATTCCTGCAGGCATTCCAGCCAGTACTTCTTGGCCAGCGCCAGAGACCCTTCCTGCGCAAAAGCCTTATGAAACTGGTTGTGATAGGCCAGCTCGAACTCGGCAAAAATCTGGTTGATGGTATTGATGTAGTCATCCCTTGAAACTGTGCTCTCAACTCGTCCATTATTTTCAGATGCCACAGACTGCCGCCCGCCAGTGGGTGCTACCTTGTTCAATACCTTATCCAGAGCTTTCATGATGCCGATGATAGCCCATTGGGCATTTCAAGTATCGGCTTGATGCGGGGATGAGCGTGCTTTATCTTTTCCTCCATCCCCGTTCTTGACCGGAGCATTACTTGTCCCCTGCATTGACAGCCTGCCATTCAATTGCCGATCTTCGCCTGTTGGCCCGTAAACGTCTGCCCAAAGTGTTTTTTGATTACATAGATGGCGCTGCTGAAGACGAAATTACCATGCAGCGCAACAGCAGCGGGTTCAACAAGTACGAATTGCTGCCGAAGGTACTCACTGATGTTGCCAGTGTGAATCTGTCTACAACCATCCAGGGAGTGCAAACCGACCTGCCATTGATATTTTCACCCACAGGTGGTCAGCGTCTGTTCCATCATCTGGGCGAACTGGCCGTGCTACCCGTTGCCGAAAAGGAAAACCTGATATTTACCCTGTCTTCGATGGCAACCCACAACATAGAGGTCGTTGGGCAAGCCGCCAAATGCAACAAGTGGTTCCAGATTTATGTGTGGAAAGATCGCGGTGTTGTAAGGGATTTTATCGAACGCTGTCGCGTAGCAGGCTACAAGGGTTTGTGCCTTACTGTGGATGTGCAGACCTCCGGGCAGCGTGAACGCGATTTGCGTAACGGTTTTACACTGCCACCGAAATTTACAGCGGCCTCTCTCGTTGATATGGCGCTACATCCATCCTGGTGGTGGCATACCCTGAGCAAACCCACCATTACACTGGCCAATGTGGCCGGTCTTACCGGCAAGGCAGTAGAGAACGCCACATCCATGGGCCAGAACGCAGCAAGCCAGCTGGACCCTTCAGTAACCTGGGACGATCTAGCCTGGATGATTGAACAGTGGGGCGGCCCCTTTCTGGTCAAAGGCATAGTACGTGCTGACGATGCCCAGCGTGCTGTCAGCACAGGCGCCACCGGCATCATCATTTCCAATCATGGCGGCCGCCAACTGGATCATGCCATTGCTCCTGTTGCTGCCTTGCCTGCCATTGCCGAAGCTGTAGGTGAAAGCACCCAAATCATTCTTGATGGGGGAATCAGGCGCGGCAGTGACATCATCAAGGCACTCGCCCTGGGTGCCGATGCCTGCATGATAGGCCGGCCTTACCTGTTTGGGTTGGCAGCAGGGGGTCAGGAAGGTGTGCAGCGAGCCATTGATATACTCAAGAGCGAGCTGCAAAGATCAATGCGCCTGCTGGGTTGTAACGATATTCGTCAGCTGAATCCCGGACTGTTGCAATTGATGAGTTGAACAGACACACAGAAAACAGCTGTAGCTGAAGTGCTGGATCAGACCTTGATTCTGTTCGCCATCGCTTCTGATGCAGCCTTGTTGTCGGCCATGACCTTTGTGGTGATTTCCAGATTACTGAATTGCTCATACCACTCAGCCAGTCCGGGCACTTCAGCCAGCATGTCCCAACCATAGACCATTCCGGTAAGTCTGTTGCTGAGCGTGAACGAATAGAAAACCAGAATATCAGCAAAGGTAATCTGCTCGCCGGCAATCCAGGGTGAAAACTTTACCAGCCTGCCTATGGCAGCCAGCCCTTTGCGGGCAGCCGGCTGACTGTTTGCCTTCACATGTTCAGGCACTTCACCACCAAAAATAGCCATGATGAGCTCGTGAGCGGGCCCTTCCACATACAACTCCTGGGTTTTCATCAACTGTCTGACCCTGGCCCTGGCAAAAGGATCAGTGGGAAACAGGGGATTCTGCGGACAGGTTTCTTCCAGATAATCGAGAATGGCATCGGTCTCTGTAAGACAGCCATGCGCTGTTTCAAGCACCGGTACTTTGCCCATGGGACTTTTAACGAGAAATTCAGCTTCCTGGCTGGGTCTGGTCATGACCTCTTCAAATTCAAGACCCTTGTGCATGAGCGCATGCTTGACCATGTTGTAGTAATTGCTCAGGGGTATACCCAGTAATTTGAGAGACATTGATTACTCCGTTGATTCCAATTTTTTTGATGAACAGCCCAACCCGCAAGCCTGAACGACTCACGGGATGAAGCAGGGCCTGATCAGTTACCCCGGAAATTGGCCTGCAGCAGATGCGTAAGGGTATGCACATAACGCAGCCTGCCATTTTCAACCCGAAACAGGTGAGTGTCGGGAGCACCACTGCCACCATTGGCACTTCCAGCACCAAAGGTGCAGTAAACCACTACCGACCCCAGTACTTCATCAACCACAAAGCGCCGATTGGCAATATTCACGCCTGAGGGAACGCCCACCTCACAACTGTCGTTGGGCGTGCCTTTACCGGTATAGAGACCTCCTTCTATACGCACACAGGGGAAACCCCATGGCACCTGGTCTATCTTGCCTTCAAGGAAGGCATCCAGATAGGCATTGGCAGCGGACACCAGAGTTCCCCGCGAATCGCGGTCACGTGCAGGAATGGGATCCCAGTTTTCAGTGGAAGAATAACGCAGGTAAGAGTCAGCATCGAACAGCCAGTAACCTGTGGTAGTCCACAGAATTTCCACGTCTGCAATGAGTTCGTGATTCACACGCAAACGGGTGCCCAGCACATAGGGCTCGTCTTCATCAGTGACAATTACTTCAGTAAAACTCTGGCAGGAATCCGTATCAAAAATGCTGCGATGGTGGCGTATGTTCATCGGCTTCTGGATGATACCGTCATCGATACTCATACGGGCTTCGTTTTCCCAGTAGCCAAGGCCATTGGCAAGGGGCATACCGGAAAAATCACCTTTGGTCTGGGCATCTATATAAAAGTCGACTGCACGCTGCAAGCCTCCTCGGGTACACGACACCTGCGCCTGGGCCAGCGCGGGTACCAGCATCAGCCCCAGCACCAGAAATCTGAATAGGGAACTGGACTTCATACAACACCTCCTACGGCTCTATATTCGGATAATAGTGGATTCAGCGTCTATTCCAGCAAGTATATCTGCCTGCAATTTTTGAAATACAGGCCTATAACAAGAGGAACCATGAATATTCGTGAATATATCATTCCCGCCTTCAGGCGCAGATCGTCCAATGCCTGTTTTTGGTTGAAAAATGCCAGCGGTATGAAAGGCCCTTGCTCGCTGCCAAGTATTTCTAATCGTGAGATTCTGGCCAATGCGGGTCCCGGTATAGAAATAGCTGCTTTTAATATCAGGCGTTTATCGATATCAGAACTCGTACGGCAAATAATTGCCGAGTAAAACAAGATAGCAAAGGCGCCAACTGAAACAATATTGGCCCACACAACACCACCTATAAATGTAATGTAACTTATACCTTAGCCTAACGCAGGGTCGATTTCAGCCATATCCAAGTCAAAAGTAATCCCTGAACCCAAGTTTCGTGAAAAATCCTTGAATGTCGGCATTAGGCCCCCACCAACAACAAGGAGGCCATAACAGGCTGCGAATGGGCCTAGATTACGATGTAGTGCGGGGTTTTGCGTGCGTATAAGCCAATCCTGAGCGACGAGAATAACGAACCACCCTGTGAGAATGGCGCCATGAAGATGTAAATAGAGCGGGATTGGTGGTATTTCAAAAGCGGCGCGAAGGAATAAAGATGGCGCAAAACCAATAAGAACTATGGTGAGTGGGAGAAAACCATATATGAGGAAGAATGGATTTTCTCGTTCATCCTGACTTTTCTTCAAAGTAGCTGAATTTTCCATACATCAATACCGGCCAATTTTCTGTAAATGTTTAGCGGCTCCAGGGCATAAGTTGTAGTAAATTTCTTCGAAACACATAACATTGAAGCTTTGCGGATCAAACGAAGCGCAGTGTAGTTTACGTCCGAACGATCGCTTTGTTGGACCTTGTATTTTGAATCTGATTATAGTGAAGCAATTCCAAATAACTCTCTTAGGGCATAACCTACGAAAAATGCCAGCGATGCGGCAGTGCCGCCTGTTAAAAGGGTTCCAATTCCAGAGCTTATTGCTGTTTTTGAGAAAATCCGACTCTTCATTACCCCAATAGAAAAAAACATCAATGCCGCGAGAAAAGCGCTTATGAGAAACTGTGCATTTTTTTCCAACCCTGATGCGAACAATGGCATTAAAGGCATTGAACCAACAATCACGAATGACGCAAATGTTGTAATAGCGGCCTTGACGGGATCTCGGCTATTTTTTTGCACCCCATGCTCTTCTGTCAGCATTGTTTCTATCCATAAATGCTGATCGGCACTTATGGTATTCACGATTTCTTCCAGCACTTCTCCAGAAAAGCCTTTATTCCTGAATATTTGACGAATCTCTTCTCGTTCTCCTGATGGTATCTTGTCTATGTGCTCTTTTTCTGCATCTCGAATATTTTGAACAAAATCTCTGTCTGCTTTTATAGATTCATAGTTGCTTACAGCCATGCTAAATCCATCCGCAATGAGATTAGCAAAGCCCATCACCAAAGCCACAGAAGGAGAAAAGCCTGCGCCAACTACGCCCGACACTACCGCAAACGTTGTAACGCACCCGTCAATACCTCCCAGGACAGCGTCAGAGACTACGTTTTCCTTCGCTGGCCTTTTTAACTTTTCGCATATTATTTCCGGTCGGTGTTCCTCGGCGAGTTCTCCATCATTTTCATTGTCCATATAATAATCCATCTCACCTTATGTGCTGACACCCTTGCTCAACGGACAAAGCCAGCTGGTGTGGCCCTTGAGTACGCAAAGGGCATGACAACATGTATTGGTCCGCCTGCAACGCTTTGTTAGCTGCTGCCATACTCATCATTCAATAAGAACTTCCTCAATTGCATCTCGTCTCTCATGACATGAAGGATAAGCACCTTATTTCCATCACACCGATAGAAAACTCTGCATGGGCTGCATATAACTTCTCGATAAATAGAGTCAGGAAGTTCTGACGACTCTCTCCCTGAGTTCGGAAACTGCTCCAGGCGATCTACCTTTTTAAAGATTCTGGCTACAAGTTTTCTTGCTGCATCCGGCTTATCTAAAGCGATGTATTCAGCAATTTCATCCAATTGATCAAGAGCTGGTTCCGTCCAGACTATTTTAGCCATTTACCCATTCGCTCCTTGGCTTGGGCATGAGTCAACGTCTTTTTATCAAGTAGCGCCCTTTCTCCTTTTGAAAGAGCTTCCAGCAG